>JBFJXH010000025.1:0-18427 GCA_041623215.1 Thermoplasmatota archaeon
ATGTCCTGGTTGCTGGGGCGGGCGCCAGTCTCCACGTCATAGAGATTCGCCTGAACATCCGTCAGGAATCCGCCTTGGACCGGGACATCGGCGGTCACGCGGTTGATGTCCTGCCCTGGCGGAATCGTGAAGGGGCCGTAGAAGAAGGTCATCTCTCGTTCAACGCCCGGCGCCCGCGGCGTAAAGCGGTCGGCCAATTGTTGCGGCGTCACCGGTTCCGGCTCTTCTTCATGGGCGCCTGCTGGCATGATGACGAGGGCAGTTGGTAAGGCTAGCATCAGAGCTGCAATGGCAATTGCAAGGGTTCGAGTGTTCATGGTATCAACTAGTTAGAGCGTCAGAAGCTGAGCTTTCATCCAAGGGTGGACGGTGCAATAGAAGTCGTACAAGACGCCGGGAACGAGATCTTCCGTTCCTTCAACGACGGCTGTATTGCCCAGGCCTGGAATGACAGGCGTGGCAAACAGCGGGCAAGTTCCGTTCTCGGTGTCACTGGAGGAACAGTAGGAGCGAACCACCGCACCGGTTGCAACTGCTACCACGTCGTGTCTTGTCACATCGAGGTTGACGTAGGAAATCGCGCCGTCCTTGTCGGCAACAAAGAGTTCCGAATCATATTGGAATCCGCCCGGCTTGAACGTGGAAGAAATAACGGATGGGGCCTCCGCAGGGCTTGCAATCCCACCGGGAAGCAGCATCAAGACGACCACCGCCGCGCCCGCGATTGCCAGGGGCTTATGCCTACCGACCATACCCCGTCATCCCAGCTTCCTCGGTTGAAGGTTTCTGCCGGGCTGGCGAGCCGCTGTCATCCCGTGATGCGGCCAATCCAACCGCCGAGTGGGTCACTTTGCAGCCCTAGTGCGGCCACGTACTGGGTACCGTCAGGCCCCACGTCCATGCTACTGATGTCGGCACCAGAATCGGCAATCAGGACCTCGCGGCCGGCGGTGGCGTCGTAACTCCAAATGGTGCGGCTGCAATAGTCGCCGAAGAGGTACTTGCCAACCAGGGGCGTCAAGGTCGGGTCGCTGCCGCGGTACACAGAGCCGCCCGTGATGCTGCACCCCTCATTGTGGTGGTACTCGGTGACTGGTTCCGCCAGGGGGTGCGGCGCTTGATGGCTGCTGCTGTCGAAGTCATGCTGGCCTTCCCGTAGCCGCCAGCCGTAATTCATGGCCGGCGGGTTGCCAGGCGCGTGATTGACCTCTTCCCAGAGGTTTTGGCCCACATCGGCAATCCACAGGTCGTTGCCGTCGAAGCTGAAGCGCCACGGATTGCGAAGGCCGTACGCCCACACTTCATCCGCCCCGGCAAGGTCCCCCACAAACGGATTATCGGCGGGGGCAACGTAACCAGCCGGTAGGGTGTCAACATCGAGTCGAAGGATGCTGCCGTAGAGGTCCGATGGGTCCTGCCCCGTGTCCAACGGGTCGTTGGCTAGGCCTCCGTCGCCTAGGCCGTAGTAGAGGTAACCGTCGGGCCCAAACAAGGCCAGGCCGCCGTTGTGGTTGAAGAAGGGTTGCTGCAGCGATAAGATGGGCGTCAAACTCAGCACATCCACTGTGTCGGGGTCGGCCGAGGACCGTGTGAAGCGGTCAAGATGGGTTCGCTGGGCCTGGTCAACGTACGAAACAAAGACGTAGCCATTGGACGCGTGGTCCGGGTGGAAGGCGATGGATAGCAGGCCAATTTCCGGGAACCATGCTCCTGCTACGCCGCGGATGTCGAGGAATGCCTTGGGTTGGCCAAACGAGTCACGAACGTAATCGCCGGTATCCATGTCAAACATGAGGACGCGGCCTAGACGCTCGGAGATGTACATCCGGTTGTCATCAACGCCGTCGAAGGCCACGTGGACAGGTTCGGCTAGGCCATTAGCCACAATCTCAATGTGGGCGCCATCGCCATGGGTTGCTAGACTCGGTAGAGCCAGACCTGCTAGCATGGCTGCGACCAACGTGACCACCACGCGATGCATACACGCCAACAGAGGGGGCGGGTGATGAGGGTTTGCCTGGGGGCCTAGGCTGCCGTGCCGGCTAAATAGGAGGCGTTTGTCGGCGGCTCCGGGCCCGGTCCCCGGGTTCAAGCATTCGCTCCCCATGGGCTGCTAGCTTAGCTAGGTAGAGCAACGGACTCTTAATCCGTCGGTCGCCGGTTCGAACCCGGTGCAGCCCGCTACATGTTCTCGCGCCGCGAAGCGGCGTTGATCGCCACGGCGGCAGCGCTGGTTTTCAGTCGCGTCTTCGGCCTGGCGGTCGTCCTGCCAGGGTTTCGAGACTACTATGGGTCGGCCTTCGATGCCGCGCCTTGGCTGCTCGGCCTCGCCTTCTCGGCCTATGGTTTGACCCTCGCCTTGATGCAACTTCCCATGGGCCTACTGTCGGACCGCTTCGGACGTAAGCCGGTGCTGCTGGCAGGCTCGGCGCTCTTCGTGGTCGGTAGTGCCTGGGCGGCCTTTGCGGGAGGTGCTTGGGAACTCGTTGCCGCCCGGCTCGTGCAAGGCGCCGGGGCAGTGGGCAGCACGGCAGTCGCCATGGTCGGAGAGACCCTACCACCCGAGCGGCGCACGACCGGCATGGCGCTGGTGGGGATTCCAGCCGGCATCGGGTTTCTGGCCGGCATGATGGCCGGTCCCTGGCTTTCGCCCTTGACGGGTGTCCCGGGTTTGTTCCTGTTGGCGGCTGGATTGGGCCTGGTAGTGGCGTTGCCCATACCGTTCCTGCAAGGGGCGAAAGGAGCCATACCTGCACCAAGCCTTGGGAATCCTGGCACCGATACGGCGCCCACAGTTGACAATGGTCGCTCCCTGGGCCGGCCGGAAGTGGCCCTCGCCGCCGCAGGTCTGGTGGCAAATTTTGCTCTGATGACAGTCCTGTGGGGACTGCCGGATGCCTCCGGGCGGGCGTTGCTGCCGCAACTGTTGGTGGCGCTAGTGGCCATGGCGGTAGCTAGTCGTGCAATCGACCGATCTGGCCTTTCCTGGCAGCCGGTGCTGGTTGGCGTGGCGGGCTTGGCGGTGGGCGCGTTTGCCTACTTGGCCGCCGGAGGGTGGCTGATTTTTGCCGCCGGCGCTTTCTTCTTCAGCATCCACGCAACCATGGCGGCCGTCCTTCCATCGCAGGTGAGCCGCATCGCGGGGCCCCGTGGCGGCCGTGGCCATGGCTTGCAGGCTGTGGTCGCGTATCTTGGAACTTTCCTCGCGGGACCGGTGTCCGGCTGGGCCCAGGGCCAAGGCCGTCCCCTTCTCACGGTTGTCGTGCTAGCTGCCCTGGCGTCGGTGGCGGCCGGGTTGACGTGGCGGTGGCTTCGCGCGACGCCACTCAATGCCGGCTCCCCAACGGCTAAAACGCCCGCTTTGTGAGCGCTCAACATGGACCTTGCTCGTCGCGTGGCTGCCCTACGACGCCTTGGCGTCACTGTTGTGGCGCTGACGTTCGTACTCATGGTTCTCGGGTCGTGGGTCAAGGCCACCGGCAGCGGCTTATCTTGTCCGGATTGGCCAGCCTGCTACGGCCAATGGATGCCACCGTTTCCTAGTTTGGAAAACGGGGGCACGGACCCTGCGACTGGTGAACCGGTGAGTTACACCCAGGCCCAGATTCTCTATGAATGGGCGCACAGGGCGGTCGCCTCCATCCTTGGCGTACCCATGTTGGCTTTCGCGATTGTTGCCTGGCGAGGCCGCGAATTGCATCCTGCCACACGCTCCCTCCCAGTTGCGGCCATCGGCATTCTTGCCATCCAGATTCTCATCGGTGGGGCCACCGTCCTGCAAGGCAACCCCGCAGCGACGACGACGCTGCACCTGGCGACAGCGACCCTGTTCTTTGGCACGGTCGTCACGGCCACGGCCTTTGTCTTCCTGCGCCCCGTTGCGGCGGCGGCACCCATTGTCGTGCGTGAAGTTCCCCGGGAGCGGCTTGTCTATCCGGGTGAGGCAGAGCCATGAGCGCCGCCGAGCCCTCGACGCCGTCGCTGCTGCGGGACTACGTGGAAATCAGCAAACCGCGTATCATTCTCCTTCTGCTGATTGTGGCGTGGGCGGCCATGTTCGTGGCCGATGGCGGCTTGCCGGGCGGGGTGGCCTTTGCCGCTGTCACGGTCGCGGGTATCGCAAGTACAGCTGCCAGTGGTGCGCTCAATCACGTCATCGAACGCAAGCGCGACCGCCGCATGGGGCGAACCGCCGACCGCCCCGTTGCTGCGGGGCGCATTTCGCCCCTGGCGGCTTCCGTTTATGGCGCCGTGATGACGCTGGTGGCGGTGGCGGCGCTCGCCGCACCCGGTCTGTGGCTCGCAGCGGCCTTGACGGCCGGCGCGGTGGCGTACTACCTGGTGGTGTACACGCTTATCCTGAAGCCAACCACGGCGCAAAACATTGTCATCGGCGGCTTTGCAGGATCGTTTCCAGCCCTCATTGGCTGGGCCGCGGTCACTGACAGCCTAGGTGTGGGGGCATGGTTGCTGGCTGTGCTTGTGTTCCTGTGGACGCCTGCTCACTTCTGGTCGCTGGCCTTGTTGTACAAGGAGGACTATGCGGCTGCCGATTACCCCATGATGCCCAATGTGCGCGGGGAGGTACACACGCGGCGCCTCATCGTCGCCTACTCGGTCTTGACGTTGCTTTGCAGTCTGGCGTTCGTTGCGCTTGGCCTGGCGGGCGTGCTCTACCTGGTGGCAGCGGCTGTTCTTGGGGGCCTACTGGTGGTCCGGGCGGCGGGCCTTCGAACGCACCCCGAGCCGGCTCGATACCGGAGCTTCTTCCTGTTCACGATTCAGTATCTTGGAATTCTTCTGGTGGTCCTCATGGTGGACCGCTTGCTTCCGGTCGCCGTGCCGTTCATCTAGGCGATGCCAGGGCACAACGTGTGCCGGCGCTAGGGGTAGCTTGGCAAGGCTGCGCCGCGTTGGTTGGCAAAGCGGAGCTCGTAGCCGGTGGCGATACTCGCCAGTTCACCAAGCACTTGGTACACGTGTGCACTAACGGCGTCTAGGGGCATCTCATCATCACAGCAATCACCTTCGGCTTGGGTTACGAAAGGCTCGAAGGTGCTGCCCGGCGTGTTTAGGCTGTCATCGGCCCCTTTCTGCGAATGGACGCGGTGAAAGCCGCCAACCACGTTGCCGCACACCATGTACAGGACCGGTTCAGCCACCAGGTCCGCTTCCGTGCGAACATCCGTCGTGACGCCTTCTTGCACAATGACACTGGTGGTGGCTGCGCCGCCTTTGCTGCGGGCCATCTTTTCACGGCCCTTTGAGTTGATGTTCAGAATGTCCTCGGGCGAGTTCACGGCCATGACGCCCATGCCATACGTGCCTGCATCCGCTTTGACAAAAACGCGTGGTTCGCGCCGGATGCCGTAATGCGTGAAGCGCTTGCGCATTTGCTCAAGCACGCGACCGACCGCTGCGGCCACCTCTTCAAGTCCTTCTTTGGCCTTGAAATCCACACCGTCCACGCGCTCATGGTAGGCTGACAGGAGCCATGGGTCGAGGCCAACGTAGGTCCCCAATTGGTCTGCCAACGCATTGACGATGCGGAAATGCTCCGACTTGCTACGGCGATGCCATCCCATCACGGGGGGCGGGGTGACGGGTTGAGCCAAGCCGTCGAGAATGGCGGGCGAACCATCGGAGAGGTCGTTGTTGAGAATCACCACGTCGGGAACCATGCCATTGGCGACTACGTCATCGCCCTCTCGCTGCACGCCGTGGATGGTCAAGGGGTCGCCTTTGGCGGTGGTGGTGGCCAGGCTTGGCCACGCCTCGTCCGACAAACTGCCCACGGTCACATGGTAGCCTGCGGCGGTGAACAAATCGGCAAGTTCCTTGAGATTCTGCAGGTACCATTTGTTGCGCGTGTGGGACTCTCCGATGAGTAGCAGGTCCCTTGCACTCGGATACACTTGCTGCATGTAGTGGCTGATTGCCTGCGACGCCGCGTCGCGGCTCCGGGTGGCGAGGTTGTTGAAGCCGGCTGGAAACGCGTTGCAATCAACGACGGCGGCCTTGTGGCGGTTGCGCCTGACGTCCACCGATGTGTAAACGGGACACAACACTTGGTTGCGGTGATAGGCCAGAAAGTCCTCAACGCGCTCGTGTTCCTTGACGAGGATGGCATCCAGCTGACCGATGGCACCAAGCGGCGTGGCATCGTCTCCGGTCATGCCAAGTCCTCCAGGGTCACACCTTTCCACGTACCCCGCTCCACAAAGACCTCGTGCCACAAGTCGGCCACCAGTTGTTCGGCCGGTGAGCGAAAGCCGGGCCGCAGCGGACGTTTTCCAACCAGCTTCGCGGCCCGTTCTTCGAAGCGTTGAATCGCATGCGGAGCGGTCGCTCGCCCAGCCGGAACTTTGCGACGCCAAACTAACTCCTTGGGGAGACCCACATCGGCGACGGCTTTGCGGAAGATCCACTTCTCCATCGCCTCAGCAGCCGGTGCCAAAGGTGGCGTTGCCACTTTCCAACCCCAAGGCGCGGCACGACTGGCGGCGTGCAAGGGCCTGCTGAGGAAGGGCACGCGAACCTCGAGGCCGTGTGCCATGCTGTTGCGGTCCACGAGGCGGAGCTGGAAGTTGTTGAGTTGCCCTTGCTGGTCCCATTCCGCCAACGCCGAGCCCGAAAGATGGGTCAAGGCGACGGTGGTCGCGAGCTCTTCGGCGTGCGCTGGCGCAGCGGCCCGTATGCGTGCGAGGCGCTCCTTGGCCAGAGCCATGGGCTGCTTGTAGCGTTCATAGCCGCCCCATAATTCGTCGCTCCCCTGGCCACAAAGGCCAACGGTTACGTCCTGGCGCATGAAGGAAAACAGTGGTTCGAAGAAGAACTCAGTATAGTTGATGTTCTCATTGTGCCAGGCGTATTTGGGTAGTCCAGTCCAGACATCGTCGTCGTCAAAGAAGGTCTCCTTGTGCGTTGTGCCCAGGTGCTCGGCTAGGCGCCGCGCGGCCTGAAAGTCTTCCACATCTTCGGAATCGGCAATGGTGAACGTCTGGATGGGAGCATCGGCAAGAAGTGTCTGGTGGACCGCTGCAACGGCTGCCGAGTCCAAGCCACCCGAGAGAATCACACCAAGGGGTACGTCTGCCATGAGTTGCTCGTCAATGCTGGCAACGAAGCGCTCTCGGATGGCGCTGGCCGCCTCCGCGGGACTTGCAAAAGCCTCGTTGGCGACCTGGTAGTATGGCTGCCACGCCACATGGCAATCGCCTCGCTGGTCGCCGGCGGAGAGAATCACGAAGGTTCCTGGCGGCAACTGGTGGACGCCCCGGAAGAGGGTTGCTTGCCCCGTCAAAAATTCGAGCGCCGCCCGTTCCTTGAGCCGGTCAAGGTCGGGCACCGGGAGAATGTCCGGGTGGACGAAGAGCGCCTTTTGTTCCGAGGCAAAAACCCACTCGCCGCCTGGGGTGCAGGCGTAAAAGAAAGGCTTGATTCCCCAGGGGTCACGGGCGATGGACAAGGTGCGAGCGTCCCGGTCCCAGAGCGCGAACGCGAACATTCCCTCCAGGCGCCCCAGCAGGCCTTCGAGGCCCCATTGGCGGTGGCCCTCAAGGAGCACTTCCGTGTCCGAGTGATCGGAGGCGAAGCGGCAACCAAGCTCCTCCAACTGAGCCCTGAGTGAACGGTGATTGTAGATTTCGCCATTGAAGACAATGCAGCGGCTCCCATCGTGGCTCTGCATGGGCTGAGCGCCGAAGTCATGATCAATGATGGAGAGGCGCCTATGTCCAAGGGTAACGCCGTCGTCGAGCCAAATGCCTTCGCCGTCCGGGCCGCGATGCGACAAGGCATCGGTCATGCGTCGAACAAGGTCGGGGTCTTCGCGACCCAAGATGCCGGCGATGCCGCACACAGCTTCGCCACCTTGGATGTGTGGTTAAGAGGTGTCCAATGGGACCGAAAGGGGAAAGGGAAGGGAAAGGGGAAAAGAAGCGAGACGACGCTTATTCGTCGGCGCCGTAGTTGTCGCAGCCTTCGGGCAGCGTCTGGTTGGTTTCGCTGCAGCGAAGCGGCGTGAACTCACGCAGGAAGCCAGCTTCGCGGCGGGTCAAGGCCCAGTCCACTTCGTCGCGCGTGGTGTTCTCGGCGTTGTTGGCGATGCCACCGGCGAAGCCGTCAGGGTCCGCGGCGATGGCAGAGACATCTTCGACGGTGTTGTTGACGCCGTCGTTGGCCATGCCGGTAACCACGTCAACCGGGTCTTCCGGCGGGTCAGCCTCGGCTGCTGCACGGGTGAAGCACTCGGCGTTCGATTCGTCGTTGCGGTCCTCAATGTCCGCGCAGGAGTGGCTGCCGCAGCGGCTACCTTGTGTGAAGGAGCGGCCGTCGGGGCTCGTACCGGCAGTGTCAGTTCCGGACCATCCAAGGTCCCAGCACTTGTAGTTCAGGAGCTTGGCGTTGCAGGTGGGTGCGAAGCCTTCCCAGTAGTCGGTCATGAACTTCTTGACGTAGGGCTGGCCTTCAGGGGTCCAGGTTTCCCAGCGGCCAACGACGTTGCCACCTTCATCGGCCCACGTTTCGTTGAAGCGCTTGGGCTGGAAGTGGTCTTGCGTGACGGTGCCGAGTTCGGGGTCCTCGTAGGTGATGTCTAGCTTGTTCCACACTTGGCCTTCGAGTTCACAAAGGTCGAGCGGCGGGTCAGCGACGACCGTCGAGGCGCGCACGCTGAATTCCGCGCCGGGAGCGCCGAGCCAGAGGTAAACGAGCAGGTGAGTGGCACCCGGAATGCGGGGGCAGTTTGCTTCGCCGCCGCCAGTGGCACAGCCGCTGTTACCCAAGTATTCCCAACGGTCGGGGCCGTTTTCGTCACTCGGGCTGAACTTGAACCAGCGAGCGTCGAAGTCGGGCGCTAAGCCACACGCCGGGCCGGGGGAGTCATAGCATTCGTTGCCTAGCACGCTAACGCCGGTAATCTTCGGGGAACCAATCTCGAACAGAATGGAGTCGACGCCCTGAATGCCGGTGCCGGCTTCGCCATCGTTCGGGTCGGCGTCTTCGTACGTAAGCCAGTAGACGAAGTCACCGCGGGAATCTACGAAGGTACTGCAACAATCGGTCCGGAGGGCCGCGATGGAGGCGTCTTTGCCGCCTTCCACGTAGCAGCCGACCTGTGGATTGTCTCCAAGGGTCGAACAGAAATCGGTCGAGTTCGCTTCCGCGCTGAGCGGCATGGTGACCATCAGCATCAGAGCTGTGGTCAGGGATGCAAGTAGCTTGTTCATGGGGGTCACACTCTCCTATCCACCCTTTTGTTGGGGTGCTTGGTGGCGACAAGCGCCGTATTACAAAAGCATTGTTGAGGTTCGGTTCCGCAGCCTAGCCGCGAAAACTGGCTCAACTGGAGGGGCCAAGACCATCTGTGTAGGTGTAGGTGGCCGGGCCGGGCACAATACTCACCTGTTGGCCAAAGCCCGTGCCCCACAGGCACACGGCCACCTCAGTGGCGCCGGCCGGCACGATGCCACCAAACGACCCTTCGTCGGTGTTGACAAAGGTGGCTGCCTCGTCATTGAAGAACAGGTCGAAGTCGGCGCTCGGCGTGTCAACTTCGAGAAGGAAATGGCTGCCGCCTTGGGCGGGATGGGTGGTGCAATCCAGGTACAAAGGAAGGATGTGTTGCCCGTCGTGGCTGGCCGGCTGGGCAGCGCCAGGCATGGCTAGGACGGCGGCGGCAACGAAGATGCTGGTGGCCAAGCGGAGGGCAGCCTGCATGGGAAGGCAGGTGGGCTGGGTGATTGAAAAGGCTTGAGGACCGGGGCGGCACCGGCTCCAGGTTAGGTGCCGTCACTGGAAGTAAGTCGCAAATGGGCGATGACAGGCATCATCAGGTCGCCGAACCGCATGCCACGCGCCGTCAGAGAATATTCGACGCGTACGGGCACCTCGGCGAAGGCACGCCGCTCAATCATGCCTCTAGCTTCGAGGTCTTTCAGGCGCTCGGATAGGGTGCGGCTGCCAACGCCGGCCAGATCTTTGACACGCTTGCCGATCGAGTCCGGTCCGACGGCGGCCAATTCTTCCTTCAGTTGGTTGAAACGCATGGTGCCGCGTAGGCGAAGGAGAAACAGAATCTCGAAGGACCATTTCTGGAACAGGCTGCCAATGGCAGCGACTGATTGGTGGATTTCATGTTCTAGGTTGCCGGACTTCCACAACCAATTGACCACTTCTTCCATGGCGCGGCGGTGGTCTTCAGCCTGCTCGTCCAGAAAGATGTCCAAGCGTTCGAGCATGGCACGGCCTCCCTCGGGCGCATCGGGGGTTGTCCCACCACGGGCCTCCGCGTCGCTGCGTGCTTTTGTCTTGGACACCTGCTTACGCTCCGGGGACCAGCGCGCAGCCAGCCCACTTGGCGGGTTATACTCACTCGCCTTTTGGCTTGACCCATGCAGGAAGCCTCAGCACGTGCCTCGCGGACGCCTGCCTCGAATGCCAGCGCCGGCGACAGCACCGCGTCGGTGGCGGCAGGCGCCGACGCAACCTACCCATTCCTTGGCAAATCAGTCATGAATCGCATCATGGTTACGGCTGCCGCCTTCATTCCGTTCGCCCTCCTGTGGTTTGGCATTGCTTGGGCGATTGGAAATGGCACCCACTGGGCACCCTTCGTCGCCCTAGCCTTGTTCACCATGCTTTCAGGCCTTGGCATCACACTGGGCTATCATCGACTCCTGGCCCACGGGGCCTTCAAGGCATCCGCGCCGGTCCGGTTCATCCTCGTTTGGATGGGTGGTTTGGCCCTGCAAGGTGGCCCCGCAAGCTGGGCAGCTACCCACCGTCGCCATCATGCCTTGGCCGACCGTCCTGGTGACCCCCACTCGCCATTGGAAGGTCTGTGGCACGCTCACTGGGGGTGGCTCTACAAGGGCAACCTCGTCCACGCCGGCCCTGGCCACGAACGGCTCATGCGTGACCCCGTGGTTCGGTTCCTCGAACGCTACCAATTAGCGGTCTATGTCTCGGGCTTCATCCTGCCGGGGCTTCTCACGTGGAGCCTGGGTGGCACCTTCTGGAGTGGCGTGCTATGGGGTGGCGCCATTCGGGTCTTCACGGTCCACCATACCACCTGGAGCATCAACAGTATCTGCCACGCCTGGGGAACGCGGCCGTACGAATCTCCCGACGTCGCCCGCAACAACGCCATCTTTGGCTGGCTAGGATTTGGCGAGGGCTGGCACAACAACCACCACGCCTTCCCCAAGAGCGCCTACCTGGGGCACCGCTGGTACCAGTTTGACCTAGGCAAGGTGGTGCTGCTGGTCCTGAAGCCGCTTGGCCTGGTGCGCGACCTTCACATTCCATCTCGCGAAGAACGGGGCTCGAAGCGCGTCGCACGCCGTCGTCGTCGTCAGTCGGCTGGCGCGGCCAGCCTGTAACCGCCTACGCGTATCGACCTGACCGCCTCCTTGTGGTGGTCCATGGTGGCCGGTAGAGGGTAGTCCCAGACGCCAATCTGCTCAATGCGCCAGCGGGCATCGCGCGCATAGGCGGCCAAGAATCGCTGCGACACGGTAGGTGCCAGCAACCAGCAAGCGCCACCGGGTCGCAGTGCCGCCATGGCAACGTCGTAGAAGACACGGTCGCCGCCTCGGTTACCGCGCTGGGCACCAAAGGGCGGATTCATGACGACCACGTCGAAGCTCGCCCCAAGCTTGGCATCGTCCTCCCGAAGGTCGTTCACCACAAAGGTGCACGGGAGATTCCGGCGCTCGGCCTCTTGGCGCGCGAGAGCGACGCTGGCCGCGTCAACGTCCACGCCGACGACTTCGACTGCTCCCAGCAGCGCCGCGCCAATGGACAACACGCCGGTCCCGCAACCAAGGTCCAAGACGCGGCAGCCTTCCAGCTCATCACGAGCTTGCCACAGGAAATCGGTGGCGATGGCGCTCGGCGTCACATATTGTTCAAGCGCAGGACTGGGAGAAGGATGAGGGGGAATGGCCGCCAAGGCCGCTTCCAAGTCGCGCCGCTTCACAGGCTGGACAGGCTGTCGGCCGGGTCTTCGATGACTTCGAAGGCGAGGTCCAACAGGCCAAGCCGCGTCGGATCCGTGATGAGGATGCCTGCGACGATGAGGTAGAAGCCGACGCCGACGATGGGGTCGTACTCCAAATCCACGTAACCGGCCGTGACGTTGGTGAAGGCCAGGGTCACGATGGCGGTCGTGTTGTCGCCGTTCATGTCAATGTCGGATTCGACGATGGCGAGGTCTTCGGTGCCGTTGCCGTAGCGAACCGTGGCATTGGGTGCCCATTCGATGTAGGCGGTGTGAGCGCCGGTGCTGTTCTGGAATCCAACGCCGTTTTCGGCCCCTTCCATGGAGTCGCCACCTTGGGCCATCAACTTGAAGTCGAAGACCAAGAGGTGCTCGTTGTCAACGGCGTCCTCGTTCCAGTCCCAGTCGTCGACGAAGAGGTCGAACTTGGCTGCGTTGTTGCTCTTGTTGTAGTGGTAGACGAAGGTCACCAGTGCTTCGCCGACCTTGCAATTACTGGATTTGCCGGGGCTGATGCACTCGTTGCTGCTGAGCGTCACGGTGAGGTTGGTATCGTCTTCCTCCACCGTGCAGTTGCTGGCCTGCGCGTTGGCGTTGTTGAGCTTGGCGGAGGCGATGGTGTTGCCGTCGCCGTCAACTTCGCGGACGCTGAGGGTCTTGTACGAGTAGCCACCGCCGGTGCTCATGTTGTTGACGACGTTGAAGAAGCCCTTCTTGCCCTGGAACCAGAGCTCGAAGTCTTCGTTGCCGAACATTTCGGCGTTGCAAGCGCCGTGGGCATTGTGATTGGCGCCGTGGTCGGCGGCAACGGGCGTGGCAGGCAGGCTGATGCCCACCAGCAAGAGCGTGATGAGGGCAGCGACAACGGAGCGCATAATCAAATCCACAAGACCATCTTATTTACGTCTTACTCCGGGCATGCTGGCGGCCAGGCGGTTGGCCTTGTGGGCAACAGGGCAGGGGCCGGACGTCATCCCGGACCATCACGGGTTAAGTGCCCTGAGGGAGACTGTTCCATGTGGGCCGAATCTTCGTCATCCGGCATGGGCAAACAACCCACAATGCGGACCGCATCATTCAGGGGCCGCGCATCGATAGCGACCTGTCCGCGCTCGGTCGGCAACAGGCCGAGGCCGTCGGCCAGGCGCTCCGGTCGCACGACCTGGACGTGGTTGTAAGTAGCCCCTTAGCGCGCGCCAGGCAGACCGCGCAAAGCATTGTGGATGCCCACCAAACGGGACGCAGCAGCGACCAGGTCACCTACAGCGTCGCGCCGGGCTTGTACGAATTGGACTATGGGACCTTCTCGGGCCAAACCTACGATGCCGTGGCAGATGAGGTGGCGCAGATTCTCGATGCGTGGCAACTCGGCTTCATTGACCAGCCGTTTCCGGGCGGTGAATCGGCGCTCTTGGCGCAGCACAGGATTCGCGAGTTTGCGGCGCGCCTACGTGCTACCGACAAACGTGTGGCGGTGGTAGCGCACGGCCGCATCAACCGCATTCTCTTGGCGACGCTTACCGGCGACGGTCTGACCAAGCTAGAAGAATATCCGCAGGACAACGGCAACGTGACGGAGCTTCAGACCAATGGCAGCGTTGAGGTCGTGCGGCGTAACGACGTGCGTCACTTGGACCTTGGTACGAGCGGCTTCAGCTAGCAGGCGAGCCCGTCGCCGATGGATGCGGACGCTGGCGCAAGCCGGTGCGGATGCGTAGTGCGGGAGACCGGATTCGAACCGGTGAACCACTAAGGACCTGATCTTAAGTCAGGCGCCGTTGGCCAGGCTTGGCAACTCCCGCGGGGTGTGCGTTGTCGATGGGCTGAGTTGGAGAAGGTGCTCGGATTCGATGGGTGAGTGGAGCTGCTGAAACAGGCACTCCATCAGGCGACGAACTTCTCGACGAAGTCTGCCAGGGAGCTGCCCTCGGCCGGCGTCATCCAGCCTACGTCCACGAGGAAGCCCAGTATGCCTAGTGCGGTGAGGGCACCAAGGAGCACTGGTAGGACATAGCGGATGGTGGGCCGTAAGATGGCCGCGCCACGTTCGTGGCCGCCGCCGACCAAGAGCTCGTCTAAGATCTCAGGTCGGACCCAGCCCACATAGATGGATAGCAAGAGGCCGCCGGTAATCAGTAGGACGCGGCTGACCAGGATGTCGGCGTAGCCCAGGAAGTCAAGGTCAATGGCCGAAAACAGACCCACCAGATAGACGATGATGCCGACGAGCAAGACAGCGCGGCCACGGCCCCAGTCCGGCTTGCGGTCGGCCAGCACGCTCACCGGGACCTCCAACAGGCTGATGGCGCTCGAGAGCGCAGCGAAGGTCAACATGAGGAAGAAGCCACCTGCCAGGATGCCGCCCAGCGTTCCTCCAACGTCCGCGAAGGCGGTGGGCAGTGCGATGAACAAGCCGCCGACGCTGCTGGAGCCTGCATCGCCGATGAGGTGGTCCAGGCCGAGGCTGAAAATGAGGGGGAAGACCATGAAGCCCGCTAGCACGGCGACAGCCGTGTCCGCCAGGCCGATGGTGAGCCCGGTTCCCTGTAAGTCGCCGTCGCGGCTCAGATAGCTACTGTAGGTCAGCATGGTGCCGATGCCAAGGCCGATGCTGAAGAACGCTTGGCCCGCCGCCGCTGACACGGTGCCCCCAGTAATGGCGCCAAAGTCAGGCTCCAGGTAGAAGGACCGGCCGGCGCCGCTGCCGTCTTGGACGTTGGCATAAATGACGAGGCCGATGACGGTGGCAAACAGGATGGGCATCATGATGAGATTGGCCTTCTCGATTCCCTTGGACACGCCGCGCGTGACGATGGCCAATGTGGCTGCCATGAAGAGGAAATGGAAGAGGACCGCTTGCGGGCCTTCTGATATGTCGGCGAAGTAGCCGCCGGCGTCGTCGAAGTAGGGTGCGAAGAAGGCATCCAACATGTAGCGCACGGACCAGCCCGCGATGACCGAGTAGTAGGAAAGCAGCAGCATGGCCGTTAGCGCGGCCAAGATGCCGGCACCCGCCCACGCCTTCCGTTTACCATCTTCCCCGTAGGCATCGACTGCGTTGCGGCGCGTTTGCCGGCCGAGGCTCAGCTCGGCCATCAAAGCGGGGATGCCGATGATGAAGAGCATGCCAAGGTAGAGAATCAGGAAGCTTGCTCCACCGTTCGTGCTGGCCAGATAGGGGAAGCGCCATAGGTTGCCAAGGCCCACGGCGGAACCTACGGCGGCCATGACGAAACCGATGCGGGAGTTGAACGCACCACGCGCTGCCATCGTGGGCGCACCGGGGCCGCCTTTGAAGGGTTCTGCGCTTGCGCACGGTCGCCAATACCGGGGCGCACTTTCACTCGCCTCCAGGTTGGGACCATACGCGGGATGGGCCGTGGTGGTGGCATGCACCGCCCTTTGACCAGCGATTTGGCCACGGCCGGTATCCTCGAACGTCGTCGGCAACCGGGCGCGCGTCACGCCACTTTGCGCGTGACCCATCGCTTTCTGGACCACGCCGAAGCGCAGGCGCTGACTGGGAGCAGGCCTGCCACCCACGGCCAACCACAGGACGCTGCAACCGTGTTGCTGCAGCGCGCGCTGGCAACCTGGGATGCCTTTCACGGAGACCCTCGCGAAGCGGCCCTCTTGTTGCGAGATTTCTTGGACCGGCGCGATCAACTTGGCAACTTGGCGCCTGCTTTTCCGCCCCTCACTGCCTTTGCAGCTGCGTAACGGGTGTGACGAAACCGTCAAATGGGGCACCAGGGTCGGCCGGCCTGCCCTCCTGGAAAGGAGGTTCCACCTTTTCGCCCTGCCGTGGTAGCTCAGTTGGTGGAGCATCGGACTGTTAATCCGACGGTCGCCGGTTCGAGTCCGGTCCACGGCGCTTCGACAAGGGTCCCGTTCTGCATGACCCTTGGCGCTGACAACCCTTTTGACAGGTGTCCGGGTCGGCGGCCAGCCCACCGGTGCCGGACCGGTCGTGGCGGGGACGTAGCTCAGTTGGAAGAGCGCTGCCTTCGCAAGGCAGAGGCCGGGGGTTCAAATCCCCCCGTCTCCACTTACGGGCCAGGTGCGGGACCACCAAGGTCCAGGGGTGCTTTCGTTGACCTGCCGGTAGTCTTTACCCGGGTGGCGCGTATCCATCCTTATGGGACGCACCATTACTGCTTATTGCCGCGCATGCAAGGACCCAACTGAGCACCGCGCGCTGGATGCTGCCTCGTGCCGATGTGGCCAATGCGGCTCGGTGGAACTGTTGGTCACTCCTTTGTTGGCTTGACGTCCCGAGGCCGAATCCAGAACGGGCATCCGTTCCCTCCTTGCCCGCGGATGTGCAGCAACGCGAGCCCTGCCGTGTGAAGGGCCCAAATGGCGAACAAACTGCCCCAAAAGATTGCGCTGCCGGTTTCCGTTTGGAGACCTTTGCTGGCCAAGTAGAGGAGGCCGAAAGCGGTCAGCAGGCCGAGGACTCGTCCAATGAAGCCCCACTTGCTGGGCGCGATGTCGGCGGCCGAGACACCCGATGCAAACACCACCAGTCCAACGAGGTGGATGACGACGAGAGCCCACAGGTAGATTTGGGCCCCGAGTTCGCTCTGCATGAGCAGAATGGGAATGAGGGCGATCGTGGTGGCCGCTAGGAGAAGGGTCTTGGTCCAGAAGCGCCGGTGTGAGTGGAATTCGAGAGCGGGTCGAGCCACGTGGTGCCTTCGGCCGCGCGGGTTTTAGAGGGCAGCGCCTCCAACCGCGACATGTCAATGACGATGCTGGCGCCTCCCCAGAGCACTGCCGCCTAATCCAACTTGTTCAGCAAAATACAAGATTTTCAAGGATTATTCATGGAAGCCCACTGCGGTTACTTTTATTCGTGGTGACGCTAGGCTTGCCTCCGTGGTTTGGTGGTGCTTGCGCGCCGCAGCCACGCAATCGTGATTGCATGTTGCTCAACTTTCTTGTCTCAAAGCGTCGTCCTGCGACGGCCGTGCTCGTCGTGGCCCTGCTACTGGGTAGCGCCTTCCTTTTCAGCGCCCAGGCAGCCCACGACGACGGCCGCTTCGAACTTGACGGCAACGCCATGGGCAGCATTTCCCCCGGCGAGGATTGGAGCGATTACTACCTTGGCAGCGCCGACACGGCCGATGCCTTCGTTTTCGTGGCCGAGCCAGCCAGCAACGACACCAGCTATTTTGCGCCGCATGCCAGCGATGACACAGACTTTCCAAACTGGGAATATGACATCGATGCCAGTGCCCCCGACAAGAACGAATTAACGAACGTTTACGCCTTGATGTACGACGCGACCGGCAATGATTCCTTCTTCATCGCGGGAGCTGACCGATTCGGCACCAGCGGCGACTCAGCCTTGGGCGTCTGGTTGACCCAAGATTACGTCGATGTCGGGCCCCTGGTAGATCCCACGGACCCCAACGATGATCCCACACGCGGCAACTTCGTTGGCAACCACGTAGTGGGCGACCTGTTCATCGTCAGTCATTTTGTCCAGGGAGGAAGCAGCGCCGAAATCATCATCTACCGCTGGGTCGGAAGCGGCGGCAGCGATGGGTCGCTGGACCAAATTGCGACGCTTGCTGAATGCGGGGTGAGTGGCCCCGGAGACGCAGGCTGTGGCCGTTCCAATCTGGGCGCCACCCCGGCCCCCTGGCCCTACACTCCTAAAACAGGGGCGCCCGGCATGTTCCCAGCCAATGCCTTCACTGAGTTCGGTCTGCGCCTCGCAGATTTCTACCCTGAGGGAATGCCTTGTTTCAACTCCATCATCATTGAGAGCCGTACCAGCCAATCGGTCAATTCCAAGCTGAAGGACTTCGCCATTGAGCAGTTCCAAACCTGTGACGCTCGCATCAGTATTGACCCCCAAGTGGCTGACAACGTTGTGGGTGACCCCCATACCTACACCATCACTGTCGAACGCGGCGGCCTCGGCGCGCCATGGCAACCGATGAGTGGGGTTGACGTGAATGCGTCCATTACGGCTGGCCCCGGTGACTTCGTCGGCCCAAATACCTGCACTACGGGGCCGGACGGAACCTGCACCGTCACCATCGTGAGCACAACACAGGGAACAACAACGGTCCAGGCGGAGGCCAATGCCACCGTCCGTACGACGGGCTTCAAACTCGTTACCGACGGGGAAGGCGAAAATTCGGGCCCCGCGACCAAGAATTGGATTCGGGCGCCCAGTACCACAACCACGACTCCTTCCAACCTGACCCCAGTTCTGGGCGACAGCGTCTGGGACTCAGTTGCCGTAACCGGCGATGTGGCCGGTGCGCCGCCGTCGGGAACGGTGGATTTCTACGTCTGCAATCCGGCCGAAGTAGCTGCCAACGGCGGCACCTGCAGCGCTAATGGCACGTTCATCAGCACGGAGACGCTCAACGCAACGGGTGAGGCGGCGAGTCAACCGGTGAC
>JBFJXH010000026.1:0-18277 GCA_041623215.1 Thermoplasmatota archaeon
CGTCAGCGCAGCCATGTTAACCGGAATCGTCGGGGGCGTCCTGTACGTTAGTCAACAGACGGGCAAGGATGACGGCGACGTGGCCTCAGCGAACACGGGCTTAGACGCCGAGGGTATTGCCGAAGCGCTTGTGGCTAGCCCGGGCGTTGGTTGGGACGTCGGCGCCGACTCTGTGACTCGTTTTGGACTACGCAATGCTAGCACGGACGGTTTGGAGGTCGCGCACCTGGACCGCCTGCGCGGTGCCGGCCTGGCGGCATCAACCAACGGCCTGCTTGACTACGAGGAGGCACGCAGTGCCCTCGGACTCACGGGCGATTTAGGCACCCAATTCCACATCAGTATCCACCCCGTCGCCTTGCAAGACAACCTCGACAAAGTGTTGGCTGACGTCAAGACCGCCTACATCGGCGACTGGACCGATTTGCCCGACGTGACCGTGACCTTTGGCACGGACGCGGCCATGAAGTCGGCCGCTCAAGCAGCCCTCAACGCGACTATGGATGTCACCACGGGTGATGAGCGCTCCGTGGTCCGAGATATCGGCCTCGACTTCCAGGACACCATCTACATTGACGGGGAACCGTTCGTGGACGTGGACATGTTTCCGCTACCCAACCAACCACTGCTGGGCCTGCTCAACACCACTGAAATCGAGGGCGACGTCTACCCGGACCACAAAGCCTACCTCGACGTGGTCCTGGCACCACGACTAGCAACGGCTGGCTATGATCAACTCATTGTTGGCAGTACGGTGGACCATGAATCACTGACCAGCGCCGTCACCAAGAACGCGATTCGCGACTTTGTCCTCAACGGCGGCACCCTCCTCGTGATGGGCAGCGAATCCCAAAACTTCCAGTGGCTGCAACCGCTGTTCCAGGTGGGCACGGACACCGTCAACGGCGGGGCTTTTGCCCCTGACCTCGGCCACCCTGTTCTCTGGGTGCCCAACGAATTAGGCTGGCAAGCGTACGATAACTTTGGCCTGGCATGGGATATCAAGAGCCAAGGGGCAAACTCGCACTACGACGACTTTGAACATGTCGTGCAGGACGATGGCGACGATGTTCTGGCTGTGTCCGCCGACGGCGCCTTTGGTTCGGGCCGCATCTTCCTAACAACCTACCGCCCCGAGGATATCTTTAGCAACAGTGGCATCGATGAAGCGGGTGCCTTCCTGGAGAACCTCATTCTGTACGCCGACCGGAGCCACCTGCACCTGGAGTATGGCCCGGCAATCCCCACCGGCACGGCCATTGCCTCCGCCGTCCGGTACTCAAGTATCGATGATCCGGACTTGGGGCGCATCACGGTAAGCTTGCAAGTTCGCGCCTGGGACGGGGTTGCCTTCCAGAGCGTTTGACCAACGGCGGCAATCTAAAGGCGGTACTTCATGGCCGACTTGTGAATGCGGCCTTTCTGATTGCAGCGGCTATGCTAGGTGTGGCCTCCATCCTGGACCTGCAAAGTCGACGCGTCAGCAACCGCGTGTGGATTCCGTTTGTTGCCGCCGCTATGCCGTTCCAAGTTATTGCTCTCTTTGACTACGGCGTCATTCCCTTCGTGATTGCCGTGGGTGCCACCGCAGCAGCCTACGGCCTCTGGTACACGGGCATGCTGTTTGGGGGCGCCGACGCCAAAGCGCTCATGGTGCTCGCATGGTTGCTGCCTGCTTACCAGTCGCCCTCAGCGGACCAATTGGTTCCGGTTCTCGACTTGTTCATGAACGGCCTGTTTGCAACCATGGCCTATCCGCTGGCGTTAGCCGCCATCAACCTCGTCGGCGGCCGTCTTCACCCGGCCATGTTCATCGGCACGCCTCGCCCCCTCGACGAAATTGCCGCTCGCCACGTGTTCCCCCTGCAACGTGTTCGACCCGACGGCACGGTGTACTTTCGCGCCTGGCCAAGACGCAACGAAAACTTCGCACAAGTCGTGCAGGACCTGCGCAGCGCAGGCGTAACCGAGGCGTGGGCCACCCCCAAGATTCCCTTCATGGTGCCACTGCTGGTCGGCCTCCTCTTGGCCTGGAAATTTGGCAACCTCGTCCTGCTGGTGCTTCGCCTTAGCATGCCAGCCAGCTAGAATCCATAGCGAACGAGGTCCGAGACTTCGTGTGCCAACCACGCCGCAAAGGCGATGAAGAACAAGATGACCGCGATGCGGATGAGCCAAACGGGCTCCTCCCCCGGCACCGGCTCATCGCCCACGGCCTGGCTGCCCCGCGCCGTGGACTTGCGCGCATCCGTCGTTGCGGCGGAACTGCGCTTCGATTCGCTTGGCACAGGCCGGCAGTGACAACGGTCATCAAAGGCGTTGGGCTGGCCGCCGCGTGAACGACGACCATCCATTCACCGCCGCCAAGGAAATCGTCGGCGACCTGGAACCCCTTCTGGAGCGCGCGGCACTCACGGCCAAGGGCCATGGCGAGAAGCCCAAGGCCTACATCGGCTTCGAGCCGAGCGGCACGGCGCACATCGGTTGGATGGTTTGCACGCAGACCATCAAGGAAATGGTCGAAGCGGGATTCGAGGTCATCATCCTGCTCGCCGACTGGCACGCCCAGATTAACGACAAACTGGGCGGCGACCTTGCGGCCATTCGGCGCTGCGGCGAGTACATGAAGGACGCCTTCGAAGCCCTCGGCGTTGCCCGCGAAACGGTCACGTACCGGTGGGCGCAGGAGTTTGCCGAAGACGCCACCTACTGGGCAACAGTGATTCAAGTTGCCAAGAGTACCACCCTCAAACGCATGCGCCGCGCCATGACCATCATGGGCCGGGCGGAGGACGAGGGCGACGGCGACATGTCGAAATTCCTCTACCCCGCCATGCAAGTGGCCGACATTTTCCACATGGGCATCGACCTTGCCTACGGGGGCATGGACCAACGGCATGCTCACATGCTTGCCCGGGACGTCGCCAAGAAACTGGGCCACGAGCCGCCCGTGGCACTGCACACCGGCTTGGTGCCAAGCTTGGCCGGTGGCAAAGGCCGCATGGACCCGGCCGAAATCAAGATGAGCAAGTCGGACCCCAACTCAGGCATCTTCCTGCATGACACCGCCAAAGAGGTTCAAAAGAAGCTCAACAAGGCCCATTGTCCCGCAGGCCAAACGGACGACAACCCCGTCTTGGACTTGCTTGACATGGTAATCTGGCCTCGCCTCACGGATGGCTTCCACATCGAGCGCCCGGAGAAGTTTGGTGGACCCCTCCACTACGATTCCTACCAAGCCGTCGTGGACGCCTTCACGGCCGGCGACTTGCACCCCATGGACCTCAAGAACGGCGTGGCGGCGGCCCTGAACGCCATTTTAGATCCGGTGCGAGACTACTTCGAGGCCCACCCGGACAACCTGGACTTCATTCAGGGTTTGGCGAGAACGAGGTAACGGCGCTACGCCGCCACGCCACGGGCACCGTGTCGCTAGGCACGCAAAGCATCAAGCATCGCCGCATGCACCTTTGCCGCTTGCCACCCTTGAGCAAGCGCAGCCCGTTCCAGGCCCCCTGCCTCTACGTCCCAGGCCAGGCCATCTTTGTATGCGATGTCCCACAGTAGCAAACCCGCCGCCGGAGCCGTCTTGAAATTGGGGTGCGGGGCGCCGGTTTCGAGCGACGCCGCCACGTCCTCCGGGGCAGCCTTTCCTTGACCGACGGCTAGTGCGGCCCCCACCATGCGACGCACCTGGTTCCAGAGAAAGTTCGGGCCGGCGATGGTGAACCACCAGCCCGCATGATCGTGCGTCGTGCAGACAGTCGCTTCGTCGATGCGGCGCCTTGGGTTGCGACCTTCCTCGTAACGGGCAAACGCCGCCATATCGTGTTCGCCAACAAACGTGGCTAAGGCACGTTCGATAGCGGCCTGGTTTTCGCCAGCTTGGGGGGCCACATAGCGATAGGTGCGACGCTGGGCATAGCGCGGGTTCCAATCGGAGTGCACAGGCGACGCGCCCGTCACCCAAACGCCCGGTGGCAGGCGGCTATTCATGGCCGGCACGAGGCCCTTGAGGTGGGGGCGCTGGACGGCCATGCGAGCCACATTGCACCGGGCCGAAACGCCTGCATCGGTGCGACTCCCTGTGCGCCAGGAGCCGTCGACGAAGCCTTCGTCAACTGCGGCCTCCATGAGAGCCCCTTCCACCGTGCTAGCAAGCGCCGGGTCGCGAGCATAGGCATCAAAGCGTGCGCCATCGTAGGCAAAACGTAGGGCAACCGTAATGGAATTGCCCGACCGGTTCATTTCGCCTCGGAGACCTCTACGGCGCCGGGCCCGGCATGGCCCCTGGCGACCGGCTCGGCAACCGCTTCGCCATCACGAAGCACGAGCCGCACCGAACCTGCGGGCGGTGCTTGGCTGACCGGTTTGCCGACTAGGTTGATGGGGTTGCCATCAAGGTCCCCGTAGATCCAGAAATAGCCCACGTCCGACTCATGTGGCGCGCGTAACAGGTTCCAGCCGGCCGCTTCCAAGTGGGCGCGCAGGTCGGCGGCGTCGCCGCTGATGCTGAAGCCAATGGCCGTATCCAACATGGTGGTAGGTCGCTCATCCCAGCGATGCAGCACCAATTGCAGGCCATCGGCGTGCTGGAGGACGTTCATGTCTCCCGCCTCTCGCTCCAGTTCGAAGCCCAAAGCGGCGTAGAGTCGGGTTGATGCCTCGACATCCCGCACATAGCGGGCAATGTTGCGAAGGGATAGCGTTAGTTCGCTCATGCAACTTCCACTCAGACGACGTTGATAGAGGTGCCGCGCCCCAGGCCGTCAGCGCCAAGAACCGGAGCCAAGCTGTTCATGCGTGGCCAGCGTCGCGGTAACATGGGAACCCAAGAGCCAGGCAGAGCGAGACCTCGTTGCTAAGCATTTGGCCGACAATGCCGTCTGGCTGGTTGATGACCCTGGAGCAGCCCTGGCTTGCAAGACAGCATTCATGTTTTGGCCCAGAACCGAACTGCGCGCCGCGGACCTGTCCTGGAGCGAATGGCCGGCGCTTGAGCAGGTCCATTTAGCGACAGCCGGCGCCAACCATATCGGTTGGCGCGACTTGCCCGCCACCCTTGAGGTGTCCGTCACGCCAGGCGCGTCCGGTCCCGCGATGGCCGAGTGGATTACGGGAGCCGTGGTCAGCTGGACCCGTGGCCAATGGTTGCATTCGAGGCGCATTCGTGAGGGCCGTTTCGAGCTGGGTGCACCGACGCGCAGTCTACACGAATTGACCATTGGCTTCGTTGGCTACGGCGGCATTGCTCAACACGCGGTTGACGCGCTCTGGGCACTGGCCGCAGCCATCCCCCGACCGCCAGGGGCGGAGCAGGGCACCGAGGGGGCGTTCGCGGACCAACCTGCGCAAGGGCCGCGTTTCATGGCGGTGACGCGCACGGGCCAGTCGGACGACCCTCGGCTGGCATGGACTGGCACAATGGAACAGTTGGCCGACATGGCGGGTGCCTGCGATGTGTTGATTGTAGCACTACCGCTGACCACAGCGACCAAGGGCGTGGTGGACGCTGCTGTGTTGGCTCGAATGAGTCTTCGTGAAACTCTGCTCGTGAACGTGGCACGAGGCCCGGTCGTTGACGAGACAAGCCTGTTCGCCTGGCTGGATGCCGATATCAACCGGCACTTCGCCGCCCTCGATGTCTGGTGGAGGTACCCCCGACTGCCCGAGGAAGATTACCCATTCCATGAACCCTTCCAGCGCTTGCCCAACGTCTTGATGACACCCCACGCATCGCCCAACACAGCTGGCTTCAGACTGCGCATGATTGACGCCGGAGCCCAGGCGCTGGCGGCAGCAGGGCGAAGCGGGCAACGTGCAAACGTGGTTGATCGCGACGCGTACGAGGGTATCGCCTTCGACGCTGACCCGCGAGGCTAGACGCCGAGCGGGCAAATTCCGCCCCGACACAGGGCCGGGCGATTCCTGTGGCCGAATGGCACCAAAAGGGGAAAGGAAGGGGAAGGGGAAAGAGGGTTAGCCGATTGGACTACTCTTCGTCAGCGCCGCCCTTCTTGTTCATGACAAAGAAGACGACACCCACGATGAGGGCCAGGGCGAGCAGAATCCAGAGCCAGCGGGAACTGCCGCTGTCTTCGGGTTCGTCTTGGAACGCCGGCGTTTCGGTTTCGTTGCCGCCACCCGGCAGACCATCCACGGGGTTGGTCTCAGGTTCCGGTTCGGGCTCGGGTTCAGGTTCCGGTTCGGGCTCGGGTTCCGGCTCGGGTTCGGGTTCCGGTTCGGGGTCCGTGTTGGAACCGCCGCCGCCACCGCCACCGCCGCCACCGCTGCGGCGGGCCTCTTGGGCACCGATGACGAACTTGCCATCCACGCTGCCTTCGAAGACCACGGTGTATTCGTTGGCCGTGCGGTCGTGCTCAGCCGACAACAGCGTCACGTTGGTCGAGCCGTTGCCCATGAAGATGGTGCCAGAGCCCATGGAGACGACATCAATCCAGGTGGTGCCGTTCCAGAACATGAGGGAGCTGCTGCGGTCACCGAGACCGAAGAGCGCCATTTGTTCGTCCGTGTAGTTGAACACAATCGTCGTGGAGGTGACGTTGGTTGCATCGTGGCCGTCGCCTTGTTCGAGACAGAAGTACCGGAGGGCGTGGTGGCGCGGGAACACGCTGGTGACGCTCGGCACGCCAGCGGTGTCGTTGCCACCAACCACGTCAAGGTGGGCTTCGATGCTGCCGTTTTCCGGACCAATGGCGTAGCTCACGTTGGTGAACGTGTAATTGCCAGCCATGCTGATGACGGTGCCATTCTCGGCGGTGTCATTGTGCACATCGTTGTGCGCGCGCATGTCGGCGAATTCGGCCAAGTCAATGCTGTCATTGTCCGTGCTCACCGTGTAGGTGGCGGGGAACAGACCGGGGAAGCCGAGGCCGTCTTCGAAGAGCATGAAGAACTCATCGGTGGTGGTGCCGTCAATGAATTCACCTTCGTAGACCAGGGGCCCGAAGCCACCGATGGCTTCGACCCAGAAGGCGAAGCCGCCGGCGGCGTCTCCGTGGCCCTCGTGGTCAAATTCGTATTCGACGAACATCGCAGCCTCGAGGGGCGTGAAGTTGACGTTGACCCAGCCGAAGCCGACGTTGCTCATGGCACCGTGTTCGTCCCACACCGTGAGGGTGACATTGTAGTCGCCGGGGTACGAGTAGGTGTGCGAGGGGGATTCCTCGTCGCTGGTGGTGCCGTCGCCGAAGTCCCAGGCATACGCGGTGATGGCGTCGCCATCCTCGTCGGATTCCGTGAATCCGTGAACACGGGGCAGGTACAATTCGTTGGTGAAGAGTGTTTCATTGCCCTCAGGGCCCACAACGACGGGCGCGTTAGTCACGGTGACATTCTTCGAGGCGAACACGGTTGTGTTCTCGTCGCTCACGGTTAGGGTCACGGTGTAGGTCCCGACGCCAGCATACGTGTGGTTGGTCGCGGGGACTGCACCAGTTCCGCCTTCGCCGGTCTCGTCGCCGAAGTCCCAGCTCCACGTCAGGAGGCTGGCGTTGGTGTCGGGGTCAAAGACACTGGGCGTGAACTCGAACAAGTGCGAGGGGTCAGCCAGCATGGTGTCGACGGTGAAGTCGACGGTCGGGGGCGTGTCAATGTCTACCACGAGAATGGTGACCGTGGCTTCGCTTGAGCTGCCGTTGCCGTCGGACACCGTGTAGTTGAACGAATCAACACCGGTGAAGTTGACCTCCGGTGTGTAGGTGACATTGGGGCCATCGAAGGATGCGGTCCCATTGCTGGGCAGCGTGAGTCCCGTGATGGTCAAGGTGTCACCATCGGCGTCGCTGTCGTTTGCAAGCACATCAATGGTGACCGGGGTCTCCACATCGGTACTGCCTTCGTCATCAACGGCGTCCGGGGCATCGTTGACCGCGGCCACCGTGACGGTGACCGTGGCGTTCGAACTGGAGACACCGTCAGCGACCGTGTACTCGAAGCTGTCCGTGCCGCTAAACTCAGCAGCCGGGGTGTAGGTGATGTTGAGTCCACCGATTGCCGTGTGCGCCGTTCCCTCACTGGGAGCAAGACCGTTGATGGTAACCGTGCCGCCCATGGCGGTCATGCCGGCCTCGCCAGCGCTGGTGATGCTTAGTACGTCGCCTTCAGCATCACTGTCGTTGGCAAGCACATCAATGATGATGGCCACATCTTCATCAGTCTCAGCGCTGTCGTCAACGGCGACAGGCGCGTCGTTGATTTCGGTGACAGTGATGTTCACCGTGGCCGTGTCGGTCTCACCGTTGCCATCCGAGATGGTGTAGGTCAGAGAGTCCGTGCCCGAGAATTCTGCATTGGGCGTGTAGGTGATGTTGGTGCCGTCGTGGCTAGCGGTGCCGTTGGTGGGCAGCGTCATGCTCGTGATGGACAAGTCGTCCCCGTCAACGTCGGTGTCGTTGGACAGGACTTCGATCACGGCGGTGTCGTCCTCGTCCATGGTGAGCGAGTCATCCATGGCATCAGGTGCGTCGTTGACGCCGGTGACCGTCACCGTGACCGTCGCGGCGGCACTTGTGGAGCCTTCGTTGTCAGCGACCGTGTAGTCGAATGAATCGACGCCAAAGAAGTCGGCGGCGGGCGTGTAAGTGATGTTGCCGGTGGCGGGGTCGATGGTCACGTCACCGTTGCTCGGTCCGCTCACGACTGCGACCGTGGTGGCGTCAATGGACCCATCAGAGTCCGTGTCGTTGGCAAGCACGTCGATTTCCACCGATGTGTCCTCCAGGGTTTCAGCGGCATCGTCGTTCGTGATGGGCGCAATGTTGGCACCAGGGTAGAAGCGAACAGCCGCGCTCTTGGGAACCTCATTAGCCTTGGTGACTAGCTTGTACTGGAGGCCAATGGAACCCCCGTCATTCTGGATGCCGATACCGGCGGTCGCGGGCCCCTTGCTGGGGTTGAACTTCATGCCAGAGCCGTAGTGAATCTCAATGCTGCCGTCAGCCTCGAAAAGCTTGAACTGCATGTCCACGAGGTCCGCGCTGCTCTGCGTGTAGCGCAGGGAGGCGTACTGGATGAGGAGGACCTGGGAACCAGGGCTTCCTTGGACCTCGTAGTAGATGTCACCGGCACAGTGGGTTAGTCCGGAGGCAGCGCCACAGGCGTCACTCCAGAAGCCAGCCACTTGGACCGTACCGTGGGATGCGGTGGGCATCGTGGCCGGGACCGTGGGATTGGTACTGGCATTGGTGAAGCTCAGGAAACCATTGCTGGATGCATGAACGGTATCGTAGACCACGCCGTAGAATGTGAAATTGAAGAATCCAATCGTGTGCATGGTGTTGTCACCTGCGCCGACCGGGGTCCCCGTGCCGGTGATGTCAACGATGTCCAGGGTCGGACCTCCACCTTCGGCGCTGTCGATGTACTGGTATCCACCTGCGTCGGGGCCACCTGTGGCGGCCGCGGCGGTGGGGGCTAGGACCAAAGCGGCGCCGGCCAAAGTCGCACCCGATAATAGGGCGACCATGAGGACACTGAGCCAGGTCTGATTGCGGTTCATTTTGTTGTGCATGGAGGTTCCACCTCGTTCCGAACCCACGCTAGGGGGCTCTGTACCGCGAACGACAAGGGCCTTCTTTAAAGAGGTATCCTGAACGGGCATGTCGCAACAGGAGAACCAAAGCCGAAAACGGCCCAGCAGGAAGCCCCGGTGCAGGTGGCCAACGGCCTAGCAGGCGGCCGCCGAAGGCACCCGTTTACGGCGCCAGAACCGGCGCAGCATCGGCACTAGAATCCGCCGCTTCACCTCGCCACAATACCCGCTGCGGGAAGGGAATTTCGATACCCGCCTCGCGAATTGCCTTTTCCAGCGCCGTGGTCACCACATCAATATGGCGTCGTGTGTCAGTGTAGGAGGAAATCCACCAGCGCACGCGGAAGATGAGTGCCGAATCGCCGAACTCCAAGAAGAGCGCTTCGACCGGCCGCCCATCGGCCAAGCCCGGCACGGTCTTGACCGCTTCAACCATGGTCTGGCGTGCCAATTCCACGTCCGTCCCATAGGCAACCCCCACGTGGGTTTGCAGGCGGTATTGACTATCTGGATACGAGTGGTTGATGACCCGGTTGTTGCCGATGAGACTGTTGGGCACAATGATGGTCCGATTGTCCAAGGTCCGGATGCGCGTGGACCTCAGGCCAATGTCCACCACGTCACCCCAGGTTTGCTCCTCGGGAATTTCGACGCGGTGGCCCACCAGAAACGGCCGGTCAAGGAGAATGAAAATGCCGGCGAAGAAATTGCCCAACGTGTCCTGCGCAGCGAACGCAATCACGAGGCTAGCGGCAGCACCGCCGGCTGCAAAGTACGCCATGTTAACGCCGAAGCTGCCAATGATGTAGAACAGGCCACCAAGGATGATTACCACGCTACCAATCTTCTCGAAGACCGGAAACAGCCGGTCGTCAAGCTCCGTGTCGCTGCGGGAGGATACCTTTCGACCCACCTCAGTAATGACTTCGCCCCAAACCCGATACACCACGTAGGTGATGATGAGCCCCAACGCCACACCCCACAGCACGTCAAGCGTTGTAAACAACCACGCTGGCAGCTGGAAGGACTCGAGACTTGCCTTGACACCGTAAATGGCAATGAGAATGAACGTCGGTCGCGTGATGATCTTGATGATATGGTCATCCATGTCGGTCTTGGACCGGCTGGCCAAGAGCCGCAGCATCGGGTCTAGAATCAAGACCGCGATGAGCCCAATGACCAACCACGCCGACAGGTTGAGGATGAAAACGCCCACATCCCCATCCAACGGCGACGGCAGTGGGTTTTCCCACCGGCCCAGCACGAGGCCGGTTGGCTGCCACTTCGCCGACAACGCCTCCTCCAGAACCCACGCCTCGGTGCCCGCCACGGCCGTGATGCTGAACGTGGCCGCCAACTCTTGTGGCACGGCGACCTTGGGCGCCGTTATGCTGACGGTGAACGTGCGGTCGTCGCCGGGGTTAATGACCACGCGTTCCGGCGCAACTTGAAGCTCCCAGTTGGACTCGCCGGGACTCTTCAGGCTCGCCATGAGAAGCAGCGATTCGTCCAGGAGCGGGCCACTGACAACGAAGGTCACCTCGCGGGCCTCGCCGGGGTCCATGAACAGGGTGTCCGGCCCGGAGGAAAGGATGAGTCCGCCCGCCTCGGCGGCCGACGCCGCCGGCAACGATGCAAGAATGAGGAGGCCCAAGAGGCCGGCCAATGCCGTTCGTCCAGAAACGCTCCCGAGGGCGGGCAAAGCGCGCATGAGGGCCGACTGGGAAGGAATGCTATGAGTCGTTCCATTGGCCACGGCGGCAGGCCGACGAGTCGCCTGCCCCGGCCCCACCCTTTTTACAGGACTATCCCTGCGCCGCCAGGTCGCAAGCAATGCTCGACGACACCTCCCCGCAAGCGTGGCTCATTCTCGAAGATGGAACCGTCATCGAGGGCCAGGCATTTGGCGCCACTGGCACGGCCTTTGGCGAACTAGTGTTTAACACTGGCATGACCGGTTATCAAGAGTCCCTCACGGACCCGTCCTACAACGGCCAAGTCCTGATGTTCACCTATCCCATGGTGGGTAATTACGGCGTCAACCCAGAGGATTGGGAGTCCTCCAAGGTTTGGGTGCGCGCCGCCGTGGTGCGTGAATGGTGCCCGACCCCCGACCATCGCCTCAGCGACCGAACCTTGGATGATTGGCTCAAAGCCGAAGGGATTCCTGGCATCAGCGGCATCGATACGCGGGCGCTAACCCTGAAGGTTCGTTCGCACGGCTGCCTTCGCTGCTTCGTCACGCACGACAAGCAAGCGGTGGACGACCTCGTTGCCAAAGTGGCCCAGATGCCCAGCGTCGAGCAGGACAACTTGGCCGGGGAGGCCAGCACGGCCACCGTTCTGCGCTACGGCCGCAACGCCAACGGCGACCTCGTCGAAGGCAGTTCGTTCGACGCCGACGCGCGCACGATTGCCATCCTTGACACGGGCATCAAACGCAACATCGTGCGCAACCTAGTGCGACGTGCCAATGTGGTGCAACACCCTTGGAACGCGCGCGCCGCCGACGTCCTTGCCGACCAACCGGACGGCCTCTTTCTTGCCAACGGGCCCGGCGACCCGGCCCACCCGGACATCACAACCCACACGCTCCCGACGATTCGCGCCCTGTCCGAGCAATTGCCTACCTTTGGCATCTGCTACGGCAACCAGCTCATTGCACGGGCTTGGGGCGGCACCACCCACAAGATGGCCTTTGGCCATCGCGGCGCCAACATCCCCGTGCGGGACGAAGCATCCGGGCGCATCCAAATCACCAGTCAAAACCACGGCTTTGCGGTTGACCCCGCAGGCATCCCAGGAACCGGCCTGTCCGTCTGGCAGCGCTGCCCCAACGACGGCACGGTGGAAGCCCTACAGCACGAGTCGCTGCCCATCTTTACGACCCAGTACCACCCAGAAGCGTGCCCCGGGCCGTGGGACTCAGGCCAACTCTTCGACGGCTTCCTGCAGTTGATTGAGCAGGTGCGTGCTGGCCAGTTCAAGGCAGGCCACTTGCCCCGGGTGACGGAAGCCGTTCCCCCCTGCCCGACGGAGGTGCTTGCCTAATGCCCAAGCGCACCGACATCAAACGCATCCTCATCATCGGCTCAGGCCCCATCCAAATCGGTCAAGCAGCCGAATTCGATTTCAGTGGCAGTCAAGCGTGCCGTTCGGCCCGCGAAGAAGGCTACGAAGTAGTCCTGGTCAACAGCAATCCAGCAACCATCCAAACGGATGTGGAAATGGCCGAGGCCGTGTATTGCGAACCACTCACGGTGGCCTCCGTGCGGCAAATCATCGCCAAGGAACGCCCCGACGGCGTCCTGGCGGGCATGGGTGGCCAGACGGGACTCAACTTGGTCTCCGAGCTGGCCGAAGCTGGCGTTCTGGAGGAGTTCGGCGTCAAGCTCTTGGGCACCCCCCTAACCGCCATTGAGGATGCCGAGGACCGTGACAAGTTCAAGCGCGTCATGGAGCGCATCGGGGAACCGGTGCCACGAGCAGCCGTTGCCCATACGGTCGATGAGTGCGTAAGCATCGTCAACGACATGATAGGCCGCTACCCGGTGCTGATTCGACCGGCGTACACGTTGGGCGGCCTGGGAGGAGGCGTCGCCCATGATGAAGCCGAACTCCGGGAAGTGGCCGCCAAGGGCCTGGCCTACTCGCGCATCGACCAAGTGCTCATCGAGGAAAGCCTCCTGGGATGGCGCGAGTACGAATACGAAGTCATGCGCGATGCGGCGGACAATTGCATCACGGTCTGCAACATGGAGAACTTGGACCCCATGGGCGTCCACACAGGCGAGTCCATCGTCGTTGCACCAAGCCAGACCTTGTCTGACCGCGACCACCAAATGCTGCGGGCTGCGTCGCTTCGATGCATCAGGGCGCTCCGCATCGAGGGCGGCTGCAATGTGCAGTTTGCTTTCGACCACACGACGGGAGACTACCGCGTCATCGAAGTCAATCCGCGCGTATCACGATCCTCCGCCCTGGCATCCAAGGCTACCGGTTACCCGATTGCCCGCGTAGCCGCCAAGATTGCCCTCGGGATGACATTGGACGAAATCCCCAATGCCATCACCCAGAAGACTGTGGCAGCCTTTGAACCCAGCCTGGATTACGTCATCACGAAGATTCCACGCTGGCCCTTCGACAAATTCCGCACGGTTGACCCTCGGCTTGGCACCCAAATGAAGTCCACCGGGGAAGTCATGTCCATTGGCCGGAACATTGAGGAAAGCCTCCTGAAGGCGGTGCGAAGCCTGGAGGTCGACACGGACAGTCTCACGCCACCCATTGATTGGAGCGACGCAGACCTGGAAGAACAATTGGCCGTTCCCACGCACTTGCGATTGTGGGCCGTCGCCGAGGCAGTGCGCCGCGGCTGGGACACCGACCGAGTCCACGCCGCCAGCGGCTACTTGCCATTCTTCATCGAAAAGATTCGCCATGTATTAGACTTGGAGGCGGCGTTTGCTGCCGACCCGGACAACCTAGCCACGCTCCGGATCGCCAAGCGGTTTGGCCTCAGCGACGCCATCTTGGCCGCCGCGACAGGGCGAAGCGAAGCCGACGTCAAGAACCAACGGCGCCTCGCCGGCATTCAGCCCGACTTCAAGATGGTGGACACGTGCGCCGCCGAATTTGAGGCCGTAACACCGTATTTCTACGCAGCCTGGGACGCCGTCGATGCCGAAGCAAATTTGGCCGCCGACCGGGACCCGGCCGACCGCCGGCAGCGTGTCTTGGTCCTTGGCTCCGGCCCCATCCGTATTGGGCAAGGAATCGAATTCGATTATTGTTGCGTGCATGCCGCCTGGGCCCTGCGGGAAGAAGGCGTAGCCACCATTCTACTCAACAACAACCCGGAGACTGTGTCGACCGACTTTGACACAGCCGACCGGCTCTACTTTGACCCGCTGACGCTGGAAGATGTCATGCACGTCATCGAACGCGAGAAACCGGACGGCGTGCTCGTCCAATTTGGTGGCCAAACAGCCATCAATCTCGCCCTCCCCCTGGAGCGCGCCTTGGCCGAACGAGACGACCTGCCCACCAAGATTTGGGGGACCCCGCCCTCCGCCATCGACCTGGCCGAGGACCGTGACAAGTTCAACCGGCTCATGGCAGACCTCGGCGTGAAACAACCCGAAGCAGGAATCGCCAAGACGGACGAAGAAGCGGTTGCCATCGCGGCCCGCATTGGCTACCCCGTGCTGGTTCGCCCATCCTACGTCTTGGGCGGCCGGGCGATGCAAATCGTCCACGACGAAGCCGAGCTTAGGGACTATGTGCGCGACGCCGTGCGCGTCACCAAGGACCACCCGTTGCTGGTAGACCGGTTCCTGCACCGGGCCATTGAGGTGGATGTGGACGCAGTTTGCGACGGAGAAGATGTGCTCATCGGAGCCATCATGGAGCACGTGGAGGAGGCCGGCGTTCACTCCGGCGACTCAACGACCGTCATCCCGCCCCAGAACCTTTCGCCCGCTGTTCTTGGTCAAATTCAGCAGCACACGCGGGACATCGCCTTGGCGCTCGGCACCAGGGGCCTCCTGAACATCCAATACGCAGTCAAGGGCGACGACGTGTACATCATCGAGGCGAATCCTCGTTCAAGCCGCACTGTGCCCTACGTCGCCAAGGCGACTGGGCTGCCGTTGGCCAAGATCGCGGCCAAGATTACGATGGGCAAAACGCTGGCCGAGCAGGGCTACGAAGGTGGGCACGCAGCCGACCCGGACGCCTTGCCACATACGGCTGTCAAGGCCCCCGTGTTCCCTTTCCTGAAACTGCCGGGCGTGGATGCCGTTCTTGGGCCGGAAATGAAGTCCACGGGAGAGGTCATGGGCATCGCCGCCGACTACCCCACCGCCTTTGCCAAGGCTATGGAAGCAGCCGGCAACCCCTTGCCAACGACGGGCACCGTCTTCATCTCCGTAGCGAAACGAGACCGGCCCCGAATCGCGCCAGTGGCCCAGGCTCTTGCGGATGCAGGATTCCAAATTGTGGCCACCGACGGCACCGCCAACGACCTTCGCGCCGCAGGAATGGAAGCGACCACCGTGTACAAGGTAGCCGATAAACAGGCCCCCGATGCCATCGACCTCATCCGGCGAGGGCAGGTGCACCTCATCATCAACACGCCAAGCGAACACATGGAAGCGCCACAGAAGCGAGATGGATTCGCCATGCGTCGCGTAGCGGTCGAGTGCCAGATCCCCTTCCTGGCCACCGTGGAAGCAGCGGAAGCCGCCGTCGCCGCCGTGCGCGCCAAGGCCGCCTGCAAGGGCATTTTCCCGGTGGCGAGCTTGCAAGAGTACGCCGCGCGCCGGCCCGCCAATGCTGCCAAGGTCGTTGCCTAATGCAGCAGCGCCATCTGGACCTGCTGGCGTGCCCCATTCACGGAAACTCACTCGCCCTGGTGGAGCCGACCGACGGCCCATCTAACCAGGATGCCCAGAGCATCGTCATGGAGGGGTTGCTTGTTTGCCCGCGATGCGACCAACCGTATCGGATTGAGGGCGGCGTCGCTAATTTGCTACCGCCCAGCCTAGGCCAAGAGCCCGCTGACCAGTAAGGCCGGACTACCTGCCACTCGCCTGAGAAGTTCGCCACGACCTCTAGTTATCGTCAGCGCGGCGGCTCATGACGAACCACACACCGCCAACCACTGCGGCAAGCACAATCAGCAGCCAGACCCAGCAAGCAATGCCCGCCCCGCTGCACGAATCCTCTTCCCCGACATCATTCGAATGAACCGCCAACGCCCCATCATAGTGTGGCGCCGCTGCAGGGTCATGGAATACTGGTTGCACCTCATAGTGTGTGACGCCGCCAGGCCACTTCGCATCGACGAACGAGTATTCGGCGATACTGGGCTCGGCCACAATGACGGCAATCAACTCCTGCCCGGGCTGCCGGTAGATATGGAAGGCGCGGACATCTTCGTTGGCCACACCATCGAGGCCGCCAACGTCGCTGGACCAAGTCACCAGGACGGTACCGTCGTCCCGGACAGTAGCCTTCGCCCACGACAGGTCTTCGCCCGGCAAGTCGCCGGTTTGATTGCCGGCATCCAAGTCCACCTCGTCCAGCGGCAAGGACTCGCCGGAGGGCTCCCCTGAGGTATCAGTCGAATCTGTGGACCCACTGTCGGAGGAATCTGTGTCGCCTTGATGCGGAGGTCGGCCGCCACCGCCACCGCCACCGCGGCGCGGGCACTTCAGGCCGATGCGATCATTGTCATCATCACAGTCGCCCTCCTCCAAGTAGATGCCGTCTCCATCCATGTCTGTACAGGCGATTGTGACGTTGGGATTGCCGTCGTCACAGTCGGGCCCAACCACCGTGTAGTTGCCATCGGGCGGCAGGTTGGCCGTAACATTCACCGACGTGTTGCCGAAGCCATCACCGTCGACGTCCAGGAACCACACATTCAGGTCAAAGCCATCACAATCTTGGTCAACGTCGTCGCCAAGCGTTTCATTGGCCCCGGGGTAAATGGTATCGTTGGCGTCGTTGCAGTCGCCTGGAAGCGCGACGTAGCCAAGCGGCGCCGTGTTGTTAGTTAGGTTGGCAGAGGTGTTGCCGTAGCCATCCGAATCGAAGTCAAGGAACCAGGTCGCCAGGTCCAGGCCGTCGCAGTCTTGGTCCACGCCATCGTCGGGGATGTCTGGGGCGCCGGGGAAGATGCTGGCATTGCCATCGTCGCAATCAGCGAGATTGGCCACGAACCCTTCCGGCGGGTCTGCCGCATCGAGGTCGGTGGAATTGGAGGCATTTCCAAACGAATCTCCGTCGGCATCGCCGAAGTACGTCGTCAAGTCGAAGCCATTGCAATTCTCGTCCACCCCATTGTTCGCCACTTCAGGAGCGTTGGGATAGATGCTCGCGTTGTCATCGTCGCAATCTGCGAAGTCACCGACGTAGCCGGTAGGCGGCTCATCAGCATCCACGTCCGTGGTATTCGACGCATCTCCAAACGTGTCGCCGTCGTTGTCGCCGAAGTACGTCGTTAAGTCGAAGCCATTGCAATTCTCGTCCACGCCATTGTTAGCCACTTCAGGGGCGGTGGGGTAGATGCTCGCGTTGTCATCATTGCAGTCCCCGCCAACCGGCACGTAACCAGGAGGCTGCGTATTGTTCAGTGCGGTGTTGGAAGAATCGCCAAACGAGTCGTTGTCACTGTCCCCAAACCACTGCAACAGGTCAGAACCGTCACAATCCTGGTCCACGCCATCGCCCACTACTTCAGGGGCGCCGGGGTAGATGCTCGCATTGTCATCGTTGCAGTCGCCGTCCACCGGAACGTAGCCAGACGGCTGAGTATTGTTCAACGTCGTAGTGGAAGAATCGCCAAACGAGTCGTTGTCACTGTCCCCAAACCACTGCAACAGGTCAGAACCGTCACAATCCTGGTCCACGCCATCACCTACCACTTCGCTCGCGCCAGGGTAAATGCTGTCGTCGCCGTCATCACAATCGGTATTGTCGCTCACGTAACCAGACGGTTGGGTATTCTGGTCAATGGAGTCCTCGGCATTGCCAAATGTGTCAGAATCGGCGTCGCGATACCATGTGAGCAAGTCGCTACCGTCACAATCCTGATCCACACCATCATCCGGCACCTCAGTGTTACCCGGGAACCGATCCGCATTACCATCATCACAATCCGTACTGTCACTCACATAACCAGACGGCTGAGAATTACTCGTCGTCGTGCTACCCGAG
>JBFJXH010000027.1:0-18150 GCA_041623215.1 Thermoplasmatota archaeon
GCGGTGGCCGGCTACAGCGACATCGACTTTTTCACGCCCGCCAACGAAGTGCGCTCCTTCGTGTGGAACTTGTTCGCTCCCCACTACCTCGAAATGGTGAAGGGGCGTGCCTACGAAGGCGACGCGGCCGCCTGCTGGACATTGCACGAAGTGGCCCGAACGGTGCTGCAACTGTTGGCCCCCATTACGCCCTTCATTTCGCACTACCTTGCCAAGGAAGCCTACGGGCTTGACGTGCATGGTGAAGCGTTCCCGGCCGGCGACGCAGCCGCTGGCGACCCCGACCTCACCGAAGCCGTGATTAGCTTCAACTCGGGCGTCTGGAAGGCCAAGAAAGAAGCCGGCCTATCGCTAGCGGCGGGCATTGATGGCATGGACGTGCCCGACCTGCTATCGGGCATGGCAATGGACTTGACGGCGATGCACAAGCTAGGTCAGGCTGAGACGGTTGAGGCTTGACCCGAGACGTGCGCACCGGCGTCCTCCTGGCTATCGCCGCCTACGCCGCCTGGGGCCTGCTGTCGCCCGTTGGCAAACTGTTGCTGGAGGACTTGACGCCGCTGTGGCTGAATGCGACGCGCATGGTCATCGCGACGCTGGTCTTGGTGCCCATCATCGGCATGGCGCGGGCGCGTGCTGGCCTGCGGTTGCTGCGGCGCCCCGAAATTCTCTTGTTGGCCCTAGTCGGCAATGGTGTGAGTTTCACGTTCTTCATTTGGTCCGTTGAGCGTCTACCGGCGACGTATGCCACCTTGGGATTCTACACGGCACCACTGTGGACCGCCGTGCTGGCTCGATGGGTGCTGGGCGAGCAGATTGGCGGGGCCTTTGTGCCGGCCGTGGCGGCGCTGTTCATTGGGGCCTGGTTTGCGTTGGGCGGCGGCCCCGGTTTGTCCACCGTTGATCCGCTTGGCCTGGCGTTTGCTGTGGGTGCGGCCGTCACGTGGGCATGGTTCACAATCTTGCTTCGACGGCATGCGCCGGGTGTCGCGCTGCGGCCACTGATGATGGCCACCTTCGTTGCGGGGACCTTCTACTTCGTCGTGATGGCCTTGGTTCTAGAGCCACTGCCGGATTGGGGGGCCTTGCCTGCCGATGCCTGGCCGTGGCTCGGCTTGTTCGTGCTGGTGCCGAGCCTTGGAGCCCAAGTCCTGTTCAACGGCGCCTTACAGCGCGCCCCGGCAGCTGTTGTCAATGTGCTGGTGGGCGTGGAATTGGCAGCCACGGCGGTCTTCTCGGCGTGGCTGCTTGGAGACCGCTTCACGGGGTCCCAGTTGGCTGGCTTGGTCGTCGTCTTGGCCGCTGTTTCGGCCTATTTGTGGACGCGGGGTCGGGCCAGCACGAAGGTGGTCACGCAGGCTGCGTCCTGAACATCGTGGCGAAGGACGTTGAGGCCGAAGATTCCAGCGGCGGCCTCCCCTGCGATGGCACCGATGGAGGAGTCCTCCTGGGCCCGCTGGGCGGCCGTTGCCGAGTCACTGGCGGGCACGGCGGTCAAGCCCATGCTGGCCAGAGTGGATTCGCATTGTGCCAAGGCAGCCGGGTGGCCGTACACTACTTCCAAGGTGTTCGGGTCGGCATCGGGTCGCCCCAAGAGGTGGTGCCGGATGGCCATGCCGTGCCGCTCAAGCTCTTCCCATCCCTCGATGGCCGCCGCTGCATCGAGGATGTCGCCGGCGAGGTTGTTGTGGACCGGCAGCCAAACGGCGTCAGCGTCTCCGTTAGTGGCGGCTGCGGCGGCCTCCTCAAAGCTGCCACGCGAAACAATCGCATCGGTATGGCCGGCGTCCATGAGGGCTTTGGCAGAGTGAGTTCCAAGGGCAAGCGTAGCGATGCGCACGCGCCGGCCAGTCGCGCACCCAAGAAAAGCATGAAGAGTCCGACTCGGCGTGGCGACGCGTGGCACCCGTCATCGTCGTTCGCGACTTGGAAAAGACCTACCGCGATGGTACGCAGGCCCTGCGGGGGGTGTCCTTCGTGGTTGAGCCGGGGGAAATCTTTGGCCTCTTGGGGCCCAACGGGGCCGGCAAGACCACCACGATGAAGGTATTGGGAACTCTGCATCACGCCACGTCGGGCACAGCCACCGTGTTGGACTTAGACCCCCGCAAGGATGCCGCGCGCTTGCGTCGGCGTATTGGGTTTGCTATGCAAGAGGTAGGCATGGACGAATTGGCCACAGCGCGGGAGATGTTGATGCTGCATGCCAGACTGTACGGAATTTCTCGCTCCGAGGCACGCGACCGCGCCGACGAACTACTGGCGACCTTCGATTTGGCGGCCCATGCTGAGCGCCGCGTGACCCGATTCAGCGGCGGTATGCAGCGACGCTTGGACCTGGCGGTGTCTCTCATCCATGAACCTGAGGTGCTCTTCCTTGACGAGCCTTCGACGGGCCTGGACCCGAAGAGTCGAAGTGACCTTTGGCAAATTTTGCGCCGGCTTCGCGATGACAAGGGTTTGACGATTGTCATGAGCACCCACTACATGGAGGAGGCGGACGAGTTGTGCGACCGCATTGCCATCATTGATGCCGGCACGGTTGCAGCCATCGATACGCCCGAGAATCTCAAGCGAAGTGTTGGCAGCGACCGGCTGTTCTTTCGGCTGCAAGGAGCACTGACTGCTCACCAGCGCCAGCATCTTAGCGCGGTTTTCGGTACCAAGAATGCCGTCTTCCAGGATGGCACCCTGGAAGTTCGGGTGAAGGACGGCGGACGTAACCTCATGCCCGCGTTGCAGGTGCTACAGAAGGTCGGCGTGCGGGTGGCCTCCACCCGCGTGTTGACACCCACCTTGGATGATGCCTACCTGAAGTACACTGGGCAACGGTTGGCTGAGGCCGATGAAACGCCCCCTGGCGCGAAGATTGGCTCGGCCGGGGGTGTGGCAGCATGAGTCGAATCGGCAATTTCCTTCGCCTCTATGGTCGTAATTTACGCCAGATTCCGCGCATTCCTACCGTCCTGGTGTTTGGCATCATGATGCCCGTGATTCAGCTACTTTTGTTTGGTCAGATTTTCAGCGCCACCACGGACTTGCCGGGCCATCCGTATCAAGGCCAAAATTATGTCACGTACATTGCGCCCGCCATTGTGTTGCTGACCGCGTTCTTGGGCATGGCGAATGCCAGCGCCGCGCTCCTAGTGGACCTACGGTCTGGCTACTTTGACAAGCTGCGCACAACGCCGGCCAGCCCTGGTGGCGTTGTCGTGGCACGACTGTTTGCTGAAATGACGCGAGTCGCGGCGCAGGCAGCCTTGATTTTGGGCATAGCGTATCTCATGGGTGCCCGAATCGAAACCGGCGTCCTTGGCGGCCTCGCCATGGTCGTGTTGGCCGTGGTCTTTGCCGCGGCGACTTCGGGTCTTGCCGTGACCGCTTTGTCCATGAAAACCGGCAGCGACCAGGCAACCCAATCGGCCTTCCCGCTGTTCTTCATTTTCCTGTTCCTGTCCACAGCCTACATGCCGGAGCAATTGCTACCGGAGTGGTTGCAAGCGGTGATTCCCTTCAATCCCATTGACTACATGATTCAGGGTGCAAGATCACTCATGTTTGAATCCTGGTCGGACGCAATTGTGGACCTGGCCATCGGAATGAGCATCGCCGGGGGCGTGGCCGCGCTGTTGGCACTCATGAATTGGCGCGTTTACCGTCGCATGGTGGATTGACCGCGTGGCAACTCGTCTCAGGCAGCGGCAATTGCGGCCTTGATGAGCAAGGCCACCGCAATACCGAGACCCAGTGTTACGATGGTGGCCATCCCTTCCACGAGCCGCCCTGCCGGACTCAATTGATGGGGGGCAGGCGTAACGCTGGGCAACAGGTTGCGTAACTTTTCCCCACCATGAAAGTTTTGTTAAGCCCTATACGCAATCATTTGACCAAGGCCGTTGGCGCATGGCCCGCCATTGGTTGCCTCTGCTCGTATTTCGACTAGGTTTTGTCGCCCTAAGCGTCGTCATCGCCGAAGAGCCGAGCCACCAACCAATCGGCGTCGAAGGGCTTCAGATCGGGGTAATCTTGCCCAACGCCAACAAAAAGCAGGGGCTTGTTGATGGTGTAGGCCACGGACAAGGCGGCCCCCCCCTTGGCGTCCACGTCGGTTTTGGTTAGGATGGCGCCATCAATGTCCACGACGGTGTCAAACTTCCGCGCCTGCTCGACGGCATCGTTGCCGGCTAGTGAGTCACCCACAAACACAACCATGGCGGGATTGGCCACTCGACGAATCTTGTCCATCTCGTCCATCAGATTGGTGTTGGTTTGCATGCGGCCTGCGGTGTCGAGCAACACCACTTGCTTGCCGCGTGCGCGGGCGTGCTCAACGGCATCGTAAGCGACCGCAGCCGGGTCGGCGCCGTCGCCGTGGGCCACAACCTTGACCCCCAGCGTCTCGCCGTGCTGCTTGAGCTGCGCGATGGCGCCGGCCCGGAACGTGTCGCCAGCCGCCATCACGGGCGTGATGCCGCGTTGTTGCAGGCGCCAGGCAATCCGCGCAATGCTGGTCGTCTTGCCCGTCCCGTTGACGCCGACAAACATGACCACTACCGGCGCCTTACCGTCGGCAATACGCTCGTCAACGAAGGCATCAAAGTCAACGGGATTCGTTTGCAGCACTCGGCGGACGGCTGTCCGAAGCACCTTCTCCACGATGGCCGCGGGGTTTCCGCCGCCCACGCTCAAGCTCAACAATTGGTCCTTCACGGACTCCTTGATGGCCTCGATGACCGGCAAAGCAACGTCAGATTCCAACAGGCCTACTTCCAATTCCCACAGGATGTCCTCCAGCACATCCTCGTTGATGGTGAACCGGCCACTCGCCTTGGCTTCGGTTTTGACGACCGCTTCAACTTCCTTCTGGACCTCGACAGCTTCCGCCATTTCGCGCGCCAAACGCGCTTCAATTTCGGCCTCCGACAATTGTTTTCGGCCTGTGATGACGGGCGGCACCGGCGTTGGTTTTGCTGCGGTCGCTGGCTGGGTTGCCGCAGAGGTGGCGGCCGAACGTGCAGGGGCAGCTTCGGGTTGCGGGGCCGCAGGCGTAGGCTCGGCCGGAGGCGCTGCGGGTGTGGGTGGGGTCGTAGGCTTGGGGGCCGGCGGCGCTGCGGGCGTCGCCGTTTCACGGTCCGTGGCGGGCGGTGCCTCGGTCCTCTCGGGGGCGGGCGCAATCGTTTCGGCGGCCTGTGAGCTACTCGACGCGGGAGCCGCCTCTCGGGCGGGTGCAGGCACCTCGGGTTCGGGTGCCGGTGCAGGCGTGGCGGGGGGCGCGGGCGCTTCCACCGGTTCGTCGGTGGCCTGCGATGGTTCCGCGACGGGCGCGTCTGTGGTCGCCGTCGCCGCGCCGGCGTCGTCACTGCCCAGGCTGGCTGCCAGTTCGGCCTCAAGCTGCGCCTCCAATTGCTTCTCTAGCTCGTCCTCCAATTGCTCGGAGACGCCCTTGAGGCGGTCCTTGAGGCCCTTGAACACGAGCCGCGCGACTCCGCTCCTCCTGATAAGGCCCGCGCCGGCTCCTTCCTGTTGTACTCCTGGGCCGTTGCAGGTGCCTTGCCAGTCCTTATCAACGATGGGTGAGCATCGAATGCCGTGAAGGGGCCAGGAGCGGTACTGCTCCTGTTCATGGCAAGCATGGCAGGCTGCGTTGGACCAGCGCCAGCTGAAGACTCCGGCGAGGGCGCCGGCGTCCCTGAAAATCCGTTCCAGACCGACGAACCCGCCTGGCGCTGGGTCGTTGGAGCACCGCTTCCGTCCGCCCGTGCCGCGGCGGCCTGCGCCCTATCGGCCGGGGACGTTTGGAGCCTCGGCGGCATTGGCTCGCACGGCATCACGGAAAGCCGCGTTGACGTCTTTGATCCAGGACGGGGCACGTGGTCCGCGGACATTGCCTTGCCAACGCCGTTGCACCATGGCGCAGCAGTGGCCTACCAAGGTGAACTGTGGCACCTGGGCGGCTTCCGGGCCTTGAGCGGCAATGATGCCGACGCAACTGCATCTGCCTACCGGCTGCACAAGCTTGGCGTGTGGGTCCAGGCAGGCGACTTACCCGGCCCTCTGGCGGAAGCGACCGCCTTCCAAGCAGACGGCCGACTCTACCTGGCTGGCGGAACCGATGGCAACGACCGAAGCCGAGCCGTCTTACGGCTGGATGGGCTACTTGGGACGTGGATGACGGTGGCATCGCTCGAGGAACCGCGCCTCGGCCCGGCGGTGTGGGCTGACGAAGCCACGGTCACTGTGGTGGGGGGAGCCCAGGGCAGCGGCGTCCAAGGAGAGCAATGGGATTTGCATGCCGGGACGGTGGCCCATGTAGCCGACTTGCCCGAACCGCGCGACCATGCGGCGCGCGCCGTCGTGGGTCAGCTGCTCGTTGTCGCGGGCGGAACGCACCCAGACGGAACGGTCACGGCCAGGGTTGACGTCCTCGACACGACCACCGGTGAATGGACCATGGCGCCGCCCTTGCCAGCTGGCTTGACGCAGGCATGCGCCGTAACTGCCGCCGAAGGAATCCACGTCTTGGGCGGACGCCACGACGCGGCGGGCTCGCCCGTCAGCGACCACTGGATTCTCGAGTGGTCCTAGTGGCGAACAGGGTCGGCTGATTGTATGCGGATACCGGGATTTGAACCCGGGTAAGCAGCTTGGGAAGCTGCTGTCATACCACTAGACCATATCCGCAAGGGGAAGGAATGGGTCAGGCGTGTTTGGCGGATTGGCCGCCTGCGCCTTGTTGTTGCGCCTGCATGAGTGTAGCCTGCAGGCCCCTCGCTTCGTGGACGAGGCGCTCCACTTCGTCGTGCACGGCTTCAGTGTCCTTGCGCAACTTGGCGCTGCGGTCTTCGAGGCGCTGGGTGGCGGAGGGCAGATCCTCGCCAACCGCATACCCTGAACCAATGGGTACCACCACGTGCTTACCAGCATGGACATCGGCGTGGGCGTGCACCCCCCCGCCAAGCGGCACGAGTGCCGGGGCAGAGGCGTCATCGTCTAGCGCGTCGAGCGCCGCACGGGCCTGCTCAATCTCAATGAGCGCCTCTTGCAAGGCCTGACTGCGGGTATCGAGCGCGCCGATCCGCCGTTGCAAAACCTCCAGTCGCGCTTGCGCCTGGGCGGCACCTTGCATGGATGCTTCAGCCATGGGCGAAGGCCTCAGGACTGCATCCGCTGCTTGGTGATGGGGTCAACGGCATCGCCGTCAACCGCCGTGACGCCCGTGATGGTCACTTGGCGGCGGGGCACGCCGTGGCGGCTGCCCAAATCGGTCAACGCCCGTTCGCGAGCGTCGTCTTCGGTCTCACCAATCATTTGGATGGTGAAGTGCTGGCGTTGTCGGCCCATTTGGAAGTCGCCTTCCACGTTGAACGCTTTCATGGTGTCTCCTCGTGTTGGGTTGGGGGTTGGTGCAGGGTCTCTTCGATGCGACCCAATTCGATGCCGGTCGTGCGCGATCCGCACACGGCACCGTGCTGGTTGGCCGCCATGCCGGCGCCAACCATGCCGTGACCGTGATTGACGGTCCCGATGGTGGCTCGTGCATGCAAGGCCTCGGCTAAAAAGGAAAGTTCGGCCTCCGTGGCGCGAGGGTGGACAAGGACGCCCGCATCTGTAGCAACTGCGGCGGTGCCAACGGTGCCACGGCCATCAATACTAGCAGGCAAGAGCTCGACGCCCAAGGTATCCGACATGGCCGCCACTTGGTCGGCCGGCAAATCGGGGTGGTGGACGCCGCCCTTGTTGTTGACCAAGAGATTGTTGCCCGCCGCGTTGAGCCGTGAATCTGTCAGCCGGTGGACGGGCAAGCCGCTTGCCTCGCCGATGACTTCCACCTCGTCGTCCCGCGCCAAGTCCGCCACGACGATGCCATGCCGGTTGGCAGCCATGAGGCTGCCAATCAGGTGGTCACTGGCCACCGTCAGAACAATGGCTTCCAAGCCGAGGGCTGCCTCAAAGTCGGCAATATTTTGCTTGGTTAAGCCAGGGGGAAGGAAAAGATGGTTGCTGGTGGCGCGCGCGTAGACCCCGACATTGGGATTCCCGAACGGGTCAAGGCGGCGAAACACCATGGAAGCTCAGACCGCGCAGAGGCGGGTCTATTCTTCCTCGCCGCCGGCGTCGGCGACGACCGTTTCAGCATCGCCTTCAGCCTCGTCCGAGACTTCGGGTTCGCCGTCCGTTTCGTCGTCGCCTTCGTCGCCTTCGAGACCTTCCAAGTCGTCCATGCCGGCCGGGGCCAGGATGGGCGTCTCGGCGGCAGCTTCCTGCCGCTTCTCGATGGCGCTGCGTTGGGATTCGCTAGCGTCGGCATCTGGCAAGGTTACTTCCACAACGCCGTCGTCGAAACGAACGGCGCGGACGCGAATCTTGCTCGGGATGGTGAATTTGCCGCGGCTCCACAGGGCTTCGTTGACTTCGTTGTCAATCCAGACTTGACTGCCCTTCATGTGGCGTTCCATGAACGCGCGGACGTCGCGGATGGCCCGGTTGGCGCGCTTGGAGCGCGTGCCGTGCTTGGCCTTGCGTAGCGGGACAGTGTAGATGCGTTCCAGTTCGGTGCTCTTGTCAGCCATGAGATCGACCTATTGCTTGAGGGTGCTGCGGCGCCATTGGCGTTGCTTCGGGTGTCGGCTGAAGCGGCGGCTGGTGCGGATCATGATCCACGCCGGCACACGGCGATTACTCTTACCGGCCCGCAGTAGGCGCATTTTCTTGGCGAGGGGCTTTTTGCTTGCCATGAGGTTTCCTCCCCTGTCGGGGTGTTTACTTGCGTGTGATGTTGTAGTCGCGCGACGGTGGTGTGGCCTGCTGAAGGAGAGCCTTCAGTTCGGCGTCACCGAGACGCTTGGCGAGCCGACCTTGCTGGGCGAGGGCAACCAGTTGCCTGGCCACCGCGTCACCCAAGTCGGGTCGACTCATGCGGATGCGTTGGAGGCGGTCACGCGCCTCCGTGTCCAAGACCTGGAGAAGGATGCGCTCAATGGCAGCCTCCTGTGCCGCGGCCTGTTCGGCTGCGGCGTCTTGAGCAGCTGCCGGGTCTTGGGCGGCAGCTGCTGCTTGTGCGGCCTGGAGTTCCCGCAACCGTCGCTGACGGATTGCCTCCAGGTCGTCCATGTTGCTCCTTAGTACTTGGCCAAGGCCGGGATGTCCTTGACAATCCCTTCCTTGGCGGTGTGGGCGGCGTTGTCCATTAGGCTGCGGCCAGCGCCGGTTACGACGCGGCCTTGGGCCTGAATGTTCTGCACCAGGCCCGCGGCTTCCAGTTGCTGCAGCGCCTTGCGGGCGATGCTGCCGCTGCCGCTGACCGCCTTGTTCGGCTTGCTGCCGCGGTCGCGGAAGCCGCCGAAGTGGGCGCGCAGGCGTTCGGTTCCAATGGGGCCGTCCACGTACACCTTGCGAAGAACTGCGGCGACACGGGTGTGCCACCAGTCCTCTTCCACCGGAGGCTTCTCCGTGTGAATGCCGGTCTTTACGAAGGGGGCCCATTCGGGCGCTTCTACTTCCTTCATGTCCTTCAGCTTGGAAGCTGCGGTCGCAATCAGGGCATCTGCTGGTACATCATACACCGTGGTCATTGGGTTGCCTCCCAGGGTTGCAGGGCCGGCCGAGATGGGTGTCCTATAAGAGTGTATCCTGAATAGGAGCTTGCGCGGGGTGCCGCCCGCTTCCAAGAGGCAAGATGTCCCATATACGCGGGTTCCCTGGCCGCCCTGTGGCTGGCAGGGAATCCGCGCCCACGTTCCGCGTCCGGGTGACGTCCCACATCAGCAACGGCTGGCACATTGCGACGGCCACGACGCGGGGGCTCGTTCGCGCTCGTCAGGAAGACGCGTGCGTTGTGTTGCCCGCCGGCCCCACAGTCGGAGTGTTTGATGGCGTGGGGGGCCTACCCGCCGGGGACTTGGCGAGCCAAGCTGCTGCGGATGGGTTGGGGGCAACGCTGGCGCAGGGACGCCGCGGGCTGCTGGGGCGACTGGATACCCTTGTGCGCCGCACGGGAGGTGCCACCACGGCCTGCATCGTCGACTTACCAAGTGGCGATGTGTGGAGCATTGGTGATTGTGGCGTGTACCGTCTGGATTCGCAGGGTCGCGTCGAAGGCGTCGCTCCTAAAGATCGAGCCAGCCGCCACCAGCTGACTGCCTGCTTGGGCCAATCAGTGGCGTCGGGCGAGGGCCATTACCAGGAGGCCCGACTCATTGGCGCCCGGGCGGTGCTGGTGTGTAGCGACGGCGTGGATGGGTTTGTGGACGACGCTTGCCTGGCGGCGGCTCTTCAGGGCGGGTCCCTGGAAGATTTGATGGCCGCAGTCGAGGCGGTCGGGGCGCCGGATAACGCCACGGCCATCCTTGCCCGTCGAATTCCCGCTCAGCAAGCCTAGCTGCGGCGGCGGCGCTCGCGGGCTAATGGCGCGCCTTGCAGTAGACGGCTGTGTGGCCGCGCACTTCCACCAGTTCTCCGTCACAGGCTTGTTCCAGCGCTTCGGCTTGGCTGGCATTTTCGCTGCCACCACTAGTGGCAGAGGGAAGCAATCGCACCTTGACCAACTTGCGCCGTTCGAGTTGCGCATTCAACTCCTGGATGAGAGTCTCGGTAATGCCGTCCTTGCCCACTTGTAGGGTGACGTTGATGCTTTGTGCCTCACGCATGCGGGCGCGGCGGGTCTTGTTGTCCATGTAGGGGTCTCCGGTGGGTATGTCCGCATGTCAAGCATGTGGTGATGATTTGGTTGCGCTGCACGCGCGTCCGGCTGGTCGTCGCTCGGCGGTAGGTGCCGCACTTGCGGCACACTTGGCTGGCCTCGGCGGGTCGAAGACTCAACTGGTATCGCCTCGCGATTCGGTTGGTCAACTGGCCGTAGCGGTCGGCCAGATCGGCGTCGGGCCCAAGGCTCTCGCGGCGTGCCGTCTCCAGCAAACTGCGGATGCGGCGCGCGGCGATGCCACGCTCTTCGCCCTTCTTGCGACGCTTCGCCACGATGCGGCGAGCACTGCTGGTCCAAAAAGGAACACCTGGCGGCGTAAGCTTGGGGGCGCGGCGACGCCCTCATGTCCCGGTCGGCCGTGGCCATCGCATGGAACGACCGCCGAATTCATGGGACCGCTACTATCGGTACCATGCCGCGCCATGGCGGGGAGAGCGTTCTGTGAATGCCTTGCTGCCTTACTTGGGTGATGGCCCTGTGCTAGAATTGGGCTGTGGCAACGGCAAGGCGCTTCACCCTATGGTCGCCGCCGGCATTGATGTCGTGGCCTTGGACATTTCATGGCATGCCCTGCGGCGGCTTGACCATCCATCACGTGTCCTGGGTGACGCGGCGCAGTTGCCCTTTGTCGACGGGGCCTTCACTGCCGTTTTGGACCTCCATTGCACGGGGCATTTGCTGGCCGATGGACGCCGCCAAGCCGCAGCCGAAGCGTTTCGTGTTTTGAGCCCCGGCGGCCACTGTGTCGTCGAACGATTGCACCCTGACGACCTGCGCGCCGCCCATGGCGATGCCGTGGAGGCTAACACACGTCGCTTGGCTGACGGGCGGACCACGCATTTCAGCGACGAAGCAGCGCTGAACCACGAAAGGAGCGGGGCTGGTTTTCAGAAAGTTTGGGCAGAAACCACCGTCCGCACCCCCTCGCTGCGAGGCCAAACCGTAACACGGGCATCAACGCGGGCGGCGTTCCAGCGGCCACTGTAGGCCAACGCCCAGAAGCCGGGATTTACGCAGTTTCGGCGGTGCTGCTACCCTCGGCGGAAGCCGCACGAAGAACAGAGCCTTCGATGGAGAATGCGGTTTCTTGGCCCAACTGACCCCCCGCGACGCCTCCAGCCGACGTGTAGGTGTGCCACGCCACGAGCCTGTAGGTCGTGGCGGGGTCGAGTCCGCTTACCTGGAAGCTGATGGGGCTGTCTCCGTTGCCGCCGTTAGCGATGGCACCCGACACGAAGGTGCAGGGGCCGCTATTGCACTCGGTGGCGATGCCGAAGCTGAGGCCGCCGTTCATCGGATTGTCCCAGGAGAGAGTCAGGTCCGCTCCATGGATGAGGGACAGTTCCGTGGATTGGTCCCAATTGCCTTGGCTAACGCCGGTGCAGCCCGCAGCCATGGCGCAACCAGCTACTTGGTGCCCGACGGAGCCGGACCAGGAGAACGCTTCCTCAACGGGCTCTGCTTCGACTTCGGGCGTGCTGGCGCTTCCTTCGTCGTTGCTTGAACCTGCAGCGGTTTCGGAGGAACCCGATGATGGGCTGTCGCCATCCGCTGGCTCGGCCGCGTCGGTGGTGTTGTCATCATCTACGCAGCCAGCGAGGCCCACGAGGCCCACCACGGCTGCTACCAGGAGCAAACGCATACGCGTCATCCTGGGAAGCCCTTCTTGAACACTTCGGGCCAAGGGCTCGGGCGCAATCGTTCCGGGGAAGCGCCTGTGCGGCGAGCTTGGACCGGCCGATTCAACAGGCAACCCCGAATGGACCACGCGTGTCCGATTGGCTTGTGGTCCTCGTCGTTGCCTTGGCCGCCAGCGCCCTGACGCTGTTTTCGGGCTTCGGCTTGGGCACACTGCTCTTGCCGGCATTTGCCTTGGTCTTTCCATTGGACGTCGCAGTGGCCGCAACGGCGGTTGTCCATCTGGCGAACAACATTTGGAAGGGATTCCTGCTTGGGGGTGATGCCGCCATGCGGGTGGTGGTCCGCTTTGGCTTGCCTGCGTTGCCGGCAGCATTTCTTGGTGCTTGGCTGCTGCTTCGGTTGCCGGAGCGACGCCTCTTTGCGTGGGCTGGAGGGGAGGTGACTGGGCTTGGGGTTACGCTGGGCGTCCTCATTATGGCCTTCGCCTTGTTTGACCTGGTGCCGCGCCTTCGTGCCTGGAGCGTGTCGCCGCGCCACCTGCCGATTGGCGGAGCCTTGTCGGGGTTCTTTGGTGGTCTGAGCGGCCATCAAGGCGCGCTACGGTCGGTCTTTCTCACGAAGGTGGGCCTCGACCCCAAGGCGTTCGTTGCCACGGGCGTCCTGTGCGCCATCATGGTTGATGTGGCGCGGCTGGCCACCTACGGTGTGGCGGGACTACGGCCTGATAGTTGGCCATTGGTTGCGGCCGCTACGATTGCTGCTTTTGTCGGCGCCGTTGTCGGCAAGGCGCTCCTTGGGAAGGCGACGATTGATGGCGTGCGCAAGTTGGTGGGCGGCTTGCTGCTGGGCGTCGGGGCAGGCCTCGCGTCGGGCATTCTTTAGGAGGCGGGGCTGTGTGGCAGCCCTATGACGCGCCTGCTGTACATGGACTCCGTGGACGCATGTTATGACAAGGAGTTTGACGCCGAGGTGACCATGGCCAAGCCCGATTGGCTCATGCTGGACCAATCGCTCTTCTATCCTCTTGGCGGGGGCCAGGACTGGGACACCGGTCGCTTGGTCACGGAGGATGGTGTCGAGTTATCGGTTGGCGAGGTGACCAAGCGCGGTCCGGTAAAGCACGTGGTGGGGCCCGGCCATGGCCTTGAGCCGGGGGCCCGCGTGCATGGCGTCATTGACTGGGATCGTCGCTATGCTCACATGCGAATGCACACGGCGCAGCACGTGGTTTCGGGCATGGCCTACGAGCTGTTTGGGGGGACACGGACCGTGGGCAATCAATTGCATGCGGACCGCTCGCGCATTGATTTCAATCCCATCGATTTTACGCCTGAAATGCTGAAGGATTTGGAGGCCGCGGCCAACGCCGAAATTCAAGCCGCGCGCCGCGTGGAGGCGGTAACCATGACTCGCGACGATGTGAACGCAGTCATGCCGGAGGCCCGGACCAACATGGATCTACTGCCCAAATCAGTGACGGAACTGAGGGTTATTCGCATTGGCGATGACCTCGACTTGTGCCCTTGTGCGGGCACGCACGTCCGCAATACGAAGGAAATTGGAGAGGTTCAGGTGCTGGGCCGAAAGTCGAAGGGCAAGGGGACACAACGCGTGGAATACACGTTGGTCTAGCCGAGAACGCGCCAAGGTCGCTTTGTCTCGGGGCGACGGCGCCCTAATTCCTTGGCAGGTAGGATGAAGCTGGCTACCAATTTGGGCCCCACCATGCGGACGTGCGCTTGGCCGCCAAGGCGTCGTGCAACCCGGTCCGCGACGTACAAGGACATGGCGCGACCAATGCCGCCGCGAACATTGTCGCCGGCCTCACCCAGCCGGGGCAAGTCACTTTCGTTGGCCAGGGAGTTGTTGTCAATGAGTTGAATGACGGCGTACCCGTCACTCTCACGCACGACCCCCTCAAGATCCTCCGGATTCACGGAGTTGGACGCTACAATTCGATGCAGTTGCTCCAACGCGAGCGACAGAACTGTGGACGTACCGGGAAGCACGAGGTTACTGGCCCTGCGGTCCAACGCCGCGTTCGTGAACGGCGCTGGCGTAAGCGGGTCGTGAAGCACTTCCTGGAGCGAGGTTTCGCCGTGAGTGGCATCCTGTAGATGTTGCTCCAACCGGGAAACTTCGAGAAACATCTCCACCACGCGCCCAAGGTCATCGAGATTCCGCTGCACGATGTCCAACGCCTTGGCTTGCCGGTCGTTCACATCGCCGAGATGGCCGGCACGTAGCAGGGACATTTGCATCAGGATAGGCGTTAGCGGCGTGTTGAACTCGTGGCTGGCAGCATTGATGATGGCGGCGTGTGCCTCCTTGATGCGCGTTTCATGCTCGTGGCGAGCAGCTTCCCGTTCGCTGAGGTTGGTCACATGAAGGGTTACGCCCATGACATCGCCATTCTTGCCTCTTAGTGGCAGGGAGGAAATGCGCCCCAGCACCGTTCCACCTGCCCATTGAAACGTTTGTTCTTCGTCAGTTGCTTCCCCTGACAAGGCGCGCGAGGCGAGCGCCGTAGCCCGTGCGTGCACCTCGGGTGGCAGGCAGGCCAGCAGGTTGTCGCCGGGTTGGACTTTCACCCCGAACGCGGCGCTCAGGGCTTGGCGGGCTTGCTCATTGCAAGCGAGCACCTGGTAGCGCCGATCAATGCTAATGATGAGGGCGTCAATGCCCCCCAGCAGGGCATCAGCCTCGGCGGCCTGGACTTCCAGTTGTGCGGCACGTTGATCGGTCATCAACACCATGGTCGCCAGCACGAGCGCTCCGACAAGGTAGCTGAGCGTTCCCAGCCACCATTCCTGGGCAGGAACCTCGAAAAAGATGGGGGTGCCAAGGAACAGGACGATGTTGATGGCGTGGTGCGAAACGAGCGCCTGGCCGCGCAAAAACGAGGTTCCAACGATGGCGATGAGAAGGATGGTTCCGTAGGCGGAAGCGGAGCCCTCCGGAAGCCGACTCCAGGCCAACACCCAACCACCTGCTTGAATGGCGCTCACGTGCAGCAAATTGGCCAAGTTCAGCTTGCCATAGCGAAGGACAACCCATGCCAAAGCTATGGCGACCATGGCAACGGCGCCCAGCATGAGGGTCAAGCCCAGTTCGGGGCTTCGCGTAGTTCGCCAAGCAGCAATCGCGCCCGAGATATAGGCCAAGCCGGCCGCAGTCATGACCAAAAGAAGAGCTGCGGTCAGCCTAGCGCGTCGCTGATCGTCCGGGTCCGTGAAGGACGAATGTGCCCGAATGAGGGTATCGTACCACGGCACTCGGGCTCCGTCTGTCTGCGGCCGCACCATTGGCTCGTTATCTGGCACGCGGTACTCATGAGGGGCAGCGGTGACGGATGATGGACCAATGCCCCACTAGGGCTTACGGACTGACTAGGGTAACGCGAATGTCCGCGCCGGCCTTTTGGGCCGCCTTGAGTGCTTGGCCTTCTGGACTTGTGGCCTTGAAGCGGAGGCGGCCATTGCTAGCCGCCAGTGCTTCCCCAATGACCGCGCCTTCCACTTCGACGCGGTAGGATTTTCCGCCGGCGGTGGGCCCTAAGAGGAGGAATACATTGCTTCCCGTTGCCTTGACGGGTGGGTCGTCCAGGCTGCCGGCGGCGCTGCGGCGGCTACCCTCCTCGCGCGCGCGGCCGGCACCGTCCTCTTCGCCCCGTGAAGCAAAACGGGTGAGGGCCCCAGGCCCCGCAGGGCCGCCCGGGCTGTCGTCCGCTTGAATGTCGAGGCGAATCCCAAGCCGCGACTCCAAGGCCTGTACCGTGCGGCCACCTTTGCCAATGAGTTGTGGCACCACGTGCTGCGGCACTCGGACCGTGGCACGATTTCCGTGCACTTCGACCCACATGGGGCCACGAGCATACCGGGACAAGGTCCGTTTGATTTCTCGGACCGCAAGGCCCGCAGCGCCCGAACGGGCCTCGCCCCCTGGGCCTCCCGCGCCAGCCACCTGGTCCAGCGGCATCACAACCACTTGCTCGCCGTACGTGTACAATTCAAACAACTCCTCGCGCGTCAACACGTCGCGGACCACCACGACGGGACGGGCCAAGTCCGCTTCGGTCATGCCGGCGGGCACGCGCACGGTGAAGTCCACTTCCAAGACCGCTTCCACCTTGCCATCGTGGATGTAAACCACCGTATCAACGACTTGCGGAATCATGCCCAATTCGACGCGCCCGACGAGGCGCTGGATGGCATCGATGGGGCGGTTGGCGTGCGTTACTCCGAACAGGCCAATGCCAGCCAGTCGCATGTCGGCAAATACCCGGAAATCGTCCGTCGTGCGCACTTCGTCGTACAGGACGTGGTCGGGGCGTACCAGCAGCATCACTTCCCCGGTGTCGGCCATGCGGCCCCCGAGTGCGCCATACTGGGTCACGTCATGTGGGACTTGCAGGTCACGCGGTTGCTCCATGGTTTTCACGACGCGATTCATGGCGTGCAGGTGCTCGCCAATGGCCGCCACGAACGTGGATTTCCCGCCGCCTGGCGAGCCGGCAACGAACACGCCCCGTCGCTTGTCCTCAATGCGTTCCACCAGGCCATCGGGCAAGTCGTAGTCTTCGAGCGTGGTCTTTGTGATGGGTCGAACCGCCGTCATTTCCAAAGCGTCGGAAAAGGGCGGTTGCGCGATGGTAATCCGCATGGGGCCCAGTTGGAGGACGGTGCATCCAGGTTTCTGCATCTCCACAAAAGAATGGTAATCGCGCTTGGCAAACTCGATGCATTCCCTTGCAATGCCACGCACCTCCTTGTGGCCAATTTCCTTGGTGGCGCAGGCGGCGTACGTGATGGCTCCCGGCGTGCCGGTTTTAGCCATGGGTCGGCAGTCTGCCTTGAGATGGACACTCATGGTTTCGGGGGTGAAGTAGCTCCACACTTTGAGTTGCTCTAGGCCGGGAGCTTCATCCAGCAGGGGCCGCTGATAGATGTGGGTTAGGCCCTGCGCACTTGCAGCATACGCTTGCACGCGGTCGCTGGTAACAAACGTCGCCTGGTGCTCGGCGGCGGCGTCGCGGATGAGCGCGTCGATTGCGCCGTCCTCGGCGTGGCTGACTTCTTCGGGCGTGGGCCGACGCCCCACGAGGCGAACCGTGCACGTGCCTTCCCGACCTAGGCGTTGCAAGGCGCGCAGTTCCTCAAGGCCGGCGAAGCCCGTTTCCTGACCCCGGTTGGCCTGCGCCTCCAATTCGGCCAAGGCGGCCAAGGGGACGAGCACTTCGGCGCCCGCGTACTCACCTTCCGTGACCAATTCCGTAATTCGGCCGTCGATGAGAACGCTGGTGTCGGGGACCAACTGCATAACGGCTGGAGGGCCTATGAGGATGAAAGCACCAGGGGTCGAGATTCGGCCCTAGACGTCCCGCAGGGTGCGGACATCCGGCGGCGCCTCGTCGAACGCAAATGCGAATTCGTACAGCGCTGGTACCAGGTGGGCGACCGAGAAGTAGTAGTCACCCGTGGACGGCAGCGTTACTTGCAACGGGCCCGTGTTAACGGGTGCGCCGCCGTACGAGCACGCGAAGTCCATCGCTTCTCCCTGAGCGTTGTGCAGGTAGTAGCAGCCGGTGTTGCCGTCCGACCAGCCCTGGAACACTTGGCCTGCGATGCCTGTGAAGTGGTAGTAATCCCGGCCGTCAGTCAACGACCCCGTGCCGGCTCCGCTGTAAATGATTCCGGGCTGGATGGTAATCTCCTTGGACGGTGCGTCAGGGGCATCGCGACCGCTGCCGGCGTCGTCCTGCGGGATGATGCCGTAATCCTCGGCCGTTGCAAGGGGCATGGCGGTGA
>JBFJXH010000028.1:0-17942 GCA_041623215.1 Thermoplasmatota archaeon
CCAGAACACTGGCGAGCGCTTTGAAACTCCAATTCCGGGGCACGCCTGGGAGGACAACGGGCCCAACCACATCATGCGGACCTTCATGGACCGCTACGCGCTTCGCGCCGAAGGTGGCCGGTTTGGATGGTACAGCACCTCCGAAAGCGAGGACTGGGCAAGCCACTGCGAAACCGTCCCGACCCTTGTCTACGCGGCGTCGAACGACCCCTTCGGGAACGCGCCGCCCCACTTCTTCGGCGGCTCGGACTACCATGACACGGCTTTCTCGTACGTCATCTACTACTACGAGTGGTCCCGCCTGGTACCCATGGATGCAGTGTTGCCAACAATGAGTGCCACCAATGTGGACGACCCTACCGGAACCTGTCTGTACTTCGACCGCGACGAATACGAGGGCTTCGGCCAGGGCACGGAAGACCACCCTTGTGCGACGGAAGAAGCCCAGTGTAAGATTGGCTACGATGAGAGCGTGGAAATCGAGACCGGCGTCGGCCTGTCGCCCTCCCCGTGGATGTACTCGTTCGGCCCCTTCCGCCACTTCCAACTGGCAGACGCCCTAAAGCTGCAAATCCTGCGCTGTGACTTGGCTACCAACGACCCCAACACTGGCCACCCCATTCGGCCTGGCCAGATTGTTGGTTCCCAGGGTGACAGCGATCTCGTGTTGATCGGCGATGGCCTCGGCCCCTGGAAGGGTGAGCTCATCTTCGATTCCAACAATGGTGAAGGTTGCCTGCCACTATTGGACCAATCGAGTAACCTCATCAACCTGAGGCCCTCGACGAGCAGCAACTCGCCCTGTGGCGGCGGCGACTGTCAAGCGACGACCCCTGGTGCGATTCTGCTGAGCCAAAAGGCCAAGGACTCCTGGATGGCGCCCGTGTTCGACACCAGCGACCGGCCCTTTGCCAGCACCATTGCGGTGATGTGCGCGGGCATGGCTGGGTACTACTTCGACGCCACGGAAGACCCCGTCAACAAGGGTTCGCCGTACGGCTGGCTCGTGGCCCACATGTCGGACTACGACTGGATTGTTCTGGCTGCCGCCAACGACCCCGAAATCATTTCGTGGGGTCTTGAACCGGCTAACCAATCGGACGTCGGCTACGGCAACTCCGGTTGCCAAGACTTCGACGGCGATCTGACCAACTAAGCTCGCCGAGCACCTTTTTCCCTTTCTTCCCCTTCCTTGGATCGTTCCCGAATTTTTGTTCGAAGACCGCCGATTGAGGCCCACGCGGCCTTTGATTTCGTCAGCTGAGCGCATGTAGTTAAGAATAGGAAGCCGTAGGCCACCTGTAGCGCGGCGATAGCCGCTCTTAGGTGATGAATCATGTCTCGAACCCTGAAAATGGTGGCCGTGGTGGCCATGGCGATGCTGACAATGCCGCTTGTGGCGGCCGATTTTCAAGATGGCAACTACGTTGCATCCTTCACCAGTGGCGGCGTGACGACGGAAGAGCGCGGCGAAGAGGTTCTGCACGGTCATCCCTGGGAACAGGCAATGCCAGGCATGGTTATGCGCACATTCTTTGACCGAATTTCCACGCGGACGGAAGGGCGTGTGGGCTGGTACACCACGCAGTCGGCTGAGGAGTCGGAAGCAAACTGCGACAATGTCCCCACGGCGTCCTTCGTGTACGACACGGCCGCCTACCCTAATCCGCCCCTGTTCGTTGATGACGCCTTTGCCTGGCTGCCGCCTAATTTCTTTGGCGGCAATGACTACGACGAAGAGGGCTATCTTCTACTGTCCTTGTACAACGAGTACAATCGCATGATTTCCCTGGATGCGCTAGCACCCACCACTTACGGCCAACACCAAGATGATCCCACCAACTGTCTCTACGTTGACCGCGATGACACGGCGGGCTTTGGCCAAGGCAGCGAAGACCATCCCTGCAAAACGGGTGAAACGGAGTGCCGGATTGGTGCCGAAGAAGACACCACCATCGACGTAGGCCCGGGCTTCGGCGTCTCGGCATGGCAATTCGCCAAAGGCCCGTTCCGCCACTTCCAGCTCAACGACCTGCAGCAACTGGCCGTTCTCCAGTGCGACTTAGTCGTGCGGGACCCCACAACCGGCGATGTCATTCGGCCGGGCCAGATTGACGGCATTCTAACAACCACGGAAGGCGACGATGTAACCATCATCTTTGATGATGGCCTGGACCCCGGATTGAACGGCGTGGACTTGTACTACTCGCCGGCGGGTGCAGGGTCCAACGCCTGTGTGTCCCTCATCGACGAAACCTCCAGCTGGATTAATCTCAATTCAGGAACCAGCAGCGGGCCCTGCAACGTGCATGACTGCGTCATGGGCAACACGGGAGCCATTGTCCTGAGCGACAAGGCCCGCGAATGGCTTCCGAGTGCCGGCACTGAGAGTCGCAATGGCAACAACTACGGCCGCCCCTTCGGTAGCACCATCGCCGTGGTTTGCGGGTCCATGGGGGGCTACTACTTCGTTGCTGACGAAGACCCGGCCAACATCGGTTCGCCCCTGGGCTGGGCGGTCGTGCACCAATCGGACTACGATTGGTTTGTGCTCTACAATGCGGATGACCTGGAGATGGTCACCTGGGGCCTCAATCAGCAGCATGTTAGCGCTGTGCCGGGGGCTGGGGGGACACTGAACCAGGGCTGCGCCGAATTCGCGTAGATTCTCCATCCTTCTCCTTCTCCTTCTCATCCGACCTAGGGCCATGCCGCGCCCGCCGGACCACCGGATTGCCCCACGCATAGCGTTAAGGGGGGTGCCATTGATGCGGCATTTGGGCGGGTGTGACTTGCCCTAGGTGAATGCATATGAATCGAACGTTCAACACTCTTGCCGCAGCCCTGGCGCTACTTGTGGTGGCACCGCTTGCGGCGGCAGACTTTGAGGATGGCAACTATATCGCATCGTTTTCCAGCGGGGGTCAGTCGGAGTCCGAGCGTGGCGAGTCGCCCATTGCGGGCCATCCGTGGGAAGAAGACATGCCGGGCATGGTGATGCGCACATTCTTTGATCGCATCTCCACCAGGACAGAGGGCCGCATCGGCTGGTACACAACGCAATCCGCTGAAGAATCCGAAGCGAACTGCGACAATGTCCCCACGGCGTCCTTTGTATACGACACGGCCGCCTACCCTAATCCGCCCCTGTTCGTTGATGACGCCTTTGCCTGGCTGCCACCCAACTTCTTCGGCGGCAATGACTACGACGAGGAAGGCTACCTTGTGCTGAGCTACTACTATGAGTACAATCGCATGGTTTCTCTGGATGCTCTGGGGCCGAGCTTGGCGGGGCAATACCAAGAGGATCCCACCAATTGCCTTTACGTGGACCGTGACGACGCTGCCGGATTTGGCCAAGGCAGCGAAGACCATCCCTGCAAAACGGGTGAAACGGAGTGCCGGATTGGTGCCGAAGAGGACGCTACAATTGACGCTGGCGTCGGCTTCGGTGTATCGGCTTGGCAGTATGGCAAGGGCCCCTTCCGCCATTTCCAGTTGAATGACCTACAGCAGCTTGCCATCTTGCAATGTGACTTGGTTGTGCGGGACCCGACGTCGAGCGACGTCATCCGGCCCGGTCAGATTGACGGCATTCTCACGACCACCGAAGGCGGTAGCCTCATCTTGACCGGAGACGGCCTTGATCCTGGACTCAACGGTGTGGACCTGAACTTCGCGCCCGCCGGCGCCGGATCCAATGCCTGCGTGGAACTCATCGATGAAAACAGTGAATGGATCAATCTCAATTCCGGAACCAGTGGCGGTCCTTGCAACGTTCACGATTGCGTGATGGGCAACACGGGTTCGATTGTGGTGAGCGAAAAGGCACGCGAGTGGCTGCCGGCCGCAGGGGAAGAGACCCGCAACGGTAACAGCTATCTTCGTCCCTTCGGCAGTACGATCGCCGTGGTGTGCGGGGCCATGGGTGGGTACTACTTTGTGGCTGACGAAGACCCGCTCAACAAAGGCTCCCCGCGCGGCTGGGCCGTGGTCCACCAATCCGACTACGACTGGTTTGTGTTCTACAACACGGACGACCTCGAAATGGTGAATTGGGGAGCGGACCGGTCTCACGTGGTAGCCTCGCCCGGCTTTGGCGGCTCCCTGAACCAAGGCTGCGCCGACTTCGCGTAGATTCCCCTGCCTCTTCCCCCTCATCCGCCCCAGGGCACTGCTCGCCCGCCACTGAGTGATGCTGGCCCCCAGGCATATGGTTAAGGCTGATACTCAGGATGGCCGGCATGGGCGGGCAAGACTTGCCCTAGGTGAAGACACATGAATCGAACGCTCAGAACCCTCGCCGCTGCAGTCGTGGCACTCATGATTGCACCCTTGGCGGCCGCCGACTTCGAAGACGGCAACTACGTCGCATCGTTTACGATTGACTCCTCCACGGGCGACCGGACCGAGGAGCACATCCCGGACCATCCGTGGAACCAGAACCCTCCTTCCATGATGATGCGCACATTCATTGACCGATTCACGTCGCGCACCGACGGTAGGTTGGGCTGGTACAGCACGGCCGATGCGGAGGACTGGCAAACGCAGTGTGACAACGTGCCGACTCTGAGTTACTTCTACTGGTGGTCTGACCTTCTTGGCTACGTCCCCCCGAACTTCTTCGGCGGCAACGATTACGATGAAGAAGACTACCTGATTCTCGGCCTGTACTTTGAGTACTACCGCATGATTCCCCTCGATGGGCTTGGCCCCAGCACGACGGGCAAGTACGTTGAGGATCCCACAAACTGCCTCTACTTCGATCGGACTGCCACGGCGGGCTTTGGCCAAGGCGACGAGCCTCATCCCTGCGCGTCCTCCGAAATCTCGTGCCGCATCGGCGCCGAAGAGGACACGGAAATTGATGGCGGCATCGGCTTTGGCCCATCCGCTTGGATGTACCCCAAGGGACCGTTCCGGCTGTTCCAGCTGGCAGAACACCAGAAGCTGGCGGTGCTCCAATGTGACCTCATCATCGAGGACCCAACAAACGGAAACATCATCCGCTCTGGCCAAATTGCAGGCGTCACCCAGGATGCCCAGGATGGGCCATTTGGCGAAGTCTTCGGGGACAGTCTCATCTATCAGCCCAGCGCGGGTGCAGGGCCTTGCGAGGTTCTGATTAATCAGGACAGCGACTGGATTAACCTCGTCGTTGGTGGGAGTGCTGGGCCCGGTGCTTGCAACTGGGGTAGTGCAAGCTGCGTGATGGGCACGGAAGGCGCCATCATCATGAGCGAGAAGGCCAGTGCTTGGCTGCCCAAGAGCGGCGAAGGCCGTCCCTTTGCCAGTACCATCGGCGTTATGTGCGCCAACATGGCTGGCTACTACTTTGACGCCGGCGCAACGACGCCCGGTGGAAAGGAGCCATGGGGCTGGCTGGTTGCCCACCTGTCGGACTACGATTGGGTTACGTTCTATGAGGCAACCGACACGACCTACATCGAATGGGGCCTTGACCCGGCGCACATGTCCAATGTGAGCGACACGAGTCAAGGTTGCGCGCACTTCACCGCCTCCGAGTAGGCGCATGAATCTGGCCGGACCCGGCCAAATCTTTCCCTCTTTTCCTTTCCCTTGCGGCCGCTGGCCCGGTAACTGGCATGAATCACGTGCTACCCCGGCCAGCTAGAGCAGGCAGCTAATTTCATTTGCCGCCTTGCAAACCTCTTTTACTGCGCTCGCTTCTGCTAGGGGTAGGCGGCTTGTCCCCTGTAGGTGTGATGAACATGAACTTCCTGACTCGTAGCGCGTGTGCGTTCCTGATTGTTCTCTCGATGGCGCTCGTGCCGTTGGCGGGAGCGTCCCATGGCCCGTGGCACAACTCAGACGGCAACTACAACGAACCCAACAGTGCTGGCCACCACAATGACAATCTCAATCTGGGAGCCGGCTTGCTTTCGCGTACCTTCATGATTCGCTGGGGAAGCGAGATTGACGGGCGCTACGGTTGGTACAGCAATGACGCCGACGACGGTTGGGCAAACGAATGTAACAACTACATGCTCGACGACCGATACAAGGAATACAAGGAGGATATTCACGACCCTCTGCTAGAGCCACAGTTTGTGATTCCACCAATCCCCGATTCGCTGTTTGGGGATGACCACGACAACCGCAACTACGACGGCATCAGCTACTACTACGAATATCACCGCACGGTCCACAAGGACGTCCGTGGGACACAGGTCAGCGGCCAAAACGTCGCCGACCCGACAGGTTGCGGCTACGTGGACCGTGGGGAATCCGCTGGCTTTGGGCACGGCAACGAAAACCCCTGCGATGACTGCCGTATTGGCATCGACGAGGATGGCACGTTGGCCACCGGTATTGGCTTCCAATTCTCGGCGCTCATCGCCACTGGCGGCCCCTTCCGCAGCTTCCAACTGGAAGGCGAACGCAAGGCGTCCATTCTGGCATGCCAACTCGTCATCCTGGACCCAATCAGCGGCAGCCCCCTGCGTGGTGGCCAGATTCACGGCACAACCACCAGTGAAGGTGACGATGTCGTGCTGGTGGGCGATGGTCTGGACCCCGGCGTCTTCGGCCAGGACCTAGAATTCGGTGCCCTGCAAGGGCCTGGCAACAACCCCTCCGAGTGGGCCGATCGGGGCGACGGCGGCCGCTGCAAGAAGATTCTGGACCAGGAGGACCCTGCCTTCCGTATTCGCGAGCAGGTAAGTGCCAATGGACCCGGCATGGGAACCGACGGGGGCACCATCATCACGGACCAATCGGCCTGGGTTCCCGACTGGAGCTACGTAGGTGTGACCTGCGCCCGCATGGGCATGTGGTTCTTCGACCCGGTACGCGACCAGCAGGCCTACGATGAGAGCGGCGGCCACGTGGACTCGCCGTACGGCTGGACCAAGGTGTACCGGTCCGACTACGACTGGGTGACCTACCCGTCCCATGGTGACACGGACTACTATTCGTGGGCGTACCAGAGCAATCACATGTCCACCGTGGGCTACCGCGACCAAGGATGCGCCCATTTCTCCAAAGAAGATGGCGACCCCGGCGATGGCGACCTAACCGACGCCGCTGCTACCACCTAGGTGAATCATGTCTTTCTTTCTCCTCTTCTTCAACAACCGTTTTCAATAGGTAGACGACCCCAGGCTTGTGGTGTTAGCTCCTGGCCGGGCCTTGGCCTTCGCGTTCCTGATTGCAACTGCGTCGCTACTAGTGGCGGTGCCAGATGCCTATGCAGGTGCCCATGGGGGTCGTGAGGTTCCGCTGGCCGCTTCGGACGCGGCTCGCGACTTTGTTGGCAGTGCGGATTCCGGCGCGGGGACCAGTGCCCGTGGGCTTGGCGCAAACCTTGCCAGTGTCCAAGTGTATGGCACCGACTACGCCTTGAGTCAAACCAGCTCCTTATGGGAGGACGCGCAAAAGGCTGCTGACCCCGCGCGGGAGTATCGGAGTCAACTGGGTAGTATTCTCTTGCAGGCTGAGGCCCGTTTGGCGGGCGCCCGTGCTGCCTTCCTCGAATCCGTTGACGGCGGGGTTGACCGGAGTACATTCCAAGATCACCTAGCCGCAGCTAATCTGCTCGTGCTGGCTGATGCCGATCTTACACAATTTCGGTTGCAATCGTGGGATGCGCTGCAAGAAGACCCTGACCAGGTGTATGCCGTCGCTAAGCGTATCAGCCTGTCATCGCCCCTGTTTACGGGTCAGGTGCTGTCGGAAGCAGCCGCGGGGGCGGCGGCGGTTCTACCCGCAGCCACCGGCCCGATGCTCGACTTGCAGCAGATGGCCGACCATTTGCCGGCAAGCGCGCTAGCCGGGGGCGAAAACGTCATTCTCGCCCTGGCCCGCCAGACCAATGACCGGGCACAGGCCATGATTGCTAACGAGCTGCCCAGGGAAATTGCGCAGCGCAACATCACGGCGTCCACCATTCTCGATGCCATCCAACTCGAAATTGACAATTTTGCGGCGCCGGGCAGCCTCGCCCGTGCCGGCTGGGCCACGACGTGGGCCGATGAAGTGGAGCGCGGGGCCAGTTGGTGGGTGGTGCACAACCGCGATGTTGAGCCCATCAAGACGGTGGCCGGCTCCCTGTACACCTGGGCGCTTCTGAAGGCCACGGCAGAGGAATCGGAGATGTTGCTGGAGGTCTACGGAGGCGAAGAGCGCGGCATCCCTGGCCCCGGCATCGCTGCCCTTCTCGTGGGGCTTCTGGGCTTGACGCGGTCCCCGCGCGGTCGCATTGTGGCTGGGCTTTTGGTTGGCCTAGCCATACTCACCCTCCTTGTTCCCGGAGGCTCGGCTCAGCCCTACTTGGTCAGTGATCCCGTTGCCCCGGCGCTGTTTGGGCACTCCACTAGCGATGATACTGGCTTGGTTCACTTTGTCTACATGGATACGGCTGCAGCCTCGAACAACTTCATTCAGTACCGCACCTATGACCCAATTTTGGACCGCTGGAGCGATGCAAGCGCCGTAGCGTTCCCGGGCGCCGAGGCAATCCGGGGCGAACCCCATATTTTCTCCAAGGGCAACAGGCTTGACTTGTTCTGGACCAGTCAGGAGTCTGGCGGTCAAGACCCCGAAGCCTACTATCCACACACGTGTCGGCTCGTGGATGGCGCGTGCGGCATGGTCGAAGCCGTGGGTCGCCCGGATCACGCGGTCCGCGACCGAGCCGAGGTGGTCTATGGTGCGGACGACGGCGTCCTCCATACTGCTTGGCTCGAGGAGGCAGACCGTGAACTGAATGAACACATCGTGCAATATCGCTACCGCGGCGCTGACGGCTGGATGGCACCCATTACGTTTGACACGGGCTCCAGGAACCAGTCTCACCCGGCGCTTGCGGTGGACGCCCGTGGCACGGCCCACATGGTGTGGCACGAAATGGATCCGGCCGTCCACTGCACGCCCTACTTGGTTGGCTGCCCGACTCGCATCATGTACGCTCAGATTCCTGCCGGGGCTGCGGGACCCGCTCGGCTTGAAGAACTCGAGCATGACCCCGGGGAACGCCCAGCGCCCGCAGTTGCGTTGGCAATTGAGGATGGCACAATCCACCTCGCCTATGGCGTCAAGTTCGGTCCCTTTGACCTGGACCCTGGCAGGCTATACCATCGCATGAAGCCTGTCGATAGCGGGTCGTGGAGCGAGCCGGTCTCCGTGCCGCATTACGAGCGCTCGGCAGCCAGCTACATCAGCTTCGATGTCAACGACGACGGGGTCATCATGATGTGGCACGAAACCAGTGAAGAATCTCCTGGATTCCAGGTCGCCCGGAGGACCGGCGGTCTCTGGCAACGGGCGGAGAACATCCTCGATAACCGGCTTGGTGCCCGCTTCACCGTGGCGGATCGGACGCCCGACGGGGTGCTACATTGGACATTCACGGGCACCGCGCCTGGAGATGGTCAGCCTCGCATCTACTACTTCCCTCACCTAGATATTCCTCCGTACCACCTGCCTGAAATTGCCGACGTTACGCCACCCAACGAAGTATGGGTTAATGACAACCCGCCTCGCGTTACGCTCCGTCCCATTGTAAGTCGAGCGATTGACTTGGAGGAGAGCAGAATCTTCGTCGACGGGATTCCCGTTAACATCCACCTCGAAGGCAATCTCTTGGTGAGTGAAGGGCTCACCACGTTGCAGGACGGCAAGCATGCGGTGCGCGTTGTCCTCACGGATGTCGAAGGCGGAGAGGCCGAGGAATCGTGGTCCATGTGGCTTGACCGGCAACCCCCTTCCTTTGCTTGGAGCATCGAACTGGATAACGGGACCCCTGCGCGTGGCTGGCACGCAAGCCCTGTGTTCATCCGCCCGTCCGTTCAGCAAGACGGGTCCGCGTTTGCGTGGCTTGAAATTCAAACCAACGGCGGGCCATGGGAATACTGGGGCGACTCGGCACGAACCGAGTTCCAGATTCCCGAAGGCCGCCTGTGGACCATGCGGATGAGGGCCATTGACCAGGCCGGTAACGTCAACCTCGGGGACCCTGTGTCTGCAGGGTGGGATGATGACGCTCCCGTCATTGATCCCCCTACCGCTCAATGGGGCCGGCCGGGTGCTGTGTTGCAATTCACATCGCCAACGCTGGGTAATGGCTCAAGTGTCGAGGCGCTGGTGGAACTGGTGCTGGCAGACGGGCGCACGGTGAGCATCCCGTCGGTCCGCTTCGCGGAGCGAGATGGCTTTCGAATTACGCTACCTGAGGCACCTAGTGGCGACCATCAAGTCACCGTGGCATTGCAAGACCTTGCAGGCAACAGCGCCAACTTTGGCCCCTGGGCCCTACCGTATGACGTAGATGCGCCGCGCCTGTCGGCGACGCGAGGTGGAACCGGGGTCCTCGTCGCAGCCGAGGATGGGGAGAGCGGGCTCGTGAGTATCAAGGCGACCATGCGTGGCCGGGAATGGATTGAAGTTGGTCAAGGCGCCGCCCGGCTGGCACTCGACTTGCCTGAATTGGATGATGAAGTGCTGGTCACGGCGGTGGATGTAGCGGGCAATGCCATTACCCGTCTGTTGACTGTGGATGGCGACCTGATTGAGGCCCCGCAGGACTCCCCGGACGGTGGTGCAACAGACGGCCACGCAGGTGCCCCGGGCGGCGACCCGGCGGGGGACGGAAACGGAATCCCCGTGCCTGGGGTGTTTGCGGCCGCTTTGCTGTTGGTTGGGGCAGCCTACGTCGGTCGCGCCCGCCGGTAGCTCCGTCGCGTCAGCCGAATCCCTTGCCTCAAAGATGGCTGGGCAGCCGCCATCGCTGTCTGCGGAGCGCAAGCATCTTTGTTGGGCGCGCGCTGCCGGCCCCATGGAGGATGTCCGCAGCGCAGCCTGGGCCTTGCGTGATGCGTTTGGCGCCTCCAAGATTCTCTTGGCCGGGGGCGACCTGGAAGCAATCAGTGGTTGGCTGGCGGCTGCTGGCAGTGCAACCCCAATTCTGGTGGCATCTCCGCATCCGGGTGCCACGGATCGCTTCCGACGCCCGACCAGTGATGGCGACGACCAGGCCGATGCCAATCAGGATGTAGAGGTTCTTCGACTTGGATTTCGCATGGGCAACGGCATCGACTCCCTTCGCCTTTTGCGCGATATCGTGCTGACCGCGTACGTCGAGGGTTACATTGCTGCCGACGAGCGACTCATGGTAGCGGCCCTGGGGGATGAGGGTGACGTCGGGCTGCATTGCTTTGACATGAGCCATGACGAATCGGTCGCCCGGCTCAAGAAAGACCTCGAGTACCGCGCAGATGTGGGTGTGGTCGAGGCGGTGTTGCATCTCGCAAGAGACTTGGCACGCGAGGGACGCGAACACAGCCCCGTTGGTGCCTTGTGGGCAATCGGTGACACAGACCGTGTGCTCAAGCATAGTCGACAGGTCGTGCTGAATCCCTTTGAGGGGCATCCCCCGCAGGACCGCAGCGCGTTGGATCCCCGCAATTGGGAAACCATCAAGGAATTCGCGCAGATTGACGGCGCTATGATTGTGCGGGACGATGGCGTCTTGGAAGCGGCTGGCCGCTACATCGAGGTGCGTGATCCCACCGATCTGCAATCGGGCTTGGGGGGCCGTCACTTGGCGGCGGCGGCCATTACCAATGAAACCAAGGCCATCGCGATTACGCTCAGCGAAACCGGCGTTATTCGAATCTTCAAAGATGGGCGGTCCCTGTTGCGAATCGGGGTCACCTGACGGCGCCCGTAAGGCGCCGTTGCCTTGTGCTAGCGCCCAAACGGGGTTTAAGTTGCGGGGCCCGGTCGAACCGCGTGCACATCCAGGTGCTGACCCGCGAACCTCGCCTGTATTCGGTGCGGCGCTTCCAGGAAGAAGCCCGCCGCCAAGGCCACCGCATCACCACCATGGATGTCATGAAGACGGCGCTCGTACTTCATGCGCAGCGGCCGGGCCTCTACTACCGGGGTGATCCAGTGCGGCCGGTTGACGTGGATGTCGTGTTGCCCCGCATTGGCGCCAGCGTGACCGACGCCGGTTGCAGTGTGGTTAACCAACTCGAAATCATGGGCATTCCGGTGGTCAACGGGGCCCAAGCGATTCTGCGCGCACGAGACAAGTTGCGGGCTTTCCAGGTGCTGAGTCGTTGCGACGTGGACATTCCAAAGACCGTCGTCATTCGGGATGTGCGCGACCTTGATGCGGCCCTGGACCTTGTGGGGGGCACACCTTGCATCCTCAAGCTGCTAAAGGGTACCCACGGCGTTGGCGTCATGATTGCCGAAAGTCGCGGTAGCATCGAGGCCATTCTGCAAACCCTGTGGAGCCTCGGCCATGTCATCCTGCTCCAGGAATTCATCAAGGAATCAAAGGGTCGCGACGTCCGGGCCTTCGTGGTCGGTGACCACGTGGTAGGGGCCATGAGAAGAGAAGCCAAGATTGGCGAGTTTCGTTCCAACATCCACCGCGGCGGCGACGGTCGTCCCGTGGACTTGACGCCGGACCAGCGATTGCATTGTATTGAGGCCGCTCACGCCATGGGCCTGTCAGTGGCCGGCGTCGATTTCCTGGAAGGACACGATGGGCCGAAGATTTTGGAAGTCAACGCCAGCCCTGGCTTCCAAGGCCTTGAGAAGGCTACGGGTCAGAACATTGCGGGCGAGGTAATTCGCTTCTGCGCCGAGTATGCGCGGAGGCTGGACCGATGAGCGCTGAGTACCGGATGCCGGTAATCTGCGGGCAGCGCCCGAAGCGCGGTACGACGCGCAAGGTGAACATCAAGCTCAGCGAAACGGTGTTCCATCAACCGGCCCGTGTGCCCGTGACCATCATTGCCGGCCGCGAACCCGGTCCTACGCTCTTTCTGACCGCCGCCGTCCACGGCGACGAGATTAATGGCGTGGCGATTGTGCGCCGCGTCCTCGAACGGGTCAACGCGGACGACTTGCGTGGCGTCCTGGTAGTGGTTCCCGTCGTCAACCGCTTCGGTTTCCCCCATGGGGATCGCTACATGCCCGACCGGCGCGATCTCAATCGTTCCTTCCCTGGCAACCCCGATGGCAGCATGGCGAGCCGTATGGCGCATGCCCTTTTCGAGAAAGTCATTCGTTCCTGCGATTACGGGATTGACCTGCACACGGCTGCGAGTGGACGAAGCAACCTTTGCCATGTTCGTGGCGACAGCGAAGATGAACAGGTACGTGCCATCATGAAGGCCTTCGGTGTGCCCATCATGCTCGATGGCGCTGGCCCAAAGGGAAGCCTCCGGGGCGCCGCAACAGCGGCGGGTGTCCCCACCATTATTTTTGAGGCTGGGGAACCAAATCGCTTCGAGGAGCACGTGGTGGAGATGGGCACCCGCGGGGTCCTCCGTGTCTTGCGGCACGTGGGGATGCTTCCCGGCCGGCTGCGAAAGCCCCCGCTCCAGACGCTCATTAAGCAATCCGAATGGGTGCGCTCCAACCATGGCGGCATCGTCCATATCCTCGTGGAGCCCGGCGATTTGGTTGGCCGGGGAAAACGTCTTGCCACCATCGAGGACCCTTACGGCCGCCACGTGGACCATATCCGCGCGCCCTTTTCCGGTGTGGTACTCTCAACCAGTACGATTCCCCTGTGCAACCCGGGAACGGCCATGGTCCACCTGGCTCGCCTGCGAAAGACCCTGAAAGCGGTCCGGACTTTTGTGGAAGACGGTGGCGACTTGGGGCACATTCACGTGCAGAAACCACGGACCGTCAAGAAGCGGTCGAAGGCGCGTGCTACCCCAGCAGCAAGCGCACCCAAGGACGATGCGGGCGGCTCGGCGCCCAGCTAATATCCAAACGCGTCGTCGTCATAGGGGCCCGGCATCATGCTTGTGGCCAGTGGGGCAGCCATGGCAGGCCCTGTCAAGCTGAGGACGGTCACCATAGGCGCAACGTGCACCGTTCCTTCGTATTCGGTCAAATCTACCGTGGACGAAGCGAATGCCGTGAGACTGGCCGTGGAGGGCAAGGTCCACTCGCCGTCGTCGGGAAGGAAGTCGTTAGCATTGGCCAAGGCGGCCTCCAAGTCTGTTTCGTCCCACGCTTGCCGTACGTTTCCGGATGCGTGGACCGGCAGGTAGCCATCTTTGGCAAGCCACACTTGCGTGCCCGCGACTTCCATGGATTGATCAAGGCCTTGGCCACGGATGCGAATCAGGCTGTTGGCATCTAGGCGTAGGGTGTCAACGGCGCGTTCGCCAACCTGCCTGGTACCGCCTTCCGTAATCACGAGCTCTTGTTCAATCGTCATCCGGAGGTCGTCGTCGCCCCAATCGGCCTTGACAAGGAAGCGGTCGCCGGGCAGTAAGTCCATGCCCCAAAGGTCTGCCATGACGTCCGCGATTTCGCCCACGGGGGCGTCGTCGGGGGCGGATTCGCTGGAGCGTGGGAAGTCGCCGCTCAAGCGGCCCATGCCGAAGGTTGGGTCGTAACCTTCTGGGTGGTCTGGGTCCACGATTTCGACGTCGGCAGCTAGATTGTACGAGCCACTGGTTACCATGGTGCGAACTTCGAGGCCATCAAGCAGCAATTCCAAAAGTCCCTCTAGGTCGGCGCTAGCGTCAACGGTCGCGCTGACGGGACCGCTCCACGACTCGCCGGTGCCATCTTCGTAGGTGGTTTGTTGGTCCACTTGGGCGCCGGCATCCACTACAACGGCGGCGCTGAGGTCAATGTCCCACGCTTGATGGGTGTCATGGGAAATGCCAAGGTCGGCCTGGACGGAGGCCGTCACGCTGCCGTAGAGGTCCCGGGCCTGCAGGTCTTCGTATGTGATGGTTTCTTGCCATCCGCACGAGCCGTACGGGCTGTCTTCGGTCGGTTCGCTGCAACTGAAGGACTCGTCGCTAGAAGTGCCGGCATGGCCAAGTCGGTCAGCGCTCGCCTCGTACCCGCCCTCTGCGGTCATGGACCAACGAGCGCTGCTACCTGGCTGGGCGGACCAAGGCATGGGGTAGCCGGAGATTTCGAGCCAATCGACCACGTGGCCTTCGCGTTCAGCCAGCGTATCGTCGCCGGCGCGAAGCGCCACGGGGCTGTACAGAAGGACGTTGTCAATGACCAATGTGTCCCCTGCGGACAGGGTTGTGGATTCGGTAAACCGGCTGGCGGGGTGCTCCCTGTCGCGGGCGCCAACATCCACGTACGCTACAGTCACATCCTCGACCGCGACATCGGGCCCTTCGTGCGTGTAGCGGAATCGTGTCGTCGAAAACGCCGCCAAGATGTCGCTGGAATCGACGGCGTTGTCAAGCGCAGCGAGCGTTTCTTCATTGAAGTCCATGGTCACCTCGCGCGTCAACGTTCCTTCCGCAGCTTCGTCGCCGGGAGCAACATCTACGCAGCCAGCCATGCCGGCAACAAGCATACTAATGACGGCCAACCGGGCCCTCACGTCCATGGCTGGGATGACGGGAGCATCCTACATGAACGGCTTGGGCAACCCTTGAAGCCCAAAGGCCCGTTTCCCACCTGTGGACCCAGTTGCCCGCATGCTCAGCCGTGCCTGGTTACGGCATGGTCGGGCCTGGTGGGCGGCGACGGTGGTCACGCTGGGCCTCGTGGTGGCGCTTCTCATCGTGGTGATGGCGCTCTTTGCCGGCACCCAAGAAGAAGTGGATGGACGGGTGGCGGCCTTCTTCACCGGAGAGGTCAGGGTAACTCCAGTCGAAGCGGGTGTTGCCCCAACGGTGATGTTTCCCGCTGGGGCCCTGGCGGATGCACAGGAGGCAAGCGGCGCGGACCTGCGCGGGTCGTTGGAATCACCCGTCGTCCTGTCGAGGCGTTCGCTGCTGGAAGCCTATCTGGAGGAAGACGAGCAATTCCGGGTTGACGTGCCGGGTGCAGGCAACGGCACCGGCGACGGCTATGGCATTGGCATCCTCATCGGGTTAGACCCGGACGACCGCGACGCCTGGCGCAACTTAGCTCCGTACCGAACGTCTGGGCGATGGCCGGGGGTCGGCGACGACGGCGTCGTCGAGGTGATGATGGCCACTTATCGCCTCGACCGCTTCTTGACGCCGGCCGAACGGGCAAGCCTACCCTCCTGGCCGCCGGATGCCGCCGACTTGGCCCGCTTCCGCTTTGAGATTACCACCGCCTATGTGGACCCAGATGCGCCGTTCAAGGATGTCATCCGGCGACCGGCCCGGATTGTGGGCCTGTTCGACACGGGCTTGGATGCGCTTGATTCTGTGGCCGTGGTGGTACCCATCCAGGATGCGCGTACCCTGGTGGGTCGCGCTCCCAATTCGAGCTTCGTGAATGTCATCACGGGGCCGGCAGAGTTGACGCCATGGGCTGCCAGCCACGGCCATGCAACGGAGGATGCACCCACCTTTTCCAAGCGCTATGTCGGCCAACTGATTGATGTTGTGCAGGCGTTGGCGCTGTTGTCTACGAGTTTACTCGCAGCCCTACCGGCCTTCCTGATTTGGTTCGGTCTATCGCAGGCGCTTCGGCGCCAGCACAAGGAGATGCGCGTGGCAAGAGCCATTGGCGTGGCTCGGACCCGCATCGGAGCGGCGACTGGCCTCCTTGTGTCGCACATTGCTTTGCGGTCGTTCCTGGCCGCCCTTGCGGTAGTCGCCGTCACGACTGCCATGGTGCTGGTCTGGCTAGCTTCTTGGTCCGGCAGCCCCCTGCCCCTTGGCATCCGAGTTCGTTGGACCCACGTCGTCGCCGGAGGCCTCGTGCTGGTTGCCACGAGCTTCATTGCATGGCTGGGCGCCGGCCGGCCGCCGCGCCGGGCCAGTGCTGCGCGCGGCTTGAGCGACGCGTGACCCTTTTTTGCCAGGGCCAGGTGGCGGCGCATGGACTTCACGCCCACGCCCGAGCATGACCTGATTCGTCAGACCATGCGGGAGTTCGCCGAAACAGAGGTTGCGGCGGTAGCCCAATCCATGGATGAAAGCGACCAGTGGCCGTCTGAGCTGGATGCCAAGTTGGCCGCCATGGGCCTCATGGGCATGGTCGCGCCGCAAGAATTGGGTGGCGCGGGCGTTGACACCGTGAGCTACAATATCGCAATCGAGGAAATCGCCCGGGTGAGTGGCAGTGTAGCCCTTTCGCTGGCGGCCCAGAACGGCTTGGGCTATGGGCACATCCTAGGCCAAGGGACCCCGGAACAACGGGAAAAATACGTACCTCCCATGGCACGCGGCGAAGCCTGGGGGGCGTGGTGCCTCACGGAACCATCAGCCGGGAGCGACGCCGCCGGCATTCAAACGCAGGCGGTTCGCGAGGGTGATGGCTGGCGCATCAATGGCCAAAAACAGTTCATCACAAATGGCCACATCGCCCAGACCTTCACGATTATGGCCAAGACCGACCCGGACAAGGGGGCGCACGGCATTACGGCGTTCATCGGTGAGGCCGGGGAGAAGGGCTTGAACCTTGGCAACAAGGAAGACAAGCTGGGCATGCGTGGCAGCATCACGAGCCAGATCTATTTCGAGGACCTGTGGCTGCCTGATGATCGCGTTATTGGCGGCGAGGCAGGCATCGGTCAAGGTTTCATTGGCACCATGCAAACCCTGGACGCAGGGAGAATTGCCATTGGCAGTCTGGCGCTTGGCCTGGCCCAGGGGGCGTACGATGCGGCACTCGCCTATGCCAAGGAGCGACACCAATTTGGCAAGCCCATCGGATCCAACCAGGCAATTCAGTGGAAACTAGCCGACATGGCGACGCAAATTGACGCGGCACGTCTGCTTCTGCAACGCGCGGCGGTTCTCAAGGACCAAGGGAAGGGATTCACCACGGAGGCCAGCATGGGCAAGCTTTACGCCAGCGAGGTCGGCATGAAGGCCACCACGGAGGCAATTCAAATTCATGGCGGCAACGGCTACACGCGCGATTACCCGGTTGAGCGCATGTTCCGTGACGTCAAGTTGTGCGAAATTGGCGAAGGGTCGAGTGAAGTCCAACGCATGGTCATCTCCAAGCGCTTGCTGGCCTGAGCGGGGGCGCGGGGC
>JBFJXH010000029.1:0-17803 GCA_041623215.1 Thermoplasmatota archaeon
AGATGAGTACCGCTGCCGTCAGGGTCAACATCGGCCCCATCAGGCTAGCTGCATCGAAGAGACTCTTGATGCCACCCATCATGGTGACGGCGGCCAATTCGAGGTGATGCGCCGGGTAGGCGTCGTATCCGGCCACGCGGCCAGGCGCACTCTGGATTGGAATGTGGCCGGTTTCAATGATGGTCTTGACCACGGTGTCCAAGTGGACCCCGGCGTCCCTGACCACGACGGGTTCGCGGTCCGCCGTGTGCAGAATGCTCCGGCTCGAGAAGAGCAGTAGAAACGCGGCGCTCAAATCGCGCCAGGATTGCTGGCCACGAATGGTCACCCAAGTGCCCATGACAACGACCAAGCTAGCTGCGGCGGCCGTGGCGACAACCACCGCTTCGGGATTGAAGCCATTGATGAAATTGGTCAGAATGATGACGATTGCCAACAGGCAATACGAGGACAACGCCAGCAAGCGGAGGACCCTGGCCGGAACGCCCCCCTCGCGCTCTTGGTTGTCCTCGTCTAGGACGGCCTCGTCGGGGCTGCCTTCAAGCATGGCATCAGTCCAGACCACGGTTCGTTCCGAACCCACATGCTGTCCCTGGCTATTTGGCCGTGGCGATACCTGCAATAGAGGCCTGCCTGGCCTAGGAGGGCGCAGTCGGAGTAAGCCCGGTCGGCGCTGACGTGCTATCGGCACGGCTTTGACGATAGCCGCGCCTGGACAGCCGTGGAGGTCCTTGTTACCGGCACGGCCGGCTTCATTGGCAACGCCGTGGCCAAGCGCCTTCTGGAACGTGGCGACTCAGTCGTGGGCGTCGATTGCCTAGTCCCCTACTACGATGTGCAGCTCAAGGAGGCACGCCTCGACCGCCTCCGGCAGCATGAGGGCTTTCGCGAGGAACGCTGGGATCTTCGCGACGGCGACCGGGTGCACCGGTTGTTCAAGGACTGCGAGCCAACTGCGGTCATTCACCTAGCTGCCCAGGCGGGCGTCCGCCATTCGATGGACCACCCGCATGATTACGTCGGCCATAATGTGACGGCGACGCTCAACATCTTGGAGGCGTGCCGGCGCCAGGTGCCGGACCACTTGCTGTTTGCCAGCAGTGCCAGCGTGTATGGTGCCAACCGAGTCGCCCCGTTTGCTGAACACCATCACACCGCCCACCCGGTAAGCCTCTACGGGGCCACAAAGCGCGCCGCAGAGGCAATGGCGCATGGCCACAGCCACCTCTTCCAGATTCCCACGACAGCCCTTCGTTTCTTCAGCGTGTACGGCCCCTGGGGTCGTCCAGACATGGCCCTGTTCTTGTTCACCAAGGCAATCTTGGCGGGCGAGCCCATTGACGTGTACAATGAAGGGAAGATGCGACGCGATTGGACCTACGTCGATGACATTGTGACGGGTACCCTCGAATTGCTGGCACGCCCACCGCAACCGATGGGCGATGACTGGGACGGCACGCCGGCGCAATCCCCCAGCGCACCCTACAGGGTACGCAACATCGGCAATTCGTCGCCGCAGCAATTAATGGACTTCATTCACGCATTGGAGAATCGGCTTGGCAAGGAGGCCGACAAGCGACTACTGCCGCTGCAGCCAGGCGACGTGCCAGAGGCGCACGCCGATACCACGCGGCTGGCCAGCGACACAGGCTGGCGACCGTCCACACCCATCCAGGCCGGCATCGACCGCTTCATTGACTGGTACTTGGATCACTACGGCATCGAAGACCCTAATCCCAATCGCTAGCGTGAGTCCACCAAGTCCTCGAGAATTTCCGCCAGCCGCTTGGCGACTACCTCTACGTCGTGTTCTTTGCGAACCCAGTTTCTGGCCGCCTCTGCCCTCCGCTGACGCTCGTCCACGTCATCCACCGCCTCCCCCAGGGCCTCGGCCCAGCCGGCCCCCTCGTCGCCCGGCGGCACGCCCCAACCACGCGTCTCGTCCCCCAAGAGCCGAGGTGCATCGCCGATGAGGGTCGCAATGGTCGCAGCTCCTGCGGCAAAATATTCCAGTGCCTTGAAGCCACATTTACCCTGTTCCCACGGCGAGTCCTTGAGCGGCATGAGGCCAATGTCAAACGAGGCCACGTCCCGGGGAGCCGTGTCTAGGCGCCAGGCAACGGGCGCAATGTCGAGACCATGCAGGAATGGCAACTCCGGCCCATGGCGCGTGTCCGTAACCAGTTTGAGCGTGAACGGGTGTTGCTCGTGGACACGTCGAAGGGCGTCCGCGCAAACCTGCAAATAATGCAGATTGCTGATGCCGCCAATCCAACCTACGACAGGTTTTCGACCCTCCGACGGCAGCCGGTAATGGTCGTACGCCGCGGTGTCCAGGCCGGTTGGAAACCACATCGCGTTCGAGTTCCATTCGCGGGCGGCAGTTGCTAGCCAATCGTTGCCAGCTAGGACTAGGTCCGCCGCCTGGATGATTTTCCGCGTTGGGCCCGGTGCGCGCATGTGGACCGCGTCGTCGAAGTCGAACACCAGTGGAATTCCTTGTCGCCGCGCCTGCTTGGCAACCAATTGACTCCATCCCCAGTGTTGGGTGCCCCGATGGACGACCCAGACATCGGCGTCGATGGCCGCCTCCATTTGGCGCATGCGTCGCTTCAGGCGGGTGCGCCATCGAAGCGGGTGCCGCTTCGTGGCATTGGGTCCGTAGTCCCCGGGGTGTACCGTCACGTCGTGGCCGCGCGCCGCCAAGCGCTTGGCGACATCGAAGGCACGGATGCGGCTTGCAGAGACATCCTCGTCGCCTTCTGGGAAAAAGGAGACCTTCATGCGGGGTCCTCCGCAGCGCCTTTGGAATCCCGCCGGTCCGATTGTTTGATGGCTGCGCCAATGGCAATCCAGGCAGGCATGGCCAGGCGGGGGCCGCGAAGGCTGGCCCGGACCGCCCACGTCAAGGCAGCCCCTAATCGTCCGGCACGCGCCCATTGGCGTGCAATTTCGGCTCGTTGCTTGGCGTGAAAGTCTTGGTCTCGAACATCGCGCCCGTGGCGCTGCAAGAGTAACTGCCTTGCTTCGGCAGCTGCCCCCGGACGTTGGCTGATGCTTCCCGGCGTCTCATCTGCATAGGCGACCAGCGGGCGCCCAATACGAGTGCCGGGGAATGCCAGCGCAACACGGGTTAGCCATTCTAGGTCGGTGAAGCGAGGAAAGCGCTCGTCGAACCGGCCCACGGCGTCCACTACGTGCCGCTTCAGAAGGCATGTTTGGATGCCAATGTTGCGAACTTGGTAATCGTGGTCAGGCCCCACGATGCGCCCCGGCATGACGTCGGGCGCTAGGTGCGGGGCGCTGTTCGAGCCCGTTCGCGTCATGTCTCCGTAGCACCAGGCAGCGCGTCCGCTAGCCTGCAAATCAGTTTGCGGGGCCGCATCCGCGGCGGCTCCAGGGCCGGCAAGGGCATCCCATTGCATTTGCAACTTGCCAGGCAGCCATAGGTCATCACTATCTTGGAATGCGATGAATTGACCCTTGGCGTTGGCAAGTCCCACGTTGCGGGCGCTTGCAGCACCGGGAGCACCGTTGTTCTCAACGACCCGCACGCGTCGGTCGCCAAGGCCAGTCACCACGGCTGCAATGTCTTCCTCGGAGTGGTCATCCACCACGACCACCTCAAGCGTTACGTGGCTTGGTAGCGCTTGATTCAACACCGACTGAATGGCCGGGCCAAGTGTTTGCGCCCGGTTATGAGTCGGCAGGATGACGGTCACAAGGGCGATGCCGCCACCTCCCGGTAGATGGCAGCCAGGGCGTGCCCTTGCTGCCGTGCATCAAAACGCGTCGCCACGTCGCGCCAGCCCGCAGCGATGCGCTTTGCGGCAGCTTCGTCGTCGTCTCGAATGCCCCGCAAAGCCGCAGCTAGCCGCTGCACGTCACCCTCGGGGACAATTGCCCCGTTGGCTCCCTCGGCAAGCACGAAAGGAATGTCGCAATGGTTGGTGCCGATGACGGCCGTTCCGAGGGCCATGGCCTCGAGAAGGACGACTGGCGCGCCCCCTTCACAATCTCCGTCGGCCGCAGTCCTGCTTGGGGCCACCACCACGTCGGCCCGCACGATTTCGCTAGCCAGCCGGCTGTGGTCTGTGTAGCCTAGCAAGCGCGCGCCTGCGGCCAAGCCAGTATCTGTGAGCGCGTCACGAATGCGTCGCTTTTCCTCTTCGGACCCGGGCGTCAAATCGCTATCACCGATAATCGTAACTTCGACTTCCGTGCCGGCGGCAGCCGCGGCCTGAATACCATCTGGCATGCCTTTCTTTTCTCTGAATCCCCCCACCAGCAGCACGCGAAGCGGCCCGTCGGTTTCCCCATCCGCCCTAGCACCAGGCGGGAGCGGTAGGCCGCTTTGGCCAGAGGGGAGCCTCGCCCGAAGGCCTTGGACGTCCACTCCCAGGGGATGCACGCGAACAGTGGGTGCGCCCAGCGCTTCAATCGTCGCCGCCATGTGAGGTCCTTCGGCGAGAACCAGGCGGGCAGCGTCAAACAGGTCGGCATACCGGTCCCGCCACAGGGGATCACGGGGCAGACGCTGAACATCATGGCCATAGAAGGTGACCACTTGTGGCACGCGCGCTGCCAAAGCCAGATCGTGGTCACGCCACGCCTGGTCACCGAAGTGTGAATGGAGGATTCCGGGGCCTCGGCTGCCCCGCGCAGCCAGCGCCTTGGCGACGACCTTGCGATGGCGGGCTGGCCGGTAAGGCGGGTAGCCTCGAAGCGGCCCCGGCAGCGCCCAGGGCGCACGAACCTTCCGACACGGGAACCGGCGGGCGTTGCGGATGCTGCCCGCCACGACGCTGCTGGCGACATCTGGGGGCAGGAACCGCACCTGATCCCACAGCCACGCCTGCGTAATTGGCAGCCACCGTTGTACCGAATGAAGCACTTGCAGGCTCATGCACTTGCCCCCCGCATGGTTGCCCAAATGTCTCTTGCACCGCGTGGCCGGACAATCAACAATCCACCCCCATAGAAGACCGCCCCACTAGCGACGAGAACCCCCAAGCGCTGCCAGGATATGAGAGCCGGCAGAACCGCATCCACCGACGCGACCCCAATGGCCATGACAAGTCCGAGCCCGATGGCTGGTGCGGCATCTGCGAAGGCGTCACGGGGGTTCAGCCCCACCAAGCGCCCAGCAGCCCACAGTTGGGGGACGGTGTTGATGGCGATGGCGATGGCAATACCCGCGGCAACCCCCGGCAGGCCCCACCGAACGCCCACGACGATGGCCGTCAAGGTCACCGCCTTCATCGCGAGGTCCAAGCGCAACTGCGTGTCCGGCCGGCCGCACGCCAGAAACAGATTGCCATACAGTTGTCGTACGGCAACCACCGGCAAGACCACGCCGAGAATCTGCAGCACCGGCACCATGCCCACCCACTTGCGTGTGTAGAGCGCCACTACGAAAGGCTCAGCCGTAATGGCAAGGCCAAAGGCCAGCGGCACCACCGCGATGCTGACGGCCCGAACCGCTCGCCGGTGAGACCTAGCCAATGCTTCCAAGTCATCCTGCATGCGCGCATAGGCCGGAAGAAGCACCTGGTTGAGGACACGACTGGCATTGGCTAATGGCAGCAACAGCAGGGCATAGGCCCGCGTGTAGAGACCGAGGGCAAAGGCCCCCAGAAACTTGCCCACCACTAGGTTGTCCAAATTGTATCCCCAGTAGGTGATGGTTCGGCTACCCATGACGTGCTTGCTAAACGTCCATAACTCCGATGTCGCCCGTCCACTGGGATAGGCGGTAAGTCCGGTAACGACGGGCTCGGCGGCATCCACACCATCTGCGACCGCCCCAGCCAACGCTCCGCGCCGCGGCCAAAGCAGCACGGTGGGGACTGCCGCCTGGACGAATGCTTGCGCCACAAGCGCGCCGACGCCCCGACCCTCAAGTGCCAGCGCAATGGCGGTCGCACCAGCCAGCAGGGCACCCAGAAAATCGGCCGTGGCAATGCGTCGAAAGGCAAGATGCCGCTGCGCCAGCGCTCGGGGCACCAGCCCCAGCGACGCCGCCGGGAAAACCAAGACAAGGGCTCGGGTCACCGTGGTAAGCTGCGGCTGATCGAACGCCATCGCAAGCAGCGGCGCCCCCCACCAGAAGATTGCCACGAAGGCAAGGCCCGCCAGCATCGCGGCCCACCACGCACTGGCCAAGTGGTCAGGCCGAAGGTCCTCGCGCTGGACGAGCGCCGGCGACAGGCCCGCTTCAAGGACACTTTGGGCAAAGGCCACGGCCACCATGGCCATCGCGATGAGGCCAAAATCTCCTGGCACCAGCAACCGCGCCAATAGAATCCCAATGCCGAGGGACAAGAACTGCCTGGCAAGTTGGCCAGCGAGGCTCCACCGGATGCCCGTGAGGACCCGCTCCCGGAGGGCCATCACGCCTCGTTCGTCGCGCCTGCCGCGGCCGCTGCGTCGTAGAATCGCTCCTTGATGGGCTTCGCATACGGGTGGCCGCCCGCAAAGGTGTTGGGCGGCATGGAGTCCTTGACTAGGGCATGCACGAGAATGGCTGAATCATCCCCAATCGTAATGCCCGGCAACAACACCGCCCCCACCGCGACGCCCACGTTGTTTCCCAGCACGATGGGGCCCTCGATGACGAATTGCTGGTCGTGGGGCGCTCGAGGGGTAGTTACGAAGGACCGGTCGCCGGGATTGGCTTCGTCCCTGGCGTGATTGGTGAAGCTCAGGTGGGTAACGCGCTCCGCAATCCCGCAGTCATCACCGATTTGTATGCCCCCGATGCCAAGCATGTAGTTGTAGGCGGCAATGTGGGTGCGCTTCCCGATGCTCACTTCCCCTGGAGCCGCCGTGAAATTCGGGTTGTCGATGCGCGTCCGGGGCCGCTCGGAGTTGTCGGGGCCGGCTAGAATCATGACATACTTGTCAATCCAACAGCCATCGTGGAGGCTAATGTTGGCAGGGTTTTGGAAGTAGGCGCCGACGTCAATCTTGACGTTGCTCCCGCAGTGCTTGAGCCGTTTGCGCCAGTAATTGTAGCGCAGGCTGTAGCCCATTCGGCCGGGCATCCAGGTGACCATGAGTTCGCGCGTGTTGCGAAGCAGTTCCATCAAGTTGGCGGCTCGTCCCATCAGAGTAACCCCGGCAGGTTCAACGTGGTGCGGACGGCCACGTCGGCGTTTGGCTGATTCGGTATGGTCATGTCGCTTGGATGCAGATGACTTTCGAACCACGTGCCTGCGTGCACGCCCAATTCGCGGTGGACCCAGGTCGAATCCGCTTTGCGGTGCGCCTCATCCTCAGCGACGGCAAACGGAAACCGAAGCCAGACCGGCTCCGCACCTACGGCCGGACGGGCGGTCCGAAGCCCCCGATCAGCGCACCACGCCTGCCAACGGCGTGCATTCTGCCGGCGAAGTTCATTCACCGCGTCAAGTCTCTGCAGTTGACCAAGACCAAGGGCAGCCAACGGGCCGGCCAGCCGCGTGCCAACGTGGGGCGCACCCACTTGCTCGCCAGGCGGCGTTGACGGGGGGCCCGGCGCGAATCGCTTGGCGGCCCGGTTCTTGGTCCACCGCCGAAGCGGATGCGCATAGCGATAGTAGGAGTGCCACGCCGCTTCGACGCGCCGACGGGTTGCATCTGGCGTGGGCAGCGGCAGGTCTTCTTGGACGGCTCCCAGTTTTTCGCCAAGCGCTTTTTCCTGCGTGTACGCCATGCCGCCCATCACCGTGCTCAGCACCTTGCTGCGCTCGAAGGAAGTGAAACTGAGTGCTCCGAAGGTTCCCACCCGCTTACCCTCTAACCGGGCACCCGTGGCGTGCGCACAATCCTCGATGACGACGGCGCCAGCTTGACGACGGCGCGGCCTGCGGTCTGCGACGGCCTCCACGATAGCCCGCGTATCCCGGGCCGGAAGGCCATAGGAATGCTGGACCAGCACCGCTCGAGTACGCGCCGTAAGAGCATCGGCAACGCGGTCGCCGCTGGGGCCCCAGGTATCCAATTCGATGTCAACGAAGACGGGCACGGCACCAAGTGCCTGCACCGCATTTGGCACAACCACGCACGTGTAGGCCGGCATGACCACTTGGTCACCCTTGCCGACGCCAAGCGCGGCAAGGCACGCTTGAAAGGCGGTGCGACCGGCATCAAAGGCAACCGCATGGCCACCTCCCTGGAACTCCCGGAAGGTTGCCTCGAGTCGCCGCACATGACCGGCCTCTCTCCGATCCGCGACCCGTTGCATCGTGGCCAGATCATCCCGAGTCACGGTCATGGACTCGAAGGACGGGAGAACCTGCTTGCGCTGCAACCGCTGCCGCATCGCCAAGCTTGTGGGTGCTGCAAGACCAAGCGATGCCGGCTCGACCGGGGACCGGGGCTTCGCAGCGGCCTCTGATTTTCGGACCATTACTCGACGAGGCATCGCCGCAACGCCTCCAACACATCGGCTTGATCTTGGTCAGAAACCGCCGGCGACAACGGGAGACTCAGGCAGCGACGGCCCACGTCGGTGGCCACTGGAGCGTCCTCCGGCGTCCACCCAAGGTGCTGGCGATAGAAGGGGTGCTCCGTGAGCGCAAGGTAGTGGACACCAACGCCAATTCCTTGGCGCGTCATGCCGGCCAGCAGGGTATCGCGCGGCGATTCGTCAGCCCTGCCGGCTTCTACTAGGATAGGGTAGAGATGGCGTGCATGCCTGGAATTGGCAGGTAATCCTTCCTCGGCGGTCGGGCATTCGACGGGCAGGTCGGCGAGGGCAGCATCATAGGCCGTCCACAATTGCTTGCGCCGGTCTAGGTTGGCCTCGACGCGGGCTAACTGGTGGATGCCAAGGGCCGCCTGCAAATCTGTCAGGTTGTACTTGTAGCCCGCTTCTTCGACGAAATAATGCTGATAGCCCTCGTCACCGAAGCGCTTCCAAGCATCCCGCGAAAGTCCGTGCAGCGCCAGGCGCTTGATGCGGTCCGCCGCGTGGCCATCTTGCGCGAGGACCATGCCGCCTTCCCCACAGGTGACATTCTTGGTCGCGTAGAAACTGAAGCAGCCAAACGCACCGAAGGTCCCGGCGTGCTGACCCCGCCACGTGGTTTCGATGGCATGGGCACAGTCCTCGATGAGTGTTAGCTCATGGTCTTCGGCCAACTGTCCCAAACCGTCCATGTCACAGGGCCTGCCCGCGAAGTGGACGGGCAAGATGGCTTTCGTTTTCCCGGTAATTGCGCTGGCGACCTTGTCAACGCTGATGTTCATGTCGGCGCCGACGTCCGCTAGAACGGGGCGCGCCCCGGCATGGAGAATCGCATTGGCAGTGGCTGCGAAGGTAAGTGGCGTCGTAATGACCTCGTCGCCGGGGCCAATGCCAGCGGCAATGATGGACAAGTGGAGTGCCGCCGTGCACGACCCGACGGCAACCGCGTGCTCGGCACCGGTGTAGTTAGCGAAGTCCTGCTCAAAGCGGGCCACTCGTGGCCCGGTGCCAATCCAGCCAGATTTCAGCGTGGCAACCACTTCCTCAATCTCGGCGTCCCGCAGGTCAGGCCTGCCATAGACCAGGAAGTCGGCCGGAGCGCGGACGGGATCCACAAACCGGGACCGGCAGGCCCCTTCAAAAGGAGGCCTTGTGGGCTGCAACGCCACTTCGGCCGCCGCAGGAGGGCCCAAGACCACACCACAACCCCCAAGTGACCCCGCCCTACGTGCTTGCCGTGGACCGACCGGTTCCCGACTGGTGCCTCGTTGGTGCGCCCAAGTGCGGCACGACGAGCCTGATGTCGTGGCTCGGACAGCACCCCGAATTGTTTGTCTCCTGCATCAAGGAACCCAACTGGTTCAACGACGACGTCACGGTCTTCCGGCAGGTGCACTCCGGGCAAGCCTACCAAGAATTGTTTGCTGGCGCCGGCGACCGGCTTACGGGGGAGGGAACAACTGGCTACCTGTTCAGCCAGCGCGCCGCAGCGAACTTGGCAGCCGCCAACCCCGCGTGCAAGGTCATGGCCGCGTTCCGAGACCCAGCAGAGGTCGCCCCGGCGCTGCACGCACAATTAGTGTGGGAGGGGATTGAACCGGAACGCGAGTTTTCCGAGGCCTGGAAGCAGGACCGACCCGGGCGGTTACCGGACGGCATTACCTACGAGGGGGCCCTGTCCTTCGGTTCGCAATGGCAACGCGTTCTGGACGCCTTTCCCGCCGCATCGTGCCATACGGTGTGGATGGATGACCTCCGGCAAGACCCGGGCGGCGTTGTGGCGGACATCGCCTCGTTTCTTGGCGTTGACCCGACGTGGCGCCCAACCACGTTCAAGGTGGTCAACGAGCGCAAAGACATCCAAAATTTCCCACTGCACCGATTGCTTTGCAAGGTGCCTCGTACCTGGAAGACGACCCGCCGTGGGGGCTTGGTGTATCAATGGAAGCATCGCAACAGCCGACCCGCAGCCAAGTCCCATCTGCCGAGCGATTTGGCCGCCCAGTTGCGCAGCACATTGGATGCGGAGGTCGCCCTGTTGGCGCGCCTCACGGGGCGCGACTTAACGCATTGGCGCGCCGATTGACGCTGGATTCCACCGTAGAGGTTGCAAACCCTGATGAACGAGCTCGGGTAGGTCCAGCACCATGCATACGGCTTGGTTGGCACGCGCCTGGGACGCAACCATCGTCCCCATCGCCCAGCGTGCTGGTCAGGCAGCCTTGGAGATTCAGTCACAAGGAATCTTTTCGGTGGCCCACAAGGACGACCAATCCCCTGTGACGGAGGCCGATTTGGCGGCGCACCAGTCCATCATGGCCGGCCTGCGGCAGGCCACGCCCACAATTCCGATTGTGTCCGAAGAAGGCGACGCGGCCGCACCCTATCCGCCGGAAGGCGGCATTTGGTGGCTGGTTGACCCGCTTGACGGAACGAAGGAATTTGTTCGCCAAGACGGCGACTGGACGGTCAATATTGCCCTCGTCATCGAGGGAGTGCCGGTGGCGGGCGTCGTTGTAGCCCCGGCCAAGGGCTTAACCTTCTATGGCCAACAAGGCCGAGGTGCCTATTGCATCAACGAGCGCCACGAGCGCATGGAGCTTGGAGCTAGCAGCGACGATAGTGCCGCGGACGACGCGGACTTGCACGTTGTTGCCAGTCGCAGCCACCTAGATGATACCACGCGTGAATTCCTTGACCGGCTGGGAGCGCACCGGTTGGTGACAGCCGGAAGCAGCCTCAAATTCTGCCGCCTCGCCCAGGGCGTGGCAGACCTATACCCCCGCTTGACGCCCTCCACCATGGCATGGGACACGGCCGCCGGCCACGCGGTTCTGGCAGCCGCAGGTGGCTGCGTCACCGACCTTGCAGGCACGCCATTGACGTACCTGGACCAGAAGCTTCGCGACCCCGCCTTCGTGGCTGCACGAAGCCCCGTCATCCACGCGAAAGCCTTGGCACTCATCGGGGTGGACGCATGACCCCGCGAAGCGACGAACTCGAACACATCGCTTCCGCCGAGCGACGTGCCGATCTACGTGCGACCTTGTCGGATCTGCCCGGCATCGATCTCTCCTTGCGCCAGCAATGCGACCTTGAGTTGCTAGGAAACGGCGGATTTGCTCCCCTGACGGGCTTCATGGACCAAGCCGACTACGACGCCGTGTGCGCATCCATGCGCTTGGCGGACGGCACGTTGTGGCCCATGCCCATCACGCTTGACGTAAGCGACACGCTGGCCAAGGGGTTGTCGCCTGGCGACCAGGTGGCCCTTCGGGACCTCGAAGGTGTGCCCAAGGCAATTGTCAACGTTGCCGACGTCTGGCAGCCCGACCATGCATCCGAAGCCAAGCAGGTACTCGGAACCAACGACCCTGTTCACCCCGGCGTCCAATACCTTCACCACCACACACACAGCCATTACGTCGGCGGACCAGTTGAGTGGCTCGAACCACCCGACAACCATGATTTCACCGACCTACGCCACACACCTGCGCAGGTCCGAGCACACATCCAAGCAGCCGGGTGGGAGCGCGTGGTTGCCTTCCAAACGCGTAATCCATTACACCGCGCACATTTCGAAATGACCCGGCGCGCCATGGAAGAGCACGACGCAGCCTTCCTCCTGCACCCCGTCGTTGGCATGACTAAGCCGGGCGACGTTGACCATTACACCAGGGTCCGGTGCTATCGCGCGATTATGGAGGAATACCCGGCGGAGCGTAGCATGCTGAGCCTCCTGCCGCTCGCGATGCGGATGGCGGGCCCACGTGAGGCGCTTTGGCACGCGCTCATTCGCCGGACCCACGGGGCAACCCACTTCATCGTTGGTCGAGATCACGCCGGCCCTGGCGTGGACGGCCATGGGCAGCCCTTCTACGGGCCGTACGACGCTCAGACCTTGGTGCACGAGCACGTGGAGGAGGCTGGCATTGAGTTGGTGCCCTTCCGCCACATGGTGCATGTGCCTTCGTCGGGCGGTTACCTGCCAAGTGACGAAGTACCCAAGGGAACACCCACGGAGGACCTGAGTGGCACCGAGCTCAGGCGCTTACTGCGCGCCGGTGCCGAAATCCCCGCTTGGTTCAGTTTCCCGTCGGTCGTGGCCGAGCTTCGAAAGGCGTACAAGGCACGCCGCGACCAGGGCTTCACAGTCTTCTTTACCGGCTTGTCGGGCAGCGGGAAATCCACGCTGGCCAAGGCACTCATGGCGAAGCTGATGGAATTAGGAACACGGCCCGTGACGCTTCTTGACGGAGACATCGTCCGCCGCAACCTAAGCAGCGAATTGGGCTTCAGCCGTGAGCATCGGGACTTGAACATTCGACGCATCGGCTTCGTCGCTGGACAAATCACGCAGAATGGCGGCGCCGCCATCTGCGCACCCATTGCGCCGTATGATGCCACCCGACGCGACGTGCGCCAGTCGATTGAGGAACGCGGCGGGTTCATCTTGGTCCACGTCGCTACGCCGCTCGAGGTGTGCGAAGCGCGCGACCGCAAGGGCCTCTATGCCAAAGCACGGGCAGGGATTGTCAAGGAATTCACCGGCATCAGTGACCCCTACGAGGAGCCCGTGGACGCCGATTTGGTGCTGGATACCACGAAGATGACGCCCGAAGCGGGAGCAGCCCTCATCTGGGATTTCCTGGCGGCCGAAGGCTACTTCGGGTAATCCCGGACGGGGCTGTCGCGTGCCCCCGCACGGGCAATGGTGCTTGCAAAGCGTCAAGTGGCAACCCGGGGCTCGGCAGCCGTGGACGCGTACCCGTACGAACGCATTCTGGTCACAGGAGGAGCCGGCTTCATTGGCAGCGCCTTCGTCCGCCATATGGCCAACGCGGGCCGCGCCGAGGTCACTGTCCTGGATGCCTTGACGTATGCAGGCAACTTGGACAACCTTTCCTCCGTATCCGATTCCGTCAAGGTGGTCCATGGTGACATCCGTGACCGAGACACGGTGCAGGCGGTCGTCGAAGCGGTGCAGCCGCAGGCAATCGTCCACTTCGCGGCTGAAAGTCACGTGGACCGAAGTATCACCGGCCCGGAGGTTTTCGTGGATACCAACGTCGCCGGAACGCTCAACTTGCTCGAGGCGGCGCGCCGCGTGTGGCAGGCTCCTGCCAGCGCCGGGGGCGCCATGTCAACCGACTGCCGCTTCCTGCACGTGAGCACCGATGAAGTGTACGGCGCCCTGGGGCCGCATGACCCCCCGTTTACGCAAGCATCGCCTTACCGCCCCAACAGTCCCTACGCCGCCAGCAAGGCAGCAAGCGACCATTTGGTGCGCGCCTACCATGTCACGCACGGATTGCCCACGCTGACCACCCACTGCGGAAATAATTACGGCCCGTATCAATTCCCGGAGAAGCTCATTCCCTTCATGACCCTGAACGGCCTTGCCGGCAAACCGATGCCGGTGTATGGAACCGGCAACCAAGTTCGCGATTGGATTCACGTTGACGACCATTGCACTGCGCTGGAACTGGTGCTGCAAGCCGGCCAGCCTGGCGACACCATCAATGTGGGCGCGGACCAAGAGCAGAGCAACCTGAACGTGATTGCCGGAATTTGCGAGGCCCTGGAGCGCTACGCGCCGCGCGACGGCGGGACTCCGTACGCAGATTTGGTGACGCACGTCGCCGACCGGCCGGGCCATGACTTCCGCTATGCCTTGGATGCCTCGCCGCTTCGAGACCTTGGTTGGCAACCCTCACGGAGTTTTGAGGACGGCTTGGCCGATACAGTGTCGTGGTACATTCAGAACGCCGAGTGGCGCGACCGGGTCGTATCAGGAGCGTATGCCCGACAGCCAGCTTTTGCCTGTGACGAATCCTTCCCGCCCCACCGAGGCCCAGAGGCGAGTGCCCCCGGCGCAAGCGGGGCATCGGCAGCCGCCTCGGAGGTCCGACCATGACTCCCGGCGGCGCGGCGCGCAAAGGCATTGTGCTAGCCGGCGGCAGCGGCACCCGCCTGCACCCCATTACGCTGGGCGCAAGCAAGCAATTGCTGCCCGTCTACAACAAACCGATGGTGCATTACCCCCTGTCGACCCTTCTTCTTGCCGGCATCCGAGATATTCTTCTCATCAGCACGCCCGCCGACCTGCCTCACTACCAACGCTTGCTGGGCGACGGTTCTCGACTCGGCATTCGGTTGCAATACGCGGAACAGCCATCGCCGGATGGAATTGCCCAGGCGTTCATCATTGGGGAGCAATTCATTGACGGAGATTCGGTCGCGCTCGTCCTTGGCGACAACATCTTCCACGGCCACGGCTTGCAACGAGCGCTGGAAGCCGCCGCCCAACGCGCGTCTGGCGCGACCGTGTTCGGCGCCTTTGTCCGCGATCCAGAACGCTACGGCGTGGCCGTTTTCGACGACGAGAAACGCGTCATCCGGATCGACGAAAAGCCCAGCCGTCCTGCGTCCCGGTACGCTGTGACTGGCCTCTACTTCTACGATTCATCCGTCGTCGACATCGCCAAAGGCCTCAAGCCAAGCGCCCGCGGCGAACTGGAGATTACGGACATCAACAACGCCTACATTGAGCGGGGAGAGCTTCAGTTCGAGGTGCTTGGCAGGGGCACCGCGTGGCTGGATACCGGCACGCCCGAAGCACTACTGGAGGCAGCCAATTACGTTTCAGCCATTGAACGACGGCAAGGCCTCAAAGTAGCCTGCCTCGAAGAGGTCGCTTTCCGTACGGGCTGCATCGACGCTGCGGCGCTCGCCCGCTTGGCGGCCGACTACCCCAACAGCTACGGTAGCTACCTCGCCGACATCGCGGCGGAGCATACATGAAAAGCGCGTCAACGCCCCTGCCTGGCGTACGCATCATCACGCCAACGCGCCACCAAGATGACCGCGGATGGTTCATGGAGACGTACCGGGCGGACACGGGACCAACCGCCGACCTGCCACTCTTTGTCCAGGACAACCACAGTTGTAGCCACCGGGGAGTCCTACGAGGGCTGCATTACCAACTCCAACATCCACAGGGAAAACTGGTTCGAGTTACCCGAGGCGCGGCCTGGGACGTGGCCGTGGACTTGCGGCCAGACAGCCCCACCCACGGCGAATGGTTTGGCACGCGCCTAGATGCCAAAGACGGGTCCATGCTGTGGATTCCGGAGGGTATGGCACATGGCTTTCTGGCGCTCCAGGACGACACCCACCCGTTGTACAAGTGCACCGCTTCGTACGCGCCTGGCGACGAGCGGGGCATTCGCTGGGATGACCCCGATTTGGCGATTGACTGGCCGCACGAGGCCCCCATCGTGTCGGATCGCGACGCCGCCTTACCGTTTCTGAGGGACGCCGACCTGCCATGACCGAACCATGCCGTGTCCTCATCACCGGCGCAGCAGGCCAGCTTGGTAAGGCCATACTCGCGACCCTAGACGCGGACCTAGGCTCTGCTGGATGGGAGGTCCACCCGACAAATCGGGACACGCTCGATGTCTCGGATGGCGGTGCTGTCCAGGACCACGTCCTCAAGGTTGAACCCAACATCGTGGTCAATCTCGCGGCCTACACGGATGTGGACGGCGCCGAGGCCGATTTCGACCAAGCCCATGCCGTGAATGGCCTGGGCCCGGCCAACCTGCGCCGCGCGGCCGATGGTGTGGGTGCGCGCCTAATCCACGTGAGCACCGATTACGTCTTCGACGGCCTAGCTGCTGCCCCCTACTCGGAACGTGCTGCTCCGAACCCGCTGGGTGCCTACGGAACGAGCAAGCTCGCGGGGGAGCAGGCCGTGCTTGCCAAGACACCCGACAGGCGGCACCTGAACCACTTGGTCGTGCGAACGTCGTGGCTGTACGGCCATGAAGGTCGCAATTTCTACACGACTATGGCTCGGCTGATGGCGGAGCACCCGGTGGTCAAAGTGGTGGCTGACCAGACCGGTACCCCAAACCCGACGTGGTGGGTCGCAGAGGTCCTGGCAACGCTCATGCGTCAATGCATGGCAGAACCGCCGGAGCCACACCCGGTGCACGGCGGACGCGTCATCCACGCCTCATGCCAAGGCACAACGACTTGGCATGGATTTGCCAAGGCCATTAGGCAGCACCTTGGCGCGACGTGCGATGTGGAAGCAACCACGACCGAGGCATTCGGACGGCCAGCCCCACGACCCGCCTACAGCGCCTTGGCCTGCGAGACCCTAGATGCGCTAAAGGTTCCCAGACCAACCTGGCAGGAGGGCCTTGCCCGCGTGCCACTGCCGGACTTAGCTGCCAGCTAGCTCGCCGGGCTAACGCGTCTCGTCCAAGATGCGGCGCAATTCCTGCCCCACGCTTTGCGGGAGCAATTGGAAGATTAGACCCGCCACAACGCCAAGTACACCAAGGATGAGGCCAATGCCACCCACCAAGACCCACCGCAGCAGCAACCCTCCGGTCGCCTGGTAAATGTACCACGTCCAGGCCATGGCAAAAACGCCGAAGGCAAGCAGGAGTACGCCAGGCACGGCGAGCATCAGGAGCGGGTGTTGAATGCCGATTTGATTCAGAATTGTGTTAATGACGCCGCCGGCGTGGCGAACGCTCGGAAGGGTGCTGCCATCCACGTCGTAGCGGCAGGTGATGGGCACTTCGGCCAAGCGTAGCTCGGCCTTGTGGGCATCCATCAGCAGTTGGCTCTCGATGGAGAATCCCTTGTGGCTGGGCCGTAGTGCCGCAAGCGCCTGTCGACCGTAGGCCCGGAAGCCAGATTGGCTGTCAGTGAGCCGAGGTCCACCGCCGCTCCCGCCGGCGCTGCCAACCGCCGTCGTGTAGTCGAGGACTCGCTTGCCCATGCGTCGCCACAGCGGCATCTGGGTGGCGTCACCCCACCTGGCGCCCACCACCATGTCCGCACCATCCGGGCCGCCACCCGCAGCAAGCGCCGCGAGCAGGAGGGGAATTTCTTCCGGGTCATGCTGGCCGTCGCCGTCCAAGGTCACGAGCGCGTCAAAGTCATGCTCGATGGCATAACGCCATAGGTCTTGGTAGGCCGCGCCCTTGCCTTCGTTGTCCGGGCGCCGAATGACCTTGGCACCAGCCGCTTCCGCCACATCGGCGGTTCGGTCCGTGCTGCCATCGTCCACGACCAAAACTTCGTCCACGTGTGGGCGCGCTGCAAGGACCACGGAGCCGATGGCGACCTGTTCATTGAAACAGGGAACCGCACACAATACCCGCACAAGGCTCGACCCTTCCCGCCATATTTAGGCGGTGCAGTCACGAAGCGGACCCATCCCCGGCCCGACCCAGGCGAGAAGCTCTAAACGGTTCGCCAGGGGTCGAGCCGCGTGGACCTGGACCCAGCCGACGGCGCTTGGCCATTGGACCGACAAGACTACCT
>JBFJXH010000030.1:0-17319 GCA_041623215.1 Thermoplasmatota archaeon
GGCTCCAGCTTCCTCCAGGGCCAAGCGTACGGGTGTCAAGCCGAGTCGAATGACTTCAACTGGCAGAGCGAAGGTGGAGCCAAGGGTTTGGACCTCCTTGCTGGCGTCGGCCACTACAACCATGCGCTTGCTTGCCGCAGCCACAATTTTCTCGCGCGTTAGCGCCCCGCCGCCGCCCTTGATGAGGCGCAGATGGGGGTCGAATTCGTCAGCGCCGTCAATGGTGACATCAACGACGGGGTGGGCATCGAGATCGGTGAGCGGGATGCCGCCTTCGGCGGCCAACTTGGCGCTTGCTTCACTGGTGGGAATGCCGACGATGTCGAGTCCCTCCTCACGCACGCGGCGTGCTAACTCCACGATGGTATGATGCACGGTTGAGCCCGTTCCTAGGCCAACAACCATGCCTGGCTTCACGTCGCCGGCTGCAGCGACGCCTGCGTCCCGCTTGAGCGCGTCAAGGTCCACGCTGGGTCGAGGCACCGCTCGGTGTTAAGGTCGGCGACGGGCCCCGCAGCAGGTATTCCAAGAGAAACGCTGCCAAACCGTTATACCGGTCCCTTCGTCGCCCGCCAACAGGAGCCGGGACCATGACTAGTGTGACCGTACAACGCAAGGGTAACCAACACCTGCAGAACTTCAAGACCGCCAGCCAAGGCCGCGTCGATGCGACGAAGGACATGACGGCCGAGGCCATGCAGGCCAAGCTCGCCGAGGTGCTGCCTCACTTGAAGAGCAGCCACCGCTACGAGCGCACCGCCAACATCGATGGCATTCTCGTGCAATTGGTCACCAACAGCCTCCACCAGTACGAGTTCTGGACCGACAACTGGCACGCCGCCACCGAGGCCGTCAAGCCCCACGGCCACCTGTACAGCATCAGCGGCGTCCCCGGCCACGAGGCCCACGCCTACTACTGCCCCGACACCGACACGGCCCTGTTTGTCAACACGGAATACTACGGCCAATGCAAGAGCTGGGCGCTTGGCCTCGCCGCAGTCATCTTGGAACGCAAGTTCAACACCCATTCCATTCACGGTGCCGCCGCCGAAGTTGACGGCCGTGGCATTGTGCTCATTGCTCCCACTGGCACCGGCAAGACCACCCAAGTCAACCGCCTCATGCAACACCCCCGCGGCAAAGTCATCGGCGACGATTGGGTGTACATAGGCGTCCCGGAGCGCCTTGGCCCCGAAGACAAGCTCACAGTGTACCAGCCCGAAGTGAGCCTGTACGTACGCACAGAGAATGCCGAAAACGAACCGTGGCTCATCCCTATTTTCGACAATTGCAAGGTCGAAAACGTGGTTGACGAGCCCGGCGCCTGCGAATCGCCCTCCTGCAAGGCGGGCAACTGCATGTTTGACCAAGGTTACTCGTACTGCTACTGGGGCTTCGGCAACAGCCGTGCCCTTCTGCCCCGCAACTGGATGAAGGGTCCCGAGCGCGTCAAGGATGAGACCAGCATTGACCTCATTGTCCTGCTATGCCGCGACGAGGATGCGCCCAGCATCCGCGAACTCGACGAGGATGGCCTCATCGAAGTCCTCCAAGAAGGAAAGACGATGATTCGACCGGGCGCTGGACCTCGTGAACTCTGGGGCACCTACAAGTCCGAACCGTGGTACAACCCGTACCTGTTGGCGCCTGACCACGCCCGCCAGGAAGCCTTCTTCCGCCAGGAGGCGCGCCGGGCAACCTGTGTGCTCCTGAACACGGCCCACCAGAGCATTGAGGAGACCTACGAACTCATCCTCAAGTACGCCGGCGTCGACGCCTAGGCATCTGAAGGATTAGGCCCGGCCTAGGCAGGGCTGGCAGCGCAGGCGATTTGCGTAGCGTTTTGACCTGCGGCCAGCATCGTCAGCCGTGCGCCTCCTGGTTTTCAAGGATGGCAAGTGGACCCTGCGCTCCGACCTGTCGCGCGAGGCAGCGCGGGCGCTTGTCCTGAGTCCGACGCCAGTCTGGGTGCGCGGGGGCGGCTCCGTCGGCACAGGCCTAGACGACCTAGCCGAATGGTTGGATTTGCATCCGCTGGCCATTGAGGACTTGCGTAATCCGCGCCAACGCCCCAAGGTCGAAGACTATGCTGGCGTGACCTTCATCGTGTTGAGGGTGCCGCGCGAAGACGACACCGGCCAATTGGTGTGGGCTCAGGCGGGCTTCTTCCTGGGATCAGGCTTCGTCGTGTCGGCCAGCGAATCGCCACTGGTTGAATTGGAACCCATCATGGAGCGCTTGCTGGCGGGCCGCATCTGCCAGGACGGTCGGCCCGACCGCCTCCTGTACCACCTGTTGGACGCCCTCGTGGATTCATACTTCCCCCTGCTCGATGGCATTGAAGACCGGCTCGAGGAGATTGATGACAAAGTGTTGGACCGGGCGGACCAGGCTACGTTGGGCACGATTCGCGACATCAAGCACGACCTGGCGCGGATTCGCCGCGTGGTTCCCCCCATGCGGGACGCCGTGCTGAGCCTGGAAAGAAACACCCATCCGAACGTGGGCGACGACTTGGCTGTGTATCTGCGGGACGTATCCGACCACGCCATCCGGCTCGCGGAACGTGTCGAGCACATGAAGGAGTTGGCCGTCAATGCGCAAGACACGTGGAATGCCACCTTGGCCAATCAGCAAAACCAGGTCATGAAGCGTCTCACGGTGGTGGCGGCGCTGTTGTTGCTGCCGGGCCTCTTGGCGGGCTTGGGCGGCATGAATTTTGAGCGCGGGTTTCCGGGCTGGGGCTATTGGCAGGTGACAGCCAGCATCTTTGCCTTCATCGTGGTCGGCATCAGTGTGGCTGCGTGGCGCCGGTGGCTGTAGGGTTTCGGCGGCGCAAAGGAACTTGGGTCGCGCGTGCCACGGGCTCCCCCAGGGCTGACCCCAATGGCCTAATGGCGGTCCATTTTCGCTGGCTCCATGCACAGATTTGCCCCACTGGGTGCCCTGGCGCTCTTGCTGACCCTGTCGTTTGCGGGCTGCTTGGGCGATGATGACGACGGTACCGTCGTGGAACCGCCGGAACCGCTCGGGTCCCACCGCCCCATCAACAGCCCGACGGCGGCAACCTACCACGTGGCGGCTTTGGATGGCACCACTGGCGTGTGGAAGTTCACTGGCGACCTTGGCCTTGTGCCGGTGGCCGGCGAAAGCTACCTGGGCACAACCAACTTCGAGCCGACCGTGGGTAGCGACCCGGACGGCTGCCTCTACACCACGGCATTCCGGGGTGCCGGGCTTGGCACCCGCATTTTTGCGTCGTGTGACCAAGGAGCCTCGTGGCAAGACATAGGTCCAAACCTAGCGGAATCACCTGCCGGTGAAGAGCCATGTTTCCGAAACAGCAACGACCCGTACGTTCACGTGGACCGCGACACGGGCCGAGTGTTCTCGAGTGACCTGCACGCTCTGCTTACGAGCACCCTACACTACACCGATGACAAGGGCGAAACGTGGACCTGCAACCCGATGGGTGGCGGTGTTCCTCCCGGCGTCCATGACCACCAAACCATTGCCACAGGTGTGCCCCGCGTGTCGGCCACGACCCTGTACCCCAACATGGTGTACTACTGCATCAACCGCGTCGGTGACTCATCGTGCGCAGCCAGCATCAATGGAGGCCTAGGTTTTGGGCCCATGGTCACCGTCTTTCCCGGCGCTGAGCCGCCCGGCGAGAACGGCCCCGGCGGCTTTTGCGGCGGCCTGCATGGCCACGTGGAAACCGACCATGAGGGCCGACTGTTCATGCCGAAGGCGCAATGCGGTAACATTGAGGTCGCCATGTCCGAAGATGACGGGTTGACCTGGACGCGCAGCATTGTCAGTGCTGATTTGGGCATCGCTCAGGGCAGCCACGAGGTGCGCGTTGCTAGCGACCTGGAGAACAACATCTTCGTTATTTGGAACGCCGCCAACGGACTTCCCTATGTGGCCATGAGCATTGACCACGGAGCGACGTGGAGCGAGCCCCGCATGGTGGCGCCCCCTGACGTCACCTACACGGGCCGGCCCGCCATTTACGCCGGCGCTGCCGGCAACGTGGTGTGGGCGTACGTCGGCATTACGGATTCAGCCGGAGCAGACGTGGACAATGACGAGATTCGCCTGCACGCCTACATGGGCGCCATGTGGAATGCGACGCTGGACAATGACTGGGTGATTACCACGGTTACAACGCACGACCCCCGGGACCCCATTGACGTGGGACGGCCGTGCTGGACGGTCCGCTGCGGCGGCATCGGCGACTTCATCGATGTCACCATTACACCTGATGGTCGCCCCTGGGCCGCCTTCGCGGACATGTGCGACGACGATTGTGCGCGCGACCCGGATGGCGGCAACTCGGGCGGAACGCGGGCGTACATTGGCACCTTCAAGCAAGGGCCTAGCTTGCTCGATGGTCAAGCGCTGCCGGTCCTTGGTTCGCTGGCCACGGGTGACGCGTGACGCGTGTTAGCCACGCCGCCGTGGCGCTCCTGCTGAGCTTGTCCCTGGCCGGGTGCCTGGGAGGCTCCGACGAGGATTCTGGCGCTCCCGACGACGATGTGATGCCGGGCCAGCACCGGTCTCACGTTGCTTTTCTAACCGGCGACATGACGCTGGCCGACGACAGCCCCGCCCCTGACGCAGTGCCCGTTGGCTGGTCCTGGCAGGATTGGTCCAACGGCCGCTTGGCGCCCGCGTGGCGCACGGAGGCCTTCCCGGCCGACGCCGTCCTTACGATGGTTGAAGCGGAAATCACCTATCGGGCTGAGTCCGCCGTGGCCATGGTCGCTCCGGACAATCGGCCGCGCTTCACGGTGTGGTTTGGCGCGGGTGGTGAGGACGAAGTGGTGGCCATCGTGGACCACGGCTTCGAGGATGCGCCGCCCGTCATGGCGGCTGGCCAAGAAAGCACCGTGGTTTTCCCGTTGGCGCTACCCGTTGGAGGTCTCGCCATTGACGCCGGACAGCAACTCGTGTTGCGGGTGGCGACCTATTTCCCGGACCACCAAGGCGCACCAACCATGTCGGTTGTGGTGGGTCCGTCACAGCTGCGGTGGGACGAAGCTGGCGCCCGACATCCTGATGGCGATTCAGCCGAGGCAACTGACTTTTCCGGCAGTTTGGCCGGGGGGCGCTGTGTAGCGCCGGCCAACCCTGGCGACTCCGCCCACGACCGTCATACGTTTCTTGTGCCCGCGGACGCCGTTGCGGTGGATGTTGTGCTGCACCGAGCGGACGGCGCCGGAGTGGGGCCCGATTTGGACATGTTCCTCCAGGATGCAGACGGCGAACTGGTAACGTATGCAGCCGGCAGCGCCAGCCCCGAGCGCATTCAGCTTCGAGGCACCAATTTGCAGGCGACGGCTCTTGGCGAATGGACGCTGAACGTCTACAACTGCCAGCCGCAAACAAGCCGCTACGAAGTTTCGGTGGCCATCAGCCACCAGTAGATTCACTGACGTCCGCGACAACGCCATTGCCAGGGCGGGCGCAATATAGGCCATGCAGACATGGGCCGGCCTTTCCGGCTTTGCCAGCCCCCACCTGCAAAGGCACCTCTACCAAGGACGGCCGGCTACACTCGAAACGTACGGGGACCACTTCAATCTCTACGAAATGACGCCCTCCGGCGACGCCGCTTGGACGGCAGCCCACACGGAAGCGGTTCTGGACCAAGCACCAAGCCACGTCCGCTTGTTGCCGCGCCTTTCCGGGGCGGCGGCCCCTGAGACTCGCCGCGTTGACCTAGATGCAGCAGCCAACTGGCTGGATGCCCTTCGACCTCTCTTGGCAACCGCCCGTGCGGGCCCGATTCTCGTGCCATGGGACGGGCCGTGGAGTGCCGAGCGGGAGGCAGACCTCGAAACGCTGCTGAATTGGGCATGGCCCCGCCTGGCGGCTGGCCAGCGTGTGGCAGTTGAACTTCGCCATGCTAGCTGGTTCAATGGTAGGGTGATGCGCCTGCTGGAGGAACACGGTGTCGGTCTCGTCTGGAGCCTTCGTGCCGGCCTTGCGCCCTATCGAAGAACCAGCGATTTTCTCTACGTCCGCCTCACGGGCCATAACCGTCGCGGCGACGAGGTCGCACGCCTGCTTCGCCACGTCAACGCCCACGACGACTTGCCGCTGTATGTGGTGAGCACACATCACCACGAACCGTACGGACTCACGAGCTTGCGCCGCTTCCTAGAGGGCTTATCCCCGGCGCGCAGCGGCACTGCCTCACAACACATGATGCCGCAAGCTCAGCCGGTTGCAGGTCGCCAAGGCAGCAATCGGCCACCGCCCCTTACGGAGCCTCTCTGGTAGCTTGCAGGCGGCGGGCAATGCCCTCGGCCATGGGGCCCCGCCAAACGGACGCGGCAACGGTATCGTAGGGCGTTGGATCTCGGTTGACAATGTGGACTGGGATTCCATCCTGCAAGGCTAAGTCCACCAGTCCGGCCACGGGGAATACTTGGAGGCTGGTGCCAGCTACTAGCAACTCCGAAGCCTGGCTTACCGCTGCTTGGGCCGCCGGTAGCAGGTGCACAGGTTCGCCAAACAGCACCACGTCTGGCTTCAGGACACCGCCGCAACGACATCGCGGGGCGTGCCTCGTCAAGGCGGGCAGGACCTGCTTCACGGGTACCCGTGAAAAGCACTTCATACACACACAGCGGGAACCATTACCGTGCACCTCGAGCAGGCGGTCGGCCGGCGTACCGGCCTTGGCGTGGAGGCCATCAACGTTTTGCGTTACGAGCATCGCCAGGACCCCGTCTTGGGCGGCCTGGGCCAGGAGCCTATGCGCCTCGTTCGGCTCGGCATCCAAGTAATCCATGGCCGCAATGAGTTGAGCCCGGTCCTGCCAGAATCCGTCCGGGTCCGCCTGGAACCTCGAAATATGAAACGCACCAGCGTCGAACCGCTCCCAAACACCTCCGGGGCTGCGAAAGTCGGGAATACCGCTCTCGGTGCTCAGTCCGGCTCCCGTGAGGACAACCAGCCGCCCAACTCGAGTCATGCCGCGGGGGCCGCCGGGACTCGCCCTAGCGCTTGCCAAACGGCGTCCCGGAAGGCCGGCTCGTCACGAAACTGCAGATGGGTCGCGTTGGGAAGAACGACGTACTTCGTGCGGGCGCTGGGTGCCGCTTCGGCCACGCGCCGGCTCAGCGCTTCAGCCGTTATTTCGTCCGCCTTGGAGGCCGCTACCAGAATGCGCTTTGCCTGGGCATCGGGCATGCGGGCGTCGGCGCGAATCATCGCGTCAGTGGATGGGAAGATGCGGCCAAAGGACGCCATCGCGGCGCGGCCGGCGCGTCCCATTTGCCCGTCGGCATCCGCGTACCAGGAACCAAAGTCGGGGTAGGGGGATTCCAGAATCAGGCTATCCACGTTGAGCCATGGGCTTGCCACCGCCGCGGCGTACGCGCCAAGACTAACGCCGAATACGTGCAGTGGCGTGCTTGGCGCTCTCTGGCGTGCCTGTTCAGTTGCCAGGATAACCTCCTGGTAGAGGTAGGTAGACCCGCCTCGACTGCCTCCGTATTGCGTGAAATCGAATGTCAACACGTTGAAGCCGGCCGCCAACAAATCGTCCACCCAACCGGCCTTAATCCACCAATGCTGGGCGTAGCGTTTGTCCGGGTGGCAAAGCACGACGGTGCCTGTTGCTGCTTCCGGGCCTTGGGGCGCCGGAAACCAGCGACCGGGGAGGCTGGCGCCATTGTTTCCGGCGAATCGGAATGCCTCATGCACCAAGTGATCTGGCACGGGCCAGTCGCGAGCTCGGCGGCGGCGGAACATGGTGGCTCGGACGAAGGGGCCAACGATGCGTTGCTCCCATTTCGGAATCAGATCCTCATGCATCTAGCTTCCCTCAGGAAAGTCCATATCCAAAATCATGTATAAGGGCTCGTGGCCGAGGAGGATAGCCAATGGATGCTGTGACAGCCACTGTCCTACGAGAAAGTGGTATCGAGGATTGTCCCATCTTAGATGCCGCAACAGACGCAGCCTTCCGGAAACAATTGCGCGGTGCGAGCGACTTTAGTATCCAAATTCGGGACTGGATGAACCACCACACCGAGCAAGAACAGGCGGCGTGGCTCAAGCGCGGCCTTGCGTCCGCGCACGACCTGTTCCAACCTTGGACGATGGAAATTCTTTACGCCATCGCCGTCTTGGAAACAGCGCGCTTCGGTCAACTGGAAGCCCTTCTGGGCATCGGCTCCAAGACGCTCACCGCGCGCCTGCGACTGCTGCAACAGCGAGGCCTCGTGCATCGCGTCGTTCATGATGAAATGCCTGTGCGAATCACCTACGAGCTTGCCAAGGAGGGGCGGGCGGTGGCAGCGCTGGCGGCGCCGCTGTTCACCCAGTTGAACATGTGGCGACTCGGGGCCGAGTCCCGGAGCGCGCGCGCCTGACGGCCGCCATGCGGCTTATGCGTCGAAGGCGTGGGCGGGTGCGGTAGTCGGTCAAAGTTGTCGAACGTACTGGACGCGGCCCACATCGCCTGTCGCCGGTCTGCTGGCGACGACGGCATGGATGCGGCCCGAACCATCGTGCGTCAGTTCGGCGAACTCCGTTGTCGCCGCGGGAAAGAGCGCGGTGGGGCCCTGCAACGGCCCATCATGGTCCACGTGGATACGGGCAACGGCAAGATGATTTCCCGAACCCCCTGATCGGCCGCCTGTTGTGCCGTTTTCCCAGTAAACATCCAACGCTTCGCCCGGCGCACCGGATGCCCAAGGCCGTGGCCACCCAAGGCTGTCGGACAGTAGGCGCGGCTCCGTCCAGTCACCGCCATCGCGCCGGGCCATCCACATCAAGCCATCCGTGTCAGCATGCGGGTGGACCCAGTACAGGACGTCGCCGCTGCGCTGCACGCCGACCGGATTGTGATAGCCCATCTTGATGGCGTCAAGCGCTTCCAGCGTCCACACCTGGCCGTCGTCCGATGACGCAAGATAGGGGGTGCCAGCAAGCCCCCCGCGCTGAGCAACAACCGGAACGCTCACGGTTTGGCCCGGTCCGAAAATGAACTGCCCCGCTCGAAAACTGGGCTCATCGGCCGAGACCTCGGCGATGGCGACGGCGTCTGACCAAGTGGACCCATGGTCATCCGAAAACGTGACGCCGACGCCCATGGGGCCATAGTACGTGGGAATCCACGAAAGCCACAGCCGCTCGCCATGGTAAGCCAGCCACGGCCGGTCGGTCCACGCGGCCCCACCCGGTGCCCGCGTGACCGTCCAGGACGCACCTTGGTCTTGCGTGGTGCTAACGGTCAAGGTCGCGATTCCCGTATGGACGAAGGCCCAGGTCGAACCATCGGCGGTGATGGCGACTTCGCAATCGCCGCTTACGCCCATATCGACGGTTGGTTCCAAGGTGGTCCAGGTATCTCCGCCGTCGGTGGACGCATACATCCACGCCGGCCGCTGGAAGAGCCCATGGGCGCAGGACAACAGCGTCTGGCCGTCCTCGGAGGCAGCGATGAACGCCTCAATTTGGTTGTTAGTGAATTCGCCAATGACCGTAGGTTCGGTGAAGCTCCAGGGCAACTCGCTCGGGATGTCGGTCGCCTCGTCCGCCGCCTCGTCGGGTGCCGGCGTCACGCAGCCCGCAAGGATGAGGGCGGCAACCACGACCATCGACAAATGGGAATGCACAGGGGCGAATGTCCGTTGCGCGCCTTGGATGTTTTGCGCCGTCCAGGTCGCCCAAGCTGCGTCCAAGCGTGCCGCGGTCTGCCTACTGGGCCGCGCGCCTCCTCTAACTAGATGAGTTGGAATGGCTTCCCAGTCAACTTCTCGAAGGCTTCCTTGTAACGAGCGGCGGTGCCGGCAACAAGGTCGTCGGGAAGCCGGGGCCCGGGAGCGGTCTTGTCCCAGTCTTGCGTTTCCAACCAGTCGCGGACGTATTGCTTGTCGAAGCTTGGTTGGCCTTGGCCAACCTTGTATTCGTCAGCGGGCCAGAAGCGGCTGCTGTCCGGAGTGAGCACTTCGTCCATGAGGACGATGGTGCCATCGGCGCGGCGACCAAATTCGAACTTGGTGTCAGCCAGGATGATGCCCCGCTTGGCGGCGTAGTCGCGGGCCAATTTGTAGATCTTCAGGCTGGTGTCCCGGAGCCACTCGGCAGTTTCCTGACCAACGATGTCAACCGTTACGTCAAAGCTGACGTTTTCGTCGTGGTCGCCGATGGCGGCCTTGGTGCTGGGGGTGTACAGGGGCTCGGGGAACATCTCTGATTCCTGCATACCTTCGGGGATGGGGATGCCACAAATCTCACCGGTGCGGTTGTAGTCCTTCCAGCCGCTGCCCGTAATGTAGCCGCGCACGATGCATTCAACCTCAAGCGGTTCGAGCTTTTCGACCAGCACGGCGTGGCCTTCCAGGACCTCCTTGTGTGCGTGCAGTTCTTCGGGCATGTCTTCGACGCGCCTGGCGACGATGTGGTGGTCGATGCCTTCCTTCTCCAGGAGGTCAAACCAGAAGTTGCTAATCTGTGTCAAGCAGGTCCCCTTGTCGGGAATGCCGGGCTCCAGAATGACATCGAAGGCGCTGATGCGGTCGGTAGCCACCATCAGGAGATGGTCGTCGCCGACGTGGTACACTTCGCGGACCTTGCCTTTGCGGAACACGGGCAGGGGTAGGTCGGTCGATGTTACGAGCGGCGTCAGTTGACCCGGTGCCAGTTCTGGGCTCATGGGCGCGCCGATTCTGCCGGTGTTGAAAAGTCGGTTGGCGTCAGCGGGCCAGGCTAAGTCGCGTGGAAGGGGTCGGGGTCGAGAGCCGTCCGGCCTGGGGCTAGCGACGCTGACCGTCAAATGGTATCATGTTAAGAGGCCGGGGAGGAAGACACCGCGTGCCTTTCGGGGCAAGGAGTAACAAGCATGAGTCATGGCACCCACGTGATGGATTTGATTGCAGCCGACGCGACGGGCTGGATTGAGATTGGCGTCGGCTTTGCAGCGTACTTCGTCTTGTCGTTCCTGTGGTGGGGGCCTCTGATGGGTGGCAAGTGGGGCAAGGAAATGGGCATCAACATGGATGAGAAACCGGACAGTGCCACCTTTGCCAAAGCCATGGGCTTGCAGGTGCTGAGCACGTTCCTGATTGCCTATGTCTTGTGGCATACCATGATGGCGTTCACCATGGATACCGGGACCGCGAGCCCCGGCAATACGCCAGGCTACATTGACATGGATGTGGGCACGGCGATGGTTGGCGTCTTCTTCACGTGGATTGGTTTCTTTGTGCCCATGCAGCTAGGTCGCGTGGCATGGGAAAAGGCGAGTTGGACGCTGTTTGGCATCAATTCGGCAGGTCACTTCATCGGCTTGGCCGGCATGGGCTTGGCCTTCGCCATCCTGTAGCGCCGCTCGGTGCGTTCCCTCCTCCTGATTCTTCCCCGTCGTGCCCGTCGGGCGGCATTTTGCTGCCAGACCAAGCGGCCCGGCCCGTCCGGGGCACCCTGCCCTTTTTGACCCTCGCCGTTGTGGCACCACCGTGGCCCCCCCGACGGCCCCCGACTCCGCCCGCGACGACGCCCTGCCGGACGGGGCACCGTCGGACCCGTTGGATGATGGCAAACCCTCCGACCACTGCGGCATCGTTGGCATCGCCGCCAACAAGTCGGTGGCGCCTTACATCTACTATGCCTTGCAAGCGTTGCAGCATCGCGGCCAAGAGTCTGCGGGCATCGTGACGCTGGATGGCAAGTTCGAATTTCGAAGCCACAAGGCCATGGGTCTCGTGGACAGCGTCTTTGACCCGGAGGCGATTGAACGCCTGCGCGGTCACCAAGGCATTGGCCACGTTCGCTATTCGACGAGCGCCGGCAGCACCGAGGACGCAGCGCAGCCACAATTGGTCATGGGGGCCGCCGGCGGCATCGCCCTGGCGCACAACGGCAACATCCCCAACACGGACCACCTGCGAGACGAGCTGGCAGCCAAGGGCTGGGCGTTCTACACCGGCAACGACACAGAAGTGGTCGTTCGCCTGCTAGCAAACAAGATTACCAAGCACGGCGGCGACGTTCCCGCCGCCCTCAAGGAGGTCATGACGGCGCTGGAAGGCGCGTACTGCTTCACCATCATGGTGGGAGACACGCTCTACGCCGTACGCGACCCCTGGGGCATCAAGCCTCTTTGCGCCGGCCGCATGGCGGATGACTCGGGTTACGTGGTGGCCAGTGAATCCGTGGCGTTGGATGTCATCGGCGCTCATTGGATGCGCGACATTGCTCCTGGCGAAGTGGTCACCGTGACGCGAACCGGCATCAAGACGCTGTTCACGGTGCCGGCCCAAAAGCCGGCGCGGTGCTTCTTCGAGTACGTGTATTTTGCCAGGCCTGACGCCTGGATGGATGGGCGACTGAACCAAGAGGTCCGCGAACAAATTGGGCGCAACCTGTCGAAGGAAGCGGGCGTCGAGGCGGACCTAGTGGTCCCCGTGCCTGATTCTGGGCGCAGTCATGCCCAGGGTTATGCGGCCGAGTCTGGCATCCCGTACATGGAGGCGCTCATGAAGAACCGCTACGTGCACCGGACTTTCATCATGCCGACGCAGGAAAGTCGCGAATTGAATGTCCGACTCAAGCTCAATCCCATGCGGCGCGTTCTGGAGGGCAAGCGCGTCGTTCTCATTGATGATTCCATTGTTCGGGGGACCACCATGCAGCGCATCGTCCGCATGCTGCGCGATGCCGGTGCCGCCGAGGTGCACATTCGCATCGGCTGCCCCCCCATCGTGGCACCGTGCTATTTGGGCATCGACATGAGTACGCGTGACCAACTGATTGCCGCCAACAACTCCGTCGAGGAGATTTGCGAGCACGTTGGGGCGGATTCGTTGGCGTACATTTCCAAGAAGGGTATGGTGGCTGCGCTTGGCTTCCCCGAGGATGAATTATGCACGGGCTGCATTACGGGTCAGTACCCGGTCCATGTGCATGGCGAAGATTGTCGGCCAGGCACGCCGCAGCAATTGACATTGGAAGTGGCGCCGCCCGAACCAAGCACGTAGCGGCAATCTTGCCGACCGCCATGAGGCGGTGCCTTCGTGCCACCGACACGACCAAACGGCGACTCCCCTGTTCGCCGCCGTGGCCCCGCAGCAACCGCGCATCATTCAGATTCCTTTCAGCCATTACTGCCACAAGGTGACCTGGGCCATGGACGCCGCCGGGGAGCCCTACGAGACGCTTGACGTGTCCCTGCCCAAGATGCTTCGCAGCCGCTCCTTTAACCCGGCGGAAGGCACGGTGCCGGTGCTGCATACCGTCGATGATGACTTGCTGTTTGGCAGCGCCGTCATCCTCGATTGGCTCAACCAGCGGCGCCCAGAGGCCGGCTTGTTTCCACTCGCGCATGACGGGATAATTCGAGAATGGCAAGCGTGGGCCGACGAAGTCATTGGCCCCGTTGCACGCCGGGAGGCCTACCGCGTGGCCCACAATCAGCCACTGCAATTTGGCGCCGGACTCTTCGTCCGGTTGGCCCTCGTGGCATACAAGAAAGTCACCTTGGGCGTGCTGAAGCTGGAGAAGGCCAGGCGGTTCGAGGAGGCTGACACGCAGGCCGTGCGGAACATTTGCGCCCGCATTTCCGAGGCCCTTGCGGCCAAGGGGACGGGCTTCCTCGTGACAGATCATCCCACGGCCGCCGACTATGCAGTGGCGGCGCTGTTTGCGCCGCTTCGCTTTGCCGCCCGTGCCCACCACTACGAAGAGGTGCCTGGCTGGGCGGATTCCATGGCGTTTGTGAAACGCGTCCGGCCCGCGAAGCGGGCTCGGGTGGCCCGGCGCTCCATTCGGGAGTCCGACTTTGCTGCTTATGAGGCGCTAAACGAGCGGCTTGGCAACGCGGCCGGAGCCACGAAAATGGTTGCTGCGTAGCCAGGCATACGGGCCGTGCGTGGGTTACGCAGCCGCGAACAAAGGGAGGAGAAGGGGTAAAGGTAGCCGACCGACGAAGCGCCGGCGGAAATCAGCCTAGGCGGTGACCAATTGGTCCGACTCGTTGGAGGTGATGCCGAGGCAGCAGGTTTCCAACAGTAGGCGGGCGATGACGTAGGGGTCGCCGTTGGCGCTGGGGCGGCGGTCTTCGAGGTAGCCGTAGCCTTGCTGGGCGGTTGCCAGCGGGATGCGGATGCTGCTGCCGCGGTCACTGACGCCGTAGCTGAACTTCTCGATGCTCTGCGTTTCGTGCAGGCCGGTGAGGCGTTCTTGGTTGTGGGCGCCGTAGTTGCGGATGTGGGTCTCATGACGCAGGCCCAGTGCTTCGCACGCTTCGTTGATGATGTCCATGCCGCCTTCGCTGCGCATCGCTTTGGTGCTGAAGTTGGTGTGCATGCCGGCACCGTTCCAGTCGCCTTTGACGGGCTTGGGGTGAACCGTCGCGGTGACGCCGAATTCTTCGCCGATGCGGTACAGGAGCCAGCGGGCAATCCACACTTGGTCGCTCACTTCAAGGGCTCCAACGGGTCCAACTTGGAATTCCCATTGGCCTGGCATGACTTCGGCATTGATGCCGCTGAGGCTGATGCCGGCGGCGATGCACGCTTCCATGTGTGCTTCCACCATGTCGCGGCCGAACACTTCGTCGGCACCGACGCCACAGTAGTAGGGGCCTTGCGGGGCAGGGAAGCCGTTGTCGGGCCAGCCGAGGGGTTTCATGCCGTCAAACAGCGTGTATTCCTGTTCCATGCCGAACCAGGGTTCTTCGTGCATGGTCTTGTCAGCAACCTCGCGAAGGAGAGCGCGGGTGTTGCTGGGGTGCGGGGTCACGCCGTCGGCGAGGAACACTTCGGCGACCACCAGAATGTGCGGCGGGCCGCGAATGGGGTCGGGGAAGAAGCTGACCGGCTTAAGGTGACAATCGGAGTTGTCGCCGGGCGCTTGATTGGTGCTGCTGCCATCGAAGCCCCAGTCGGGGAGCTGGTCCACGCTGGTGACTTCTTCGAGGTCGGGTAGGACCTTGGTCTTGGAGCGAAGCTTCTGAGTCGGTCGGTGTCCATCCATCCAGATGTATTCTGCGAAAACGGGCAAGGTGAGTGCCTCCAAGTTGGCTGACTCAGAACCCCCTCATAAAGATTCATGTGCATCGTTTTCCAGTCGTTCCAGGGGAAACAAAGGGTTGCTGGGGGGCCCGATTGGTTCAAATGAACCACTTTCGTAGTGCTTTGCGTGACAATTGGAACAAGCGTTGCGACCAAAGAGGCGGATGCTCCGTCCCGCAGCATTGACGACACCGACCGAATCCTCCTGTCGGCCCTCCGGAGTGACGGCCGCGCGAGCCACCGCGAATTGGCATCTCGGACCGGCTTGAGCCTCGCCACCGTCAACCGGCGCGTGCGTTCGCTGGAGGCGGATGGCGTCATTCGCGGCTATGGTGCGTTCGTGGACCCGGAGGCCGTAGGCTGGGGACTAACGGTGATTGTTGGGCTGCGCATCGAAAAGGGTCACCTACGTGAAGTCCAAGAGGCCATTGCCCGCGATGCACGCGTCTTTGCGGTGTATGACGTGACGGGCGAATGGGATGGCGTCGTCATGGCCCGTTGCAAGGATCGCCGCGACTTAGATGAACTTGCCAAAACTACCCTGTCGGCCAAGCACGTCCAGCGCACGCAGACCATGGTGGTCCTCAAGACGGTGCATGAAAACGACCTCGTCCAAGTCCCCGCGTTCTAGGGCACACGGCTCCTCGGGGCCCATCGGTTGCGTCGAAACCGCGGTTCAATATGCTTTCAAATAGGCTTAGCGTGGGTGTCTTGAGGCCCAGCCCCTTTGGACGTCACCGCACTCCTCTCTTGGCAACTTCCCGCTCTCGTCGCGCTCTTGGCCCTATCCGGCTTTTTTTCCATGTCGGAGACCGCGTTTACGAGCACCGACCCCTTGCAGGTCCGGGGCCGGGCAGAGGGCGGCGATTGGCGCGCCAAGCGTCTCCTTCGGCTGTTGGAGCACCCGGAAAAAATTCTCACAACCGTCCTAGTGGGCAACAACATCGTCAACATCGGTGCCAGTGTCCTGTCCGGCATCGTGGCCGCAGAAATGCTCGGCCCCGCGGCAGGTCCCGCAGTCGCCGTGATTGTCATGACGTTCTTTGTCCTAGTATTCAGTGAAATTACTCCCAAGACGCTGGCGGTACGACACGCACAACCCATTGCGCTGGCCATCACGCCCATCATGGCTGTTGTTCAACTCATCCTAGCTCCCTTTGTCGCCATCTTCGCCTGGGCAGCCCGGGTCCTGCTGGCCGCCTTCGGCGTAAAAGGAGCAAACGATAACCCGTTCATCGTGACCCAAGCTCACATTGAGAACATGGTGCGCGTCGGCGCGGCGGAGGGTGAAGTGGAGCGCTTCGAGGAGAAAGTCATCACCGAAGTATTCGACTTCACGGAAACCCAGGTTCACCGCGTCATGACGCCCGCCGACAAAATCCAGTACCTCGACAAGTCCGCGCGTCTGCATGACGCGCTAAACATGTCCGCCGCGAGCGGCCACAGCCGCATTCCCATCATTGACGGCGACCTCGACCACGTACTGGGCTTCGTCCACGCCAAGGACTTGTTGCGCTTCGATGACGAGGCGCTGCGGACCGAGCCAGTGACGGACGCCTTGCGGGCGGTGCTAATCACGCCTGATGACACCTCGCCAGACAAGGTGCTGGCCCGCATGCAGCGCGAGCGCAAGCTCATGGCGATTGTGCAAGACGACGAAGGCCGAACAGTGGGAATAGCCACCGTTGAGGACCTGCTGGAAGAGCTAGTCGGTGAGATTCACGACGAATTCGACGACGCGGCCGGCAGGGGCATGGCTGGCCGCTCGACCTAGGTGCCATGGGGGCACCCTGGCCACGGGCAAGGGCAAGCCATCATGTGCCGTGCTCCGCGTGGCTAGCGTCAGTGGCCGGCCGCCTGGCTACGCGCGTTGCCTGCCACGCGCCAAATAAGCCGCCCGCCAAGAACACCAAGGGCCACGTAGCGTCAATCGGCGCCCCAAGGACCAAGAGGGCCAGGATGCCGATGGTGATGGCACCCACGGGCCGGATGGCTTGCACCGGCAAGTCAATGCCCGGCGCGTAGGCAACGATGGCGATACTGGTCCAGCCGACACCGGCTGCAATGAGGGCACCCGTCAAGGGATCCATGCCCAAGCAACCTCCAATGAGATGCCCGCCGCAATGACCGCGAGGGGTGCAGGAACATGGCCGGGACGGGGCAAGCGCACGCCGCCTACTTCTAGGGCTACCAGTCCAAGCACAATGCCGGCGACCTTGGGAAGCACATGGAACGTCATGGCTTGACCAAGCGAAGCGCCCAGCCACGCGGCAGTGAC
>JBFJXH010000031.1:0-16751 GCA_041623215.1 Thermoplasmatota archaeon
GCGCGGTATGCCCAGAATTCTAGCTGCCAAAAAATAGGGAATGGCAATTTCGGCGCCGGTTGAGAAGACGGCAATCGGGCGGCGCCGGCGCAGCAGCCGGAGGGCTCGCGCCGTCTCAAGGATGTAGCGGGCCGGGTTGCGGCCCAGATGCCCAGAGAAATGGACGTCGTTGAGGCGCTTGGTGCGCGGGGTTGGGTAAGTCACCCAGAAATGGGGTCGGTCGCCAAGCGCTGGCAGGAGCGCTTGCAGCTCGGTCAGGTGCCCGCCGCCGGAGCAAATGCAAGCAACGGTGCCGTGGCCGGCCACGCTTGGGGACGCCAGCGCGGCCAGATAGGGTCTTTGGGACGAATCGCAGTGTACCCGCATCGACTCGGACCGCGACCAAACTGCAACCACGAGGCCAAGTCGGCCCGGACAGGTGGCCCCGCCGCGCGTCGCAGCGTTGGTGCTGAATTGGAACGGCAAGGCGGACACCTTGCGGTGCCTCGACGCGCTGGCCAAGCAACGTGGCGTGGACCTGCGCGTGCTGGTGCTGGATAACGGGTCAACGGACGGATCCGTGGATGCCCTGGCGTCGCCCGCGCAAGCCCATGCGTGGCGGCTGGCAAACTGGCGCCTTGACCGTGCCTCCGACGCCGCCACGCCCCCGAGCGACTGGGTGCTCGTACACCACGGTATCAACGACCGCTATGCCACTGGCAACAACCACATGCTACGCCTTGCGCGGCGGTGGTGGCCGGAGCATCATCTCTTGGTCCTCAACAATGACGTGGTCCTGCCAGTGGATGGCGTGGCTCGCCTAGCAAAGGCATTGCTTGAGCCTGGCCCCGGGGCCGAGCTACGCGGGGCCGTGGCACCCACGATTCGAACGCCTGCCGGCGTGGTGCTTTCGCGCGGCATGCAGGAGTCCTTCCTGCGCGGCGGCCTTCGCAACCGTCATCGTGGCGAGACCGAGGGTGCTCGAGGACGCGTGGAGGTGTCGTCGTTAGAGGGGGCGTGCCTCTTGGTTCGCCACGAGGTCATGGATTTGGTCGGCGGCTTCGACCCCGGGTATTTCTTGTACTGGGAGGACGCCGATTGGTGCCGCCGGTGCCGGGCGCTTGGCTTCACCCTGTGGGTGGTTCAGGACGTGGACGTTGTCCATGGGGTGAGCAGCAGCAGCGGAGGCGGAGGCAACCCGGCGACGGGCTATTGCATTGCAGCCAACCGATGGCGGTTCCTACGCCTGCACTGGCCGATTGGGAAGCGAGCTGCCTTCACACTCTGGTATGTGCTGGTTTGGCTGCCCGGCACGCTGGCCGTGCTGCTGGCCCAAGGCCAGGCGCAGTTGGCAGGAGCCACCTTGCGCGGCGCATGGCATGGCCTTCGTCATGGCGGCGACCCCCGCATCGAAGTTGCGCTACGCCGCCGTCCGATTCATGTCCCCGTCGCCGGAGAGTAAGCCTGCGTAGAGGTCGGCGAGGCGGTTGGCCACATAGGTCCAGGTGACCACCTTTTCTTGGTCAGCTAAGTTGACCTTCGTCGGCGTGTCGGCCATGGCTGCGGCTACTTTTGCGCCATCGAGTTCACCCGGGATTCCGAGACACCCAGTGAGCCTGGCGAACTCGCTCAGGGCGCTCGTGTCTCGAACGATGCAAGGCGTCCCCGTCGCCATCGCTTCGGCAACAACCAAGCCGTACGCTTCGGCTTCCGACAGTAGCAACAGTGCGTCGTGCTCCCGATAGTGGCGCTGTAGCTCCTTCGAACTGACTTCGCTAAGCCATGCAATGTGGTCCTCCAGGCCAAGCTGTGCGGCCTGGGCTTGAAGGTCCTGTGCCGCTGAGCCGCGGCCAACAACCGTCAGCCGGGCGTTATGCCCCTCCCGGCGATAGGAAGCTAGGCCGGCAAGGACATGTTGGACGCCCTTGTAAGGTTCCAGAAATCCGACGTAGAGAAAGTGGAGGGCGGGGCCCCGGCGTGCCGCCCGGCGACGCGGTTGAATTCGCTCGACCCCGTTGGGAATCACGGTAATCGATTGCAAGCCTGCATGGCGCTTGGCCAACAAGCGGGCTTCGTAGTCGCTGACGCATACCACGGCGTGCGCGCGATGCAAGCTCCGGCCCGCGAGGGCATCAAAGATTGGCCAGACGAGGCGTGTTATGCGACCGTGGCCGTGACCATGGTAATGGGTGCTCCAGACTACCTTGGCGTGAGGGGCACTCCGTCGGGCAAGTCGCACCATTTGCTGGCCAAACAGGGTGTGGTACCCGTGCACATGGATGATGTCGGCTTGGTCCCATGCACCTTGCAGGAGTCGCCATGTGCGGCGGAGTCCACTGACGCGCCCGCCGACTTTGCCGGCCCGGGGGTCCGGGCGGCGAAGCACATGAACGCCGTCGCCTGTCACCTCGTCGCCTCGTCCCGTCGTATCGCCGAGTACCACAACGGTCACGTCATGGCCCTGGCTTGCAAGGCCCCGCGCGTGCTCGCGCACGACGGTCACAATCCCACCACGGTCGGGGTCGAAGTGGCTGGTGCAGAGGACCACTTTCACGACGAGGTCCCCAGATTGTCAATGGCAAAGTGAACCTCGCGGTGTGCCGATTCGAAATACTCGAGGGTCGGCAGCACGGGTGGGGGCTCGCGTGTGAACAATTGGAACGACAGGAACTGCTTGCCCTCGAACGGTGGCGGTCCCGGAAGCACAAACTCCTCCTCGTATTGGGGGCGAAAGGTCAGGGGAGACTCGTCGCTGGACGGCGGAACCGAAGTCTGCCATTCGTCCACGAGTGCCACCTGAATCTGGCCCGGGTCGCGACTGGTGGAATAAACCTCCTGGCTCCAAACGGCTCGAATCCAATAGTTTCGCAACTCTCCTTCGTTGTTGGAAATCCCGACCGTGACGGCCGGGATGATGTCTGGGCAGCGTCGTTCGGTCACGCTCAGGGTAGGGCGGTAAGCCCCGTCGAGCCAGCGGGCCGGATAACAGGCGCCCTCGTGACTGTCGCCCAGCACGTACAACGTTGTGTTGCTGGTGTCTTTGGGTCCAATGATAATCCAGGCAACAGAGATTACTGCGATGACCGCCAGCACCGTCCAGGCAACAGTTAGGCCGCGCTCGACCCGGTCCTTACCAAGACTCCACTCGTCAATGCGGAAATGCATGTGCCACCGCTCGTAGGGCGCGAGGCGATACCAGCGCCAGGACCCGATGGCCGCAAAGAGACCAATCGCTTGCAGGTGCAAGGCCACGAGGCCACCGACCGTCACGCCGGCGGTCCAATGAAGAAGGAAGCCAATGGCAACGGTGACAATGGGTGACAGTCCCAAGGCCAACGCTAGCCGAGTCGTGGTGCCGATGCTCGACGCGTGTCGCCGCACCCGGTATTCCATCAGGTCAACGTCGTCCTCGCCGGCCGCCTCCATAATCTGCGATTCGACTTCACGAAGCGTAACGTCCTCTTCCTGCCGGCGCTCAGGCCACATGGCAAACACGAGCAAGTAGCCGGGTACCGTTAGGAGGAACAGGTAAGTCGAGAAGGCGCGCCAGAAGCCCGTGCCGAAGCCTACCACGGTGACGTACAGTAGACTGACGAGGACCGCCGCAACAATGTCGAGGGGCATCCAATCGAACCGGAGCCGCTCCGCCTGCAACTGCAGAAGCCGGTGGCGCCGCCGGATTCGGCGCAGCCGCTCGATGGCTACGCGCTGACGGATTTCAGCGCGTGCCTTGGCTTGTTTCTCTTGCACCTCACGCTGATGCCGCAACTCCTCAATGCGGCGTTGGGCCGCCTGGGCGCGGGCAGCCATCCGTTCCTCCTCCTCAATGCGGTGCGACTCCTCTCGCTCCAATCGCATTTGGAGGCGGGGAATGCGGTCGTGCTGTTCGAACTCGCGCGCGGCGTCCAATTGCTCGGCGACCGCCGTTTCGCGGCGCCGTGCCTCCGCCGTGCGCTCCTCAAGGCGAACCGATTCTTGCTCCTCCTTGGATAATTGCCGACTGAGCTGGCGCTCAATGCGGCGTAGGGCGCGTGATTCTGCCCGTTGAGCAGCACGCTCGCGTTTCTGCATGCGCGCTTGCAAACGTTGCACTGCTCGGAGCTCCGTGCGGTGGCGCCGCTTGGTTACGGAGGCGCGAATCTTGCGCAGCCGCTCGACGTCGGGTTTGTCGCCGGCCAGCGCATGCCACCGCCGCTCGAACGGCGTTGCATACCAACGCGCGGCGGCTACGGCTGCAAGGACAACAGTCAGGTTGACGGCCACGATGACGGGAATGCGGCCGAAGGGGTCGCCACTGAGGGCCCAGCCAAGCGCCGCCACGGGTGCGAGAACTAGCAGCGAGGTGGGCACGGCCAAGACGAGACGCAACGGTGTTGGGGGAACGAATCGGTTCTCGACATCGGCGCCCAGGTGCTCCGGGCGCTCTTCGTCCTCTCGCTCAGCGCGCTGTTTCTCCTTGTCCTCAAGAATCGCATCAATTTCGTCAACGGCGTCCGCGTCACTAAGGCCGGCAATGTCTTCGAACGGGTCGAAGGCATGGTCCGCTTCGGGCAGGGGCTCCTCATCGTCGCTGATGCGGCGCCGCGGCCGCCAGGCGAGTAGGAGGAGGTGGCCGGGGGCAATGAGCAGCAATGGTGCCAGAACCCACGCGGCTTGGTCTGCCACGAACACGAGGGGCGCGAGCACCGCCGTCGCCAGTAGCAGGAACGCTACGTCCAACGGGTGCCAACTGACCAGGCGCGCCACACGTGCAGACTTCTGTTGCGCTTCAAGACGTTGCCGTTACGGGGGCTCCCGCCGGCAGCATGGCTTCGTGGTCACAGCGCTTTCAGCACGCCGTCCACAACGAGGATGAGGAAAATGGCAAGGAGGCTGCTGATGGGCGCCCGGCTGGCAATGAGGAAGCCCCGCAGACGCACGTTGAGGCTGCGGCGAAGGGGGTTCAGGTCCTCTTGCTCGAGGTACGTGAGTAGGAGTTCTCGAGCCATCATGAATGCGATGAGGACGCCGACGGCGATCGCGCTGACCGCGGTGCTCGCCGGGTCCGGATTGATGATGACTTCGTAGCCTTGGCCGGCCGCATCAAATTGACTGGTTACCGCGCTGCCAGGCAGCGCGTCGCCGGTGAAGACACCCACAGCTACAGGCTCGGTTGCTTCCCCCACCAAGGGGACGCGACCGGTGCTTACCGCAGCCAAGCTACCGGTTACGGCCGTCGTCGTGACGGTGGTTGTAACGGTACTTGTGATACTGGTAATCATCGCTGCTACAAGGGAAAACTGTCGTTCGCCGTATATGCGTGTTGTGGGACGGCACCGAGTCCAAGGGCGGAGCGTTCGGGCATCACAGCAGGTACGGTCCGACGATGAAGAGCATGATATTGGCGACGGTGTGGCCGATACTGATGCCAATTAAGCTCCGGGTTCGCAGGATAACTTGACTGTAGATCCATCCAACAACAAACACCAGCACCGCGTCGGCAATTTCGTGGTTCCCTAGGTGAAGTGCGGCGAAGACGACGTTGAGCATGAAAATGGCCATGCCCGGCCGGAAAACCCGGAGGGCGTGGTGTTGGATAACGCCCCGAAACAGCAGTTCTTCGAAAAGTCCCGTGCTGACGAAGAGTGCAAGGGCCGGCGCAGCAATGTGGGTCAGCGTCAGGTCGGGGAAGATGCTGTTGGGCTCTAAGATCAGGTGCTCGAGGGCGCCGAAGAAGACGCTCCAGAAGACCACGGCCACTTCCAAGCCAATCCACTTGGACTCGGGGCGCCGCAAGCCCACTTCGGCAAGGTCCAGTCGTTGCGACTTGATGATGGCAAAAAGGGCGATGTAGAGGGGTACGCCAATGAGCGTGAACCACTGGACGAAGCTGAATGTCACCACCGGCATGGCGAGGCTGAAAATACGAATCAGCGGCGCCATGATGAACGACACCAACAGTGCGCCGGTGGCCGTGCGGCTGTCCCGCACATGCAGTAACCCATGTACAAGCAGGGCTACGAGCAAAACGACGTGGAGGCCGATGCCGATGCGGACCGCGAGGCCATTGCTCGCCAAGGTGAACGGCCCGAGCCAATTGGCGACGAATAGCTCGGCCAATGTGATGAGCGTCACATAGAACCACACTGCCAGCGTCACCCGGCGCGCCTCTTCGGGAACTACTTGCACGACAACCGGCACTGGCATGGATTTCCGGCGGAGGCGCTCTTGCTCTAGGCGGGCGCGCAGACGTTCCTGGCGACGTTCCTGCAATTCCAAGCGGCTTCGGTTCCATGCGTCGCGCCGCTGCATGCGCTTTTCCTGTCGCATGGCCGCCCTTGCGGACAAACGACGCAAGGTTGCAATGTCCCTGCGTCGCTGTTGTTCCCCCCGCTCCAAAGCCAACATGCGAGATAATTGAGATTCAATTTGCCGAAGCGCCCGCTCCTCGGCCTTGGCTCGACGTGCCTCTTGCCGCATGAGGCGCTCTAGGTCACGCGGTACCGGCACATGCTCGGCGTCCTCTGTCTCAGGCGCCGGCTGCGTTTCTTCCGTGTCCTCGGGGCGGCCCTCGTCGGCCAACGCCTCACCTTGCTTACTTTGCAGTTTGCGAAGTCTTGCTTCTTGGGCGAGAATACGCCGGCGATCGCGTGCGGCTACATCTGCCAGTGCGGCCAATTCTTCCTGCAGACCTTCGAGCCGGTCGGGGTCGGCGACGAGCCTGCCAAGCGCGTCGTCCGGCAGTTCGCTAATAATGGTGGCATAGGCTTGCCTGCGGTGCTCGTCGTGCGCGCTCAGGTTGCGCCGCAGTCGGGCCCGGCGAACGAGCAGGCGTCGCTCGGCCGTCTTGCTGGTTGGCTTACGGGCTTTTTTGTCGGCGACCGAGGCATCGGGGCCTTGATCTTCGGCGTGGTCAGCGGTCGCTTCGGCTTGCTCTTCGTGGAGCGCTTTTCTTGCAGCCAGGGCGTTGAGGTGCCGTTCGATGCGCCGCAGGGCGGCTTGTTCTCGCCGCAGACGCCGTTGTTGGGCTCGGGCGACGACAGCCGCGATGCGGTCCAGGAAGCGGCGGTCGCGCACGTTCACGGCGTCGCTGTCCCGTGACAAGTCCGCGACCGCTTGCTGGAGGCGGCGTCGCTGGTCCATTTCCAGCCGGTGGGCCACCGTTCGAAGCCGTGCCCGCAGGTGCTGAATTCGTGCCTCCAGCCGGGCATCGCGTCGGATGCGGCGTTGGTCAGCCATGGAGGTCCGCTGGGCGCGCTGCATGGCAATATGCGCGAGCCGGCGCTGAATGCGTTTGACAGCGCGTTGATGCGTGAAGCGGTGAGCGACCTGGAGTCGCGCCACTTCATCTAGCGCATCCGATAGAGCTTGCAAATCCGGGTCCAATCCCTCCGGTTTGCGGATGGGAAGGTCGTCGTAACCCTCACTAGCGTCATCAGCCAGCGGGGCGGTGGCTGCATCGTCATCTCGGTCGTGCCGGTGCCGGGCTGCTGCCAAGCGCGCCGCCATTGATTCCAGCGCGCTCTCATCAGTGGCTAGGTGGGTGTCCTGCTCGCGGGCGATTTCTTTCAGCACGCGCCGAAGTTCAGCGATGTCCTGGTCTGTTGGGCCATCGGCGGCCGATCCCTCCTTGTCCTCGCCGGCCGGTTCCTTGTCCTCATGGAGCGTGTCGCCGCTAGGAGGGACGGGCAATTGGACAACGGCCGCACGAGTCTCGGCTTTGCGTTCACTCGACTCCGCGTCCCCTTCTCCTTCGGCGGGGGCCGGAGCTCCCGGTAAGAAGCGTACGCCCTCGGCCAGCAGGTCGCTAGCCGCCCTGAAGCCGGCCTCGCGCTCCTTGGCGACGACGGATTCCATGAGTTCCAGCGTCCGTTCATCAAGCTCATCCCGGCGCTCGTGGATGCGGTGGATGTTTGCCGCCAGCAGACTATGGGCATCGCGGCGCCCCTCGGCCTGCGTGGCCCGACGCTCCTTGTGGTCGGCGTCTAGGCGGACCGCTTCCCGGACGCGGCCTTCATAGACCTCCGCCAGCGCGCCGGCCACGCCGCGGCCAGCGGCCTTGTCCATGGCGTTCTTGGCTGCCTCCGCCAGCTTGTTCACAAAGTCGGCGGCCCAAGCGTCATCTTGGACGCGTTCGACGCGGCTTGCCCGCCGCTCCTGCACGTCGAGTTCGGCTCGCCTGGCCTCCATGTCAGCGGCTTTGACATCGAGCCCGGCGACCGCCACCGCGTGGTCGCGTGCCAGACGCCCTAGTGCCGCTCGCAATTCGTCGCGGTCATCGGGCCGGCCCCTGGCAGCTTGTGCTGTATCTCGCTGCACGATTCGAGCAGTCTTGACGAGCAGGCGGTTGACGTCGCGGACATCTTTCTGATGGGCGGTGGCAAGGCGGCGCGTGAGGGTGGCCTCGCGCTTGAGTAGGTCTTCCTCGAGTGCGCCTAGTTTCTTGGAGAGGTTGGCCGCGGCCTTGAGTCGGGTGGCGTCATCCGTTAGGTCTTGGAGGGTAAGCTCGTTCAACTGGTCCGCTGGCGGGGGGGCAACACTGGCGGTCACGGGGGCCAGCGTCCAAGGCGCGTCGGGTGCTGCGGGGTCTGCGGCGGCGGTTCCTGCCGCATGGCGCAAGCGAAGCGCCTTGCGGGTAGCGCGTTGGCGCCACGCGGCGCGCCGCCGGTCGGCGGCTTCCGCTCGCTTGCGCGAGCCTTCCTCGACGCGGTGGAGTTGTGCTACGAGGCGGTCGAGTGCCTGTCGGTCGCGGCCATGGGGAGTTTCGTGGCCATGGACCAACCGACGCAGAATCGCCGCCAACGCGCCGCGGCCTTCGTCATCGGCCAGCCGGCCGGCCGCCGCCGCAAGCACGTCAAGATGAGCGGCGGCTAGGGCCGCTCGGTCGGCAGCCGCGTCGCGCTTGCGCCTGTTTTTATGGTCGCGCTTCGCGCTTTTTCGCCGCTGGCGGAGCAGGGTTTCGATGAGGCGTTGCTGGCTCGCCGCGTCGGCCGCAGGCCCACCTTTGCCTTCCGCCTTGGCAAGGCGTGTCAGCATTCCTTCGAGAATAGCGGCGTCGGCTTCCTCGGTTTGTGCTTCGGGCCTCGTGCTGGCGACTTCTCGCAGGGCGTCCAGTTCTCGTTGAATGACGTCGCCCGGGGCTTGGGCCGCGTCGCGGCCTGCTTTACGAGCCGCCTTCCGGTCGGCCTTGGCTAATTCGCGTTGTAGGCTCTTGATAGCCTTCTCGGTCTCCTTAGCCTCTTTTCGCGCGTCGCGGGCCATTTGGCGCTCGAGGCTGGTAAGCGCCTTTTCCTCGACGGCGAGCTCGGCGTCTACGCGGCGCTCTTGCTCTTGCTCGCTTCGAAGGCGCGGGCCAAATTCAATGGCGAAACGGCGGCTCTTGGGTAGCCGGTACCATTGTACCAGGGCAAGGGGGAACAGCAGGGCTACCAGAATTAGGCCAATGCCAAGCAGGGTGTGGACGCTCGAGGGGTCCCATTTGAGGTCCAGCAGGAGCACCGCCGGAATGGTCAGGAGGGCCGACAAAACGGACCCGAAAACAATGCGTCGCGTAACATCCAATTCCCGTTGGCGGCGGCGGCCAGGCGGTGCGTGCCCTTGGTCGGTGCGCCACGGCAGCACTCCGAAGAGAATCGTGTAGCCTGGCACAAACAGCAGAAATGTTGCCCCAAGGACTGTCGTGAGGTTGTCTGGGGGCAGGAGCCAGAGGCCCAACGCAGCAAGCGTCGCGACGGCGACGATGGCCATGTCGAAGGGATGGTCCTCGTAACGCCGGCCCACGCGGCTTCCATTGAAGGCGGACTCTTAAAGAGGGGGATTCCGGCCAGTCTCGTCTTCGGCCGCGCCGGCACCGTCGGCCGTAGGCTCGCGACCTAGCTCGCGGGGTTCGTCCACGCCCGCTCCATCTTCCTGCCCGCTTCCTTCATCGCCTTCCTTGTCGGCGTCCGATGGCCCACGCGTAGCGGCTTCAAACCGCATGCGCTCAAGGTTGCGAATGCGCGCTTCATTGAGGCGCTTGGCGTGGTCAATCAGGAGCCAGGATGGCGCGACGAAGGCGACCACGACGGCAAGCGCACCTAAGATGCCGCTCCGGAAGATTTGGACCCCAAGAAAGGGCGCTGGGGGCCGATGTTCAAACAGCGCCGGGACGAGGTCTGCCATGAGGCGACCCGCAGCCTCAGTATAGGTCCCGGCAGCGGTCCAATTGTGAATCGGCTCCACGGCGATGCTCACGCGGATGTAGGTCACGGCGCTGTCGCGGTCAATTCGACGCTCGGACAAGAACATCGTAAGCACCACTTGGCGGTCGTACTTCCCACCCTCGCCATCCGGGCCAGGGGGCTCCAACTCCTTTTCGACGAGGTAGCGCCGGGCTGTGACAAAGCCTTGGAAGCGATTTCCTTCCTCTGGTGTGAGCCAATAATCCTGGGCGAAATCGTCGTCTGCCACATCGATGTTAACGAGGTCGCCGCGGCGTTCCTTATCCAGGCCGCCTTGAGGCGTAATGAATCGGTAACCGGCGTCATGGAATCCAATCGCTGGTGCCACCAGGGTGTCTGGGTCGCTGGTGTACACCAGCAGGCCACTAACGGGGATGCGAATGTCGGGGTGCTTGACGGTCGCGGCTGCCGTGAGTTCCCCGCTCGAAGCATCAGGGACTCCGAGATAATCGGGTGCCCGGCGCCACGGGGAGAGGGCGTCAAAGACGCCGCTCAGTTGGCGAGCATCGCCCGGATCCATGCGAGTGGTCACCGGAATGTTGCCCTGACTGCTGCCGAGGTCGGGGCCCAAGCCAGATACCTGGGCGAAGAACAAGGTTGGCGGAGAAAGGAACACGATGCTCAAGAAGCCCAGCAGCACGACAGACGCAGCAACGCGGCGAAGGGCAGCTTGGGTCGCTTCGTCGTTGGCCATGCCGACGGGCGCCCACTGGGGCCTAACCTCTTCAAGGCTTCAATCGGCGCCGCCGGTCGCATGCCGTGCTATTTCGTGCCTTACGGCGCGTGCAACGTGGCGCCGCCGCCGCCGAGGCGCACAATGAACGCTCGTCCGCCTGCGGCTTCAATGACGGCCGCAGCGCGAGCCGGATTATCGGTAATGGCCACCATGGAGCCCCCGCCTCCGGCCCCTGTAATCTTGGCACCCAAGGTGCCGGGTGCATCGCGCACCGCGACGACCAGTTTCTGCACTTCCGGGTGGTTGACCCCAATCATGTGCATGCAGTCGTGCTGCTTCGACATGAGGCGGCCCACCGTTTCCCAATCGCCGGTCCGGAGGGCCGGGACGGCGTCACGAGCGATGCTGCCGATGTCCTGCAACGTATCACGCACCAGGGGGTTGCGAGCCGCATTGTGGGCAACTTTGGCGACCTCCACGTCGGTCTTACCCTTGACGCCGGAATTGCCTACGACCACGGTGAGGCCTGGCATGGCAAGCGACTCGACACTCCAGGCCCGGTCTTCCCACGTGATGTCCCAGAGCGGGTCGCCAACGTTAGGCGGGGCCTCTTTGCCGGCAATGGCGATGGCTCCCCCGGCCGTGCTGACACTTGTATCGATGGGCGACCCGCCACCCTGCGTAACGCGCTCCACCATGAACGCGTCCTGCGCCAACCTGGCGTTGTCCGTGATGCCTTGGAGTCGGTGCAGGGCGGCAACAGTCGCCGTGGTGAGGGCAGCCGAGCTTCCCGTACCGCTGGCCGATGGGATGCCCCCCTCTGTCTGAATGCGCACCGGGTCGCCCTTCCAGAGGCGGTCCACGGCCGTTTTGATGTAAGAGTGATAGCGCTCGTGGAGCCGGTGGCCGTTGACTGTGAAGCGACTGCCCACCACGTCCACTTCCACGCGAGTTCGTTGGTCAATGCACGCCGCCACCGCCGGATGGCCAAACACCACCGCGTGCTCGCCGAACAGGATGACCTTGCCCGGCGCGCTGGCGATGGCTCGCATCTCATGGAGGGGGTGCACAAACGGTCCAGTCGAAGCGGTGGTGAAAAGGACACCGCACGGAACTCGCCCCGACCATTGGCAAGCGTGAAACCGGGACGCATCGTGGCCGGCCCGTGACCGCCCCGTGACGGACCCCCATACGTCGGTGCCCTTCTTGGCGCACGTGGCCGAGCTGCGGCGGCGTTTGCTAAGTGCGGCGGCAGCCATTCTCGTGGCCACGATTACTGTGTTTATGGTAGGTGTGACGCCGTGGCGCTCCGCGTGGCGCCCCGTCTTCAGCGCCACGGATAGCCTGGCCGTCCAAGCGTTTCGGGCGCTGCAAGGACACGTGGTTCCGCCCAACGTCAAACTCGTCGTGTTGCACCCCGTGGACGGCATCATGGCGCAACTGCTTGTCGGGCTCTTTCTCGGCGTCGTCATCGCGGTGCCCGTTTGGTGGAGTCGTCTGGCGGGTTTTGTCACGCCGGCGCTCCTGCCGCATGAACGGCGCACGGTGGCGAGGGCCACTGTGCCGGCGGTGTTGCTATTTCTGGCCGGCGTGGCCTTCGCCTGGTGGGTCGTGCTGCCGTTTCTGATGGTCACACTCTACGGTTACGCGGCCAATCTTGGGGCTGTGCCGTACCTGACGGTTCCCGACCTGGTCACGTTCACGGTCTCGACGTTGCTGACGTTTGGCATTGCCTTCCAGTTGCCCTTGGTCATGGTAGTGCTTAGCCGCGTGGGCCTCGTGAGTCCGGCGGCCTGGTGGAGCAAGTGGCGCCACGCTACCGTGGCAGCGGTCGTGGTAGGCGCCTTGGTAACTGACCCCAGCGTCGTGAGTCAAATCGTGGTGGCAGTCCCTCTGATGATTCTCTACGTGGCTGGCGCCGCGTGGGCATCCATTGGGGCCCGCCGGCAGTCAAAGCCGTAGGGGGCGGGTCGTTAGCGGCAGCAGCCGGGGCCGCGGCCAATCCGGCGGCGGCGTAATTGACCCACGTGCCGCATCAACAAGGCGGCTGACTAGCTGGCACGCTGCTTGGCGGCATCGTCCTCTTCATCGGGGTCGTGAGCCTCATCGCTGCCGGATTTGCCGACCTCAATTTCCTTCTGGAACTCTTGGCGTGCTTTCTGGAATTCCCCTTGCGCGCGGCCCATGCTGCGCGCTAATTTGGGAATCGCAGCTGCCCCGAAGAGGAGCAACACAATGCCGATGATAATGACCCATTCCATGCCGCCGGGAAGGCCTGCCATGGCGTGGCCACCCAAGGGCTGCTTTGAAGACTTGCGCAAGAGGCCACTCGCCCGCTACGCCGTGCAACGACCCGCCCGCGGCCCCAGCGCGGCTGCCGTTTCATGGGCCAATTACTCGCGATTTGGCCGAGAACCCTAAAGCGCCGGCCGCCTCTGGCCCCACGTGTCCCGTCCGGTGCTCGTCAAGCTCGGCGGCAGTGTTCTCACGGACAAAGCCAAGCCGCGCGCGTTTCGTCGCACGGTCGCCAGACGCCTCTGCCTTGAACTGGCGCGCGCTGGCGTACCCGTCGTTCTGGTTCACGGCGCGGGCAGCTTTGGCCACATCCCCGCCGCCGAGGCGGGCATCGGCAGCCGCACGATGAGCCCCCGCGATGCGCCGGCCGTGGCAGCTACGCTTACCGGGGTTGCCTTGCTCCATGCCCAGATTCTGGACTTGGCTGAGGCCGCGGGACTCTGCCCGGTGGGCGTGCCGGTCCACATCAGCGCCCACAGCGATGGCGATGACCTGCTCGGCGTTCCGGTCGCGCGCATTCAACGCCTCCTTGAAGATGGCTACACGCCGGTCCTGCCGGGAACCATTGTCCGTGACGAAGATTTGGGCTGGCGCGTTGTTAGTGGTGATGAATTGATGGCCATACTGGCTGAGGAATTGGACCCGCGGCTGGCGCTCTTTGTGACGGATGTAGAGGGCGTCTACGACCGCCATCCAAGTGAACCGGGTGCGTCGCTCTTGGCGTCGATTGACCGGGCGGCGCATAGCAGCGCGGATGGTGCCGGCCGTCAGGGCGGCCATGGCGCCGATGTCACGGGCCGCATCCATGGCAAATTGAATCACGCATTCAACATGGCCCAGGCGACGCCGGTTCTCATTGCCAACGGCACCGTGCGGGGCCGCATCCAGGACGTCCTTCGGGGCAAGGACGTTCCCTGCACGCGGGTGGTGCCATGAAGCGGCCGATTGATGGCTGATTTAAACCGGAGCCTCGTGGCACCCACGTGGATTTGGCCGCAGAGACACGCCGCCGCAAGGAGGAGCATTTGCGCATCCCACTCGAGCGGGATGTCCAGTCCACGTCGAGCAACCCGTGGGACGCCATCCGCCTACGACACGAAGCACTGCCGGAATTCGATTTGGCAGATGTGGAGTTGGCCACGACGTTTCTTGGCCGCGACTTGGATGCCCCGATTCAAATCACCGGCATGACGGGGGGCACCCCTGCTGCCAAGGACATCAACGCCCGTCTGGCGCAAGCCGCCGCCCACCATCAAGTGGCCATGGGCGTCGGCAGCCAACGAGCGGCCATCGAAAACCCCGATTTGGCCGACTCGTACACGGTGATGCTTGACCACGACGTGCCGGCCCGCTTTGCCAACCTAGGGTTGCCACAGCTGATTCTGTGGGGCGAGGATGCCATGGGCCATGCAGAAGCTGCGGTCAACATGGTAGAGGCACATGCTCTGTGCATCCACCTCAATTACCTTCAGGAGGCATGTCAGCCGGAGGGCGACACGGTCGCCCGTGGAGGGCTACGTGCTATCCGGACAGCGTGCGCCGAATTGTCCGTGCCAGTCATTGTCAAGGAAACCGGCGCCGGCATTGACGGCGCCACCGCCGTCCGCCTCCAAGAAGCGGGTGTTGCCGCCATCGACGTGGGCGGCCTGGGCGGCACCAGCTTCAGCGCCGTTGAACACCACAGGGCCAACGACCTAGGTGATGCTGCCAAGGCACGCCTGGGCAAGACCTTCTGGGACTGGGGTACCACGACGCCAGAGGCAATCGTCAGTTGTCGCTCTGCGTGTCCCGATTTGCCCCTGATTGCCACGGGGGGCTTGACCAGTGGTCTCGATGCAGCCAAGTCCATTAGCCTGGGGGCCAACATGGCCGGCTATGCCGGGCAGGTCTTTCGCGCCGCCGCCCAAGAGCGAGCAGTGGACGAAGTGGGCATGATGGTGGACGAGTTGCGCACGGCGTGTTTCCTCGCGGGGGCGCAATCGGCCGCCCAGCTCGGCTGAGTACCTGTTCGCCACGACTTATAAAGTCGGGGCGTCGTCGAGTGGACCGTGACCCTTGCCGTCGTGCTGGCTGCTGGCCCCGGCACACGCCTTCGCCCTCTGACGCGCGACCGGCCAAAGAGCCTGCTTTGCGTCGCCGGCGAACCGATTCTCCACCACTTGCTTGGTGACTTGGCCCAAGCTGGCGTGGATGACGTCGTCCTAGTCGTCGGACACGGTCACCAGCGGATGCGCGCCTATCTGGGGGACGGTACGCAGTATGGCCTCAGGCTCACCTACGTGCAACAAGACCGGCAACTTGGCCCCGGGCATGCCGCGGTGCAGGCGCGTGACGCCGTGCACGCTGCCCTTGTCTCCCTTGCTGCCGAGGGATCTGCGCCAGAGAGGGCCGCCCAAAGCACCGCCGCGGGCACCACATCGATCACGGTGGCATCCAATGGGGACGACGCAAGCTTCCTGCTGATTCCGGCGGATGCCTGGTACGGTCCGCAAGTGCTGCAACGGCTCGTTGCCACCAAAGGGCCGGCCATCTTAGAAGTGGCCGACCTGCGAAGCGGGAGACACGGGACGCCAGTTCTGAAGGGCGACCGCGTCGTTGACCTTGAGGAAAGCATTGGCCCTGGAGATTCACGCGTCAGCGGCGGTGCCTACCGGCTTCCGCTGAGCATTTTTTCCGGCATCGTTGCGCATGACCACAGCCTCCGAGATGCCATACGCGACGCGATTCGAAGCGGCAGCGGGTGGACGCGGGTCACAGCGGCCGACCAGGAATACGTGGACATCATCGAACCAGAGGACCTCCTGCACCTCCATCGTCTTCTGATGGAGTCAGTGCAAACCAGAGACGATGGCGCTCGGGAGCCAGGCGTCTACGTGCAAGGTGACGTTCACATCGGCGAAGGGACCATTCTCCACGCCGGCACGGTCGTGCAAGGTCCGGCCCACATTGGCAAGGATTGCAGCATCGGGCCCCACGCCGTCATTGGCCCTGGCACGAGCATCCGCAACCGAGTCCGCGTGGCCCCCTTCACGTTCACCAATGATTGCAGCATTGCCAGCAACATCACCATTGGCAGTCACTGTCGAATTCGAGACGCCATCCTGGACAATGGTGTCGATTTGGGCAGTGGTAGCCGCGTCGAAGGGGCGGCCACGGTGGTCGGCAGCGATGCCGTCATCGGCAGTGACGTCCGCATCGAACCCGGCGCCAAAATAGGCCATGGCGCACGTGTAGCTGATGGACGCACGGTGGGCAATGTGCCCGACGACGGGGTGGCGGTCTAATGTGCGGCATTGTGGGTATCCATGGCCTTGTCGAGGCTAACCGGCACGTCCGGGAAGGCTTGGCACGGCTCGAATACCGGGGCTATGACTCGGCCGGTATTGCGTGGCTGGACGAACACGGCGTCGAAGTCGTCAAGGCCGTCGGCCGCGTTAGTAACCTACCCGCCATCGACGCAACGGGCGACACCGTAGCCATCGGCCACACACGATGGGCCACGCACGGAGGTGTCACCGAGGAAAATGCCCATCCGCATCTTGATGGCACGGGGCACTTCGCGGTTGTGCACAACGGCACGCTAGAAGGCCACCACCGCCTCC
>JBFJXH010000032.1:0-16102 GCA_041623215.1 Thermoplasmatota archaeon
AATGTGCAAGGCGAGCCGAAACGCCCACACCGAGACCAGCAGCAGCACCAGCAAAACCCGGCCAATGTCCCCTGACCCCTGCCACGTGGCCACGCCCGTCACCAAGACGAAGAATGGCCCCCACGCCACGTCCATGATGCTCGCATCCTTGCTTACGAGACTCACGGCCCACAACCCAACTGCGGCTGGAATCACCGCCAGGAGCGTGGTTTCAAGGATGCCCATACAGCTAGTACCATGGCGGTCCACTTAGTGAAAACGGCTTTGCCCGCGGCCGCCAGTCCCAATCCATGGTTGCCGGCGCTGCATGGCCGTGGTTGGCTTCTGCCCTCATTGGCCTAGCCGTGGCTGCCTGGCTTTTTCAGCGGAGCCGCCGAGCAACCGACCTGGTGCTGGCGGCAGTGCTGGCGGTCCGCGCGCTTCTTGATGGCGCCATCGGCTTGCGCCAAGCAGCGCCTTTGGAGGCGCTCGTTGTCACCGTGGTCCCCGTGGCCTATGTGGCCGCCACGTGGTCCGTCATCGGCCTATGGGGCACGCATCGCACGGCACGTGCCGGCCGTCCGCCAAGCCGCCAAGGTGCCGTGTTGATTGGGCTACTTGCGGCAGCAAGCCTAGTCGTGGTTGTGGCTTGGCCAAGCAGTTGGATGGTCCAAGCGCGCCTTGGCGATTCCCTCGTGGCTCTTGGCGCCGGGCCTTTCTTTGTTGCCTCGGGCCTGCTCCATTTGCTCTTGGCAGCCTTCAGTTTGGATTTGGTGCGCTACCACATCAAACGCAGTCAGCAAGGCAACCTGAATCGGGGACCGATCCTCGTAGCCCTCGGCTTGTCGTTCTTAGCATCCTTCGTGGCCGCTGCCGAATGGTGGCGTGTTGATGCCGGGGCAAGCGGCCAAGGTGTCTGGTTCCAAGTGACGCATTGGATTTTGCTGGCCAGCATCCTACCCGTTGCAGCCACGGCGCTGACACTTGGGCGCGCCGCCTTCACAACCGCCGATGAAGGCCTCAAGCGCGCCCTGGCAACCTTCCTCCTGGTATTCCTCCTGCCGCCCTTGTCGGTAGCCACACTGGCTCTCCTGGAGGGCCTTGGCGAAGCGGTCGATGGTAGCCTCGCTGGCCTCGAGGGGCTGTGGAGCCTGGTTGCCCCAGTCCTCGTGGCGGCAGGCCTGGCCCGAAGTGCCAAGGCCGAGCCAACCGACTCGTCAAAGCCCGGAGTGGCTGCCGGCGACGACCGCCTCCGGGCGTATCACGAAGCTCTACTGGCCGCAATGGTGGACGGGCAAGTGCCATCGGCGAGGCGCTCTGAGTTAGAGCATACACGCCTCCGGTTGCGCCTCAGTCGCATCCAAGCTGACGCCGCTGAGGACGCCTGCACATTGCACGTTTCAGGCCGCGAGGACGAGGCTTCATAGCCCCGTTAGAAGTCCAACACCCGTGGACCAACTGGTTCGTCCCCCGCACGGCCTCGCATGGCTGATTGGCGTCACTGCAGGCGAAGGCCTAGAATCGGGTGGCGAAGCCTTCGCCGTGGCCCTCGCCGCGGCCGGGTTCATGCCATCAACGCAACGGGATTTCCCGAGCCGCATCCGCGGCGGCGACACCACCAGCACGGTCCGCTTGACCCCCCAGGGTCATTTATGCCCCCCCGCAGCCATTGATTTGGCGCTGGCCTTCAACGCCACAGTGCTGCCCCGCATCGATGCCAAAATGTCTCCCCAAGGCTTGTTACTGGTGGACGAAGGCGTGGCCGACTTCGTGCCTCCATCCGGGTGCCAAGTGGCGACATTCCCCTTTACGGCATTGGCTGCTGAGGCGGGCAACAAGCGGGCCAAAAACATGGTGGCGCTTGGCGCCAGTGCGGCACTCATGGCGCTCGACGTTGAGCGTCTGCAAGCTGCTGTTGCCGACCGGTTTGCCGGCAAGGGGGAAGACGTGGTCTCAACTAATGCCGCCGCTTTGGCAGCCGGATTCGCTGAGGCAACTAAGCGCATGGCAGCCCAGGCGCTGGTCACCTTCCAGCCACCCGCCCCACAGCCTGAAACGGAGGCTCTCTTCATGACCGGGAACCAGGCTGCGTGCCTCGGCGCCCTGGCGGCCGGCTGCCGCATCGCCGCCGCCTATCCCATCACTCCGGCGAGTGACATCCTAGAGTACCTGACGCCGCGCCTCATCGCAGAGGGCGGCATAGCCATTCAGGTCGAGGATGAAATTGCCGCGCTGAACATCGTGGCCGGTGCCGGCTTTGCAGGCGCCCGCGCCCTCACAGCAACCTCCGGCCCCGGCCTTTCCTTAATGACCGAAACCATCGGCTTGGCGGGCAGCAACGAGGTGCCAGCCGTCATTATCAATTGCCAGCGGCCCGGGCCCTCGACGGGCATGCCCACCAAACACGGCCAGGAGGACCTGTGGCACATGGTGCACGGCGGCCACGGCGAATTCCCCCGCGTGGTCCTGGCGCCAACGGACGTGGCCGACGCGTTCGAGGCAACCAGCGAAGCCTTCCGCCTCTCTAGCAGGTTCCGCGTGCCGGCCTTTGTCGCCCTTGATGCCCAATGCAGCCTGTTCAAGCAAACCATTGCCCCCCCTGACGTGCACGCGGAGGCCGAGGCGCATGGACAACGGGCCCGGCCCGACGCCAAACCCGCATGGGACGGCGGACGCCCATACGGCGGCGACGGGGTGCCGGACCCAGGCGAGGCAGGGATCTACATCAGCAACTCAACCGAACATGGCCCGACAGGATTTACCAACGAAGCGCCAGCCGTTCGAAACGCCATGGTGGAGCGCCGCAAGCAAATCCTGTCTGACCTTGGCAATGCCTGCCGCCGACCCTTAGCTACGGAGCAACCCGACGACGCCTCTGCCCTCACCACAGTCAATCTCGTAAGTTGGGGCAGTACAGTTGAAGCATGCCGCGAAGCGCGCGTGCGCTTGGCGCAGGCGGGCATCCAAGCCCGAGTCATCGGGGTCCGGCTACTCTGGCCCTTTCCCCGGGGACCATTCTCCGAGGCCATCGGGCCAGGCCCCATCCTGGTCGCCGAGGCCAACGGCACCGGCCAGCTCGCGCGACTCATTCGAAGCGAACTTCCCGTCCATGACCGCGTCCACGAAGTGCTTCGCTACGACGGCACCCCGGTCTTGTCGGACGACCTTCTGGACGCCGTGGAGGACCTCATTGCTACCAGCGAGGCGACGCCATGAGCAGCGTCGCCATGGATTGGAAGACCCTCAAAGGCAACGACCCCATTTGGTGCCCGGGCTGCGGCGACTTTGGAGTCCTTCGCGCCATGCAACAAGCCATCGCCGGTCTGGGGCGGACGCCGGAAGAAACCGTCCTCGTGACGGGCATCGGTTGTAGTGGTACCATCAACGGCGCCTTTCGCACGTACGGCTTCCATGGCTTGCATGGGCGCTCCTTGCCGGCGGCCACCGGCATCAAATTGGCCAACCCGGACCTGACTGTCCTCGTTACTGGCGGCGACGGCGACGGCTTCGGCATTGGCCTTGGGCACTTCCTCCACGCGGCCCGCCGCAACGTGGACCTCTGCTATGTCGTGATGGACAACCAAGTGTACGGTCTGACCAAAGGGCAAACCTCGCCCACCACGCCAACCGAGATGAGCACGAAGGCCAGTCCGCTTGGCCCCATGGCGGACCCAGTGAACCCGCTGGAGCTTGCTCTAGCCGGGGGCGCATCCTTCGTTGCGCAAGGATTCAGCGCCGACCAGCCGGCGCTCACCAAGCTCATCCAGCAAGGCATCGAACATCCTGGTTTTGCCTTCATCAACGTGCAAAGCCCGTGCGTGACGTACAACCATGTGAACACCTACGCGTGGTACCGAGACCACATTGCAGAAGTGGACCACGACCCATCTGACCGCGACGCAGCCATCGCGGCGGCGCGCGACCGCAGCAAGGTGCCGTTGGGGCTGCTTTACCAAACCACACGTCCTGTTTTCTGCGCTCACCCGGGCGACCGAATCGGTCCAGCCCGGCATCCGGCAGCCCATTTACCGGCCGGCTTTAGCAATTGGATTCAGAATCTTAAGGTCCGGTAATCAGCGGCGCAGCGGGGGGCTTCGACATCAAGTTGGAGCAGGGCGAAGCGCGGGCCCAGGCACTCGTCCCTTGTCCGTCCGCCTGCGACGCATCAAGGGCCATAGCGGCCGCGTCCTTCTGACCCCATCCCATGACCTTGACCCTTCGGACCGTGGACGCCTATTGCAAGACCTGTGGAGACCCAAGGACGCACGTGATTGATGCGTCCGACCCGGGCTCGTGTTACTGCGTTGTTTGTGAATCGACGCAGGTGCTACAGGTGCCAATCTAGTCAGCCAGCAACCCTTTCCCGCTAGGTCCGGTCGCCAGTTTGTGAGCGACGATGTGCAGGCCATGTTTGGTCGCATCGCACACCGCTATGACCGGGCCAACAGCGTGCTCAGTTTGGGCATCCATCACGCTTGGCGACGTCGCGCGGTCAAGGCCGCTAGCCCAGCCAACCCTGTAACGACCGGACAAGTGCTGGACGTTGCCTGCGGCACGGGCGACCTGACCTTCGCCTTGGCCAAAGCCATGCAGCAGGGTGTCGTTACGGGCAGCGACTTCACGTCAGAAATGCTCAAAGTTGCGAAGGCGAAACACGCAAAATCCGAGGCTCACCGGCCTGCCCAGGTGTCCATCGCGTGGCAGCAGGCAGACGCGCAAGACCTTCCGTTTGACAAGGGACAATTCGATGCCGCCACCATTGCGTTTGGTATTCGCAATGTAGACAATCCGGTCCAAGGACTACAGGAAATGCACCGCGTCTTGACGCCGGGCGGCCGATGCGTCGTCCTTGAGTTTGGCCAGCCCTCCGGTGCATGGGGCCGCCTTTATCGCTGGTATTCGCGGCACGTGATGCCGCGCCTGGGTGGCCTCATCACCGGCGACCGGGCGGCCTATGAGTATCTTCCAGCGACGGCAGCGGCGTTTCCAGCTGGCGACGATTTTCTAGCCTTGATGCGTGAAGCGGGGCCGTGGTCTAAGCTTGAGGCATGGCCACTCACCGGTGGCATTGCCTGGGTCTACCTTGGCGTAAAAGCTGATTCGACCTGACGCCGCCGTAGCTTTCCCTGCGCATCACGCGGCACGACCCCAACCTGCCAGTAGCGGGGTATTTCGTGGCGCTCCAAGTGGCGCCGACAGAGTGCCGTTGCCGCCGCTTCATCCAGGCTGCCATCCACCTCCACGAGGGCCGCAACCGCTTGGCCGCGAACCTCATCTGAAACTCCCACCACAGCACAGTCTTGCACGCCGGACAGCCCCAACAAAACCGCCTCGACCCGGCGGGCATCGACGTTCTTGCCGCCAATGATGATTCGTTCCGAGGTTCGTTGGGTGACGAAGAGGTAGCCGTCGTCGTCCAAGAAGCCCATGTCGCCGGTTGCATGCGGGCCGCCGCCAATGACGGTGGGCCCCGACACCATGATTTCATCACCCGGGCCGATGGACACTTCAACACCTGGAAGAGGGCGCCCGACTGTACCCGGGTGCGCGAGCCAGTCGGCAGGCGTGGCCGTGGCAACTTGGCCGCATGCTTCGGTCAAACCATAGGACACATGCAGCGGCCAGCCAGCCTCCAGCGCTGCGTGGACTAGGTCAGCACGAACCGCGTCGCCCCCAACGAGGACACACTCCAGCTGCGGCGGTACCTCCGCGTTCCCTGCCAGTAACCGCCCGAGTTGTTGCGGCACCAAGCTCACGTGCGTGACCCGCCGGAGGCCCGCCCAGATGGCCTCTAGGTTGGTGGGCTCAGCCAACGTCATCCTGCATTCGTCGCGCAAGCAGCGGTCCAATACCCCAATGCCGCCCATGTGCGTCAACGGCAGGCCCAGCAACCAGTGGCTATCAGCGTCATGTCCAATCCGACGCGCACAGGCGTCACGGTGGGCGGCTAGGTGTGCTTCGGTAATGGACACCGGCGCCGGCTCGCCCGTCGACCCACTGGTTTGCAACAGCACCCGCTCGCCCGGTTCACCGTGGTCCCCCTGCCGGCCCCAAGCTTCGTCGGCTCCAATGACTTGGTCGACGTCCAACCGGTGGCATTCCCGTTTCAGGTCCGGTCCACGTAGGGGCACCACGGACCAACCAAGTCGTCTCGCATCGCGGTGCGCCTCTACATGGAGGCGATTGGGGCCATGGACACCAAGACGCATGCTAATGGTCGATGCTAGCGGCGGCGCTTGAACATGCGGGGCGGGGCGGGGGCTTCCGACGCTGCGGTTTCCTCGCCCTGCTTCGGTGCAGCAGCAGCATCGCGTTGCGGTTGATAGGCCAAGTCTGGCGACAGCGTGGGCGTCAAACCAATTCCCTTGCCTGATGGCTCCATCACTGGCGCCGATGGCAAGCTGGCCACGTCCCGACCAAGGAATGTGTCGGTGGCTAAGCCGGCTGGATTGGCGGTGAGGCTAGCCACCGCCAAGGCATGGGCACGGCCAACCGCCGACTCAAGGCTGTTCGTGACCACCGGGTGACGGTCATGGTCACTGCACCAGGCAACGAGTTCCGCAGCCTTGTCCGGGCCGCCAACGCGCTGGGGCTTGATGATGACGACGCGGGCTTCCGAGTCTCGCACGGCCTCAACGTCGGTCGCCGTCTCGTCAATGGCGATGGTGACGGGGCTGCGACCAATCAGGCGTTCAATGGCACGACCCCGGACCGGGTCTTCGACGTAGTCGAGCTCGAATTGTGCTAGGTCATGCAGGTGGTCAGCGGCCCAGCTTGGGTGGTAGGCCCCATTGGGATCTAGCCGAAGGGTCACCTCCGGCAGCGCATTGCGCAAACTGCGAAGGCGATTGATGTCGGTCTTCCGGTCGCCATTCGACTTTACCTTGATGCAGGTATAGCCTGCCTCCACGGCGGCCCGGGCAGCTGCGGTGGTTTCCCGCGTCGGCAGAAACGGAATGAGCGCGTTGACCGATACAGGACCAGGGCGGATGTTGACGCGACTGCCAAGCAGGTGAGCCAGGGTTATTCCTTCGTCGCGCGCCATGGCGTCCAACCGCGCGCCGACGAGACCGCAGCGGATGCGAGCAGGGGCAGTTTCAGCATCCACTTGCCACTTGGCCAACTCCGCCGCGGCAACGGGGGGCGAACCGGGTGGATCGGCCACTTCACCCCAGCCGTCGCCATCCTCGACGAGGACGGTGTGGCGCTCTTGTTCAACGCCCTGGGACCACGTGTAGGGGGTGGATAACGGAAGCGTCAGGGCATGAAACGCCGGGGGCACAGGCGCCTGGACCCGCTCGGGCATCAAGAGTGTTGGGCGCGGCCAATCCGGCTAGATGATGATGCCAATTGTTGCCAGTAAGGAGAAGACGAGAAGAATGCGCGCCGTGCCTCCAAGCGCCGGGTTTAGCTGGCGACGGTCCTGCAAGTTACCCCACACCAAGCGCCCTGGAGCGATGGCCACCAGCCCTGCGGCGACGGGAAGAAGCAACCACAGATTGTCTTCCAGGTGGCCGATGACAAAAGGCGATGCGACGGCGACGGCGACCTGGATGGACCATTGCAACTGCGTGAAACGGTCGCCGAAGCGCACGGCGAGGGTGCGTTTTCCAACGCGCTCATCGGTGAGTCGGTCGCGCAGATTGTTAACGTTCAGGATGGCGGTGGTGAGGAGCCCCAGGGGAATGCCCCAAGCCCATGCTTGCCACGGCCAGTCGCCAGTTTGCACGGCGACCGTCCCGGCCACGGCACTGGGCCCAAAGAACACGAAGGCGAAGATGTCGGCGGCGCCGGTGTAGGCGAGGGCCCGGCGGCCGGCGGTGTAGAACCAGCCACTCAGAATCCCTGCCACGCCAATGGCCAAGATGGGCCAGCCGCCGCGCGCTACCAAATAGACGCCAAAGAAGGCCGCCCAGACGAATGCGAACAGGGCGGCTTCCTTGACGCGTTCCGGGTTTAGGTCCCCGGACGCCGAGGCCCGGCGCGGGCCAGCGCGGTCCGGCGTGTCTGCGCCCTTCTTGTGGTCAAAGTAGTCGTTGGCTAGATTGGTGCCAATTTGGATGAGTAACGCTGCTGCGAGGGCCGCCGCGAAGGCCGCAACGTGGAAGCCGGCCAAAGCATGGGCTACGGCACCGCCTACGAGAACCGGGCTTGCGGCTGCCGGCAACGTGCGCAGGCGAAGCGTAGAAATCCAAGGGGAGGCCACAAGCGGGGCAGGCAAAATGGGGTGGAAAAAGGGAGGAGGAAGGCGCGCGCCGTTAGCACGTGGTGGCAAATTGGGCGGCCGTTAGTTCCGTGTCCGCCTCATAGGTCACGTCGTCAACGGTGGTCGCCTGGCGTTGCAGCCCGGCAAGGCCATTGTCCTCGACGAAGAAGGCTGCGTGGCCATCCAGTGGCTCGACGAAAATGTAGCAATGATTGTAGGATTCTTCCAGCTGCGGCCCGTGCGCCGAGGCGCCGCCGGCCGCCACTACCAAAGCGGTTGCTAGCGCAGCGGCAAGTTTCGTTGTGAACTTCATGAACTCACCCTTGGGGAACCAGGCGCCAAACCTCTTAAGGATTTGTCAAGTATTGAACAATATGCCCCGCCCGCTTGGTGCTGTCGTTGCCATGGCCCTCCTATTACTGGTCGCCGTGGGCTCCGTCGCAGGCCACCCGGGCCCGCCCCCGGAAGCGGGCTTCACCCGGGCGCTGCACGACTGCAATGATGACCAACCGGGCGGCGATGCGTTTGCCGGCAATGGCCACGACCTCATTGCGCTCGACCTGGCGGAGGGCCCAGCCGGCTCGCACACTCACTTGCTTCTGCTGCGCCTGTACCTGAACGGGGGCTTTGCCACCAACCAATTAGATGGCCAACCTGCGCCGGGCGCCTCTGAGTACTTGCTTAACGAAATCACCTTCACGACGCCCGATGGCCCCAAGGCTGTGTGGCTCCGGGCCGACATGGCCGATGACGGCGAAAATTTCCCAACGCGCGCCTACAGGCAACTGTTTTCGGCCGTTCCCGCGCGCGGCGACGCCGCTGCTGCGTGGGTCGGAACGCCGGAACGTTTCTACAAAGACGGCGAGCCTGAAGAAGGCCTTGACGGCAACCGCGCACTCATTGATTTCGGCTTCACGCTGGCTTCGTTGGGCCTTGAACGCGGCGACGCAGTGACCGACTTCGCGGTAAAGTCCTACGGAGTCGAAAGCGATTCCGAGACCCTGAGTGACCACATGGCCGGAGGCCCCGGCGCCGGCCCCTGCACGGTTCAGACCAGCGATGCCTACTACGACCCCCCGGATTTTTCCTACCAAGTCCAGGGCCTCCCGAACATGGCGCCCGAGGCGGCCTTTACCATTGCCGACGGACCCCACTACGCCGGCAGCGCCGTCCAATTCACCGACACCAGCACCGACGATTACGGCCTAGCCAGTCACGCTTGGACGTTCGGCGACGGAACCACGGGGACCGGCCCCACGCCCACTCATGCCTTCCAGGCAGCGGGCAATTACACCATCACGCTCACGGTCACGGACAGTGACGGAGCAACCGACACGGCTACGCAATCCCTGACAGTCCAACCAGCCCAAAACCGACCGCCAACCGCTCGCTTTGCCGTCAGCACCCATGGCCTCACAGTTTCGGTGGACGCGACGAGCAGCAGCGACCCCGACGGTGACGCGCTCACCTACGCGTGGACCTTCAGCGACGGTGCCACGGCCAGCGGCGTCACCACCAACCACACCTTCGCGCAAGGAGGCGACCACACCATTAGCGTCGTGGTAACCGACCCCGGCGGCGCCAGTTCAACCACCGCCCGGAGCCTCACGTTGAGCGTGGCTGGCGCTCCGCCAAGCATCACCATTTCAGCCGATCCTGTCACCTCAATCGTAGGCAATCCAGTAGTCTTCACCGCGGCGACGTCCGATAGCGATGGCACTGTGTCCAGCGTCATCTGGGACTTCGGCGACGGCGGCCAAGGAAATGGACAAACCGTCACCCATGCCTATGACGCCCCCGGCACCTACACCGTAACGGCCACGGCAACCGACAACGACGGCTTGGCGGCCACCACCAGCCTAACGATTGCGATTGAGGCAGTATCCTCCCATCCGCCCGACGATGAAACCGACGAGCCCCCGGTAGCTTCGTTTTCGTTCCAACCTGCCAATCCTGCGCCCTTTGAGCCCGTCTTGTTCAAGGACGCATCCACCGACGGCCAAGGGCTAGCCGCCTGGTTCTGGGACTTCGGCGACGGCGCAACCAGCGACCGACCCGAACCCGCCCACACCTTCACAACTACCGGCAACTTCCGCGTGACGTTGCGCGTCACGGACACTGCTGGCCACCAACACCAAGTCTCCCAAGTGGTCCTCGTGAGCAAGGAAGCACCGGCCGATTCAACCCCGCCCGGGGCCGATGAAGACGAGGATACCCCCGGCATCATGCCGCTTGCAAGCCTAGCCATCGTGGTCGTGGCCGCGTGGGCCGTCCGGCTGTCGTCACGACGCGGGCCCCTCCCGTGAACATCACGCGCGGCCGGTCCCACCGGTGCTGGTTATTGGTGCTGGTCGTACCCCTGGTCGCTGCTGCCGTAATGCCACAGGCAGCGGGGCACGCCGTACCGTTTGACTCCCAGCCCTCGGCTGGCACCAGCCTTCCCCAATCCCCTCCAGAAGTTTGGGTACGCTTCACTGAGCCCTTGCACGGTGACGGCTCGTTCGTCCACGTTGTCGCAGCGGATGGAACACGCTGGGACGCAGGCAATCGCCTCGAAGGGACAGACACCCCGACGATTCACGTAACGCTCAGAAATCCGTTGCCGGACGGCGCCTATCGGTTGGTCTGGCAGACGTTCAGCGCCACCGACGGCCATGTGGTTTCAGGCAGCATTGGCTTTGCCATCGGTGACGCGGCAGCTCCCGCCTCGGCGCAAACGTCCGGCGTGGATTCGCTGCACTTAGCTGGGCGAATCTTAACGCACCTGGGCTTGGCTATGGCGGCGACAGTGCTGTGGACAGGGCTCCTAGCGACCCCGCAGGCAGCCCGACCGTGGCGCGACCTTGGCTTGGTGCTACACGGCGCGGGCGTGGTCCTGCTGGCGGCCTCGACCTGGCGTGCCACCGGCTCGCTGGCAGCCGTAACCGCAGATCCGGTGCTGGTGGCCCGCATGGTCCTCGCCGTTGGCTGGGCACTTCCCGTGATACGGCAATTTGACCTTCCGGCTTGGGGGCTGGCCGTTGTATTGGCAGCGCAACGAGGCCATGCTACAGGCGATGTCATTGGCATCGCGTTGGAAACCCTCCATGCCGCGAGCGCCGCTGCTTGGGTGGGCGGACTTCTTGCCTTGTGGTGGGCGCTGCGGGATGACGAGCGCCATGCCATGCTGCGTGGTAGTCGCTTTGGCAGTCGCGCCGCGATTCTGGCCGCAGGCGCGGTTGTCTCCGGCTTGATGCTTTCCGCTCTGCTGCTAGGCCCGGACTTGCTGCGCTTGAACTGGCTCACGGGGCCCTGGGGCCTAGCGCTGGGAAGCAAGCTGGTTGCCATTGCCGTCATGCTGCTGCTGGCATGGGCTAACCGCCGCGGTCTACGCGGCGACTGGCAATGGCGCCGGCTGGTGGCCGGCGAGGTGGCTGCTGGAGCAGTGGTGCTCCTGTTGGCCGGTGTCATGCTTGCGGCCACGCCGCCAACGATGGCAGGTTCCATCGGCCAATTGCCCGACGGCGACGCGGGACTGCATGTGACTGGGAACGGGCGCGAACTGTTGGCCCACGGGTGGCTCACACCCACTCCTGCCAATGGGAGCTTCGTCCAGGTTAGGTTGCAAGTCGTCCATGACGGTCAGCCGGTTGCCAATAACACCTGTGGCCGCGAAACTTGTCTGCAATTTGCTTGGTGGCAGGAAGGCGATGACACATCCCGCCAGGAGGCTTGGATGACGCCCACTGGCGAGGGTTGGTGGGAAGCGGACGGGGTGCTCATCACCGCTGCGGGAGTACACCAATGGGAAGTGGTTGCCCAGACGTCAGCAATTTACCAAGACCGAATCCAAGGCAACTTCACGGCTTCCTAGCTCGTGGCCGACTGGCATCGGCTAGGCACGACGGCGAACGAACGCCAAGGCTGCCAGGCCAGCCACAACAAGGCCTAGGGCAGGGGCCGGCGAATCGTTGCCTTCACCGTCGGCCGTGCCATGATCATGGTCGCCGTGGTCATGGTCATCATGGCCGTTTCCACCGGCGGCTTGGGTGCCACCCATGACCATGATGGCCGCATCACTGTCATTTACGAACGTGACCGTGTCGCCGCTTGCAATCATCAACATGTCCGGCGTCCAAGCTGTGTCGTAGCGGACCGTGTGCGAAGCGCCCGTACCTTGGGCTTCATGCACCATAATCTTGGCTTGGACCGCAGGCGCGTGATGGTTATGATAGTCAAAGGTCCCCGTCGTAGTGAAGGTGTACGACCACGAGGCGCCGGGAGCGATGTCCTCACTCTGGACGAAGGAGTCTTGGGCGGTGCTGGACCCGGCAATCATCAGGAGAATCAGAAAGGCAGCGGGAAGCGCAATGAACCGAAACATGGTGTTCAACTTCTGTCAAAACTGGGGCTATTTGGGGTTTGTCGAGCAGCCCTGGGGCAAGGTGGCAGGCGCGCATACTGGGCCCTTTTGTTTGTCGGCCCCCATGGCCAGCCGTGGCTCACCCGTCCGAAATCGCCGCAAGCGTCATTGTGCTCGTCGTCGCTGGCGTCGCCCTTGGCTTGGCGGCCCTGGCCTGGCAAAGTCGACGCCGCACGGGCGACAACCGATTGACATTCGTGGCAGGCGCGTTTGCGCTGCTTGCTACGAAGAGTATCATCGTGGCCGTGTCGTTAAACAACGGCATGATTGGCCACCAGCACCTGGAATTGCTCGCCGCCCTGTTTGACCTAGGTGTGGTCACCCTGTTGGCTCTGCCGTTGGTACGTTAAATGGACATGCCACAGCGAATTCTCAACACCATCCGTGCATATCCCGGCCTACATTTGCGCGAGCTAGCGCGGCAAATGGATACCAGCGTAACGCTCATCGAATACCATGTCCCCGGTCTTGAGGCAGCAGGGCATGTTCGTCGCGTCGAAGAAGACGGCGTGCACCGTTTGTACGCCTCGAACCAACAACTCGACGAACAGCTGATTGCCTGCCTTCGCGACTCCAAGCGCTTGCAAATCACACTTGTTCTGTTGCAAGAAGACGCCATGCGCCACGGCGACTTGGCCGCCGCCACAGGGCTTGGCAAATCGACCTTGTCGTTTCACCTGAAACGGCTCGAACGCGCCGGCGTGGCGACGCGGGACGAGCGCGGTCAGATTCTGCTCGCGGACCCCGCCGGAGTCCGGGCCGTATTGGCTACGCACCGCCCCACGCCCGACCTCGTGGACCGGTTTGGCGACATGTGGGGCCAATTGTACGGCTAGTTTTTGCTGGGTGGCTATCCACCTAGGCCGCTGCGTCTTCTACGATTTCGCCCTCGTTGGCCGTCTCTTCGCCGCTGGTGGCATCTTCAACGATTTCCGTGGTCGTCTTGCCAATGACCGGGGTGAACCGCCAGGCACCGTTGCCTTGCTGGTGCAGCGACCGGTCAAGGTCGTAGTCGATGATAATCTTGGTTTCCATGTCCGCCTGCACCTCAAACGACTGCACCATTTTGAGCGTGCCACTTGAAACGGTGATGGGCACCCGATTGTCGTCCTTGATACCGTAGGCGCTCTGGACAATGATACGAATTTGCGTGTAATTGCCGGCCGGCAAATCCGCCTCTCCCAGGAATGCAGCAGCCGTGCCGTTGGCCGCCAACAAGTCAATGTCTTGTCCTGATGCATTTTCGAACAGGACCATCCAACCGCCGTCGCTCTCTTCGGCATCCTCGTCGGATTCCGCGCCCGACTCATGGACGCGAACCTCTGTGAAGACGACATGAATCTCATCAAATTCGTCCGTGGGAGCATCCTTCACGTAGATGCTGGCGGAACCTTCCTCGCCGCTCGCGGTGCAACCCGCAAGGGCAATGGCGAGAACAAGCAAAATGGATGCAATGGCTTTCATCAGGCATGGACCCCGCTTCGTCCTATTTAGAACCCTGGCGCAGCGTCGCATCTTAATCGGACCGTCGGCAATCAGCCACGCATGATTGCGAGCCCGCGGTGGATGTTGAGCTTGGCACTTGCAATTCTGGCCCTTCACTCCCTAGCCTATGGCACCGCTTCCGTGGCAGATCCTAGCGGGATGGCAAAGGAATTCGGCGACGACCAGCCCCCCAATGAATCGGCCGAGAATCTAACCGGCCTGGTGGGGGTGCTACTGATGCTCATGGGCGTGGCTGCGGCGCTCGCCTCCTATTGGACGGCGCGTTACGCCTGTCCAGAAGGAATTTGGTTGGCTGGCGCCCTCGCCGTCGTAACCTTCGCCGTGGGACTTTACTGGACAAGCCGAGGTCGCTTCTGGGATGCGGGCTTCTATCTCAGTGCAGGCAGCTTGCTTGGGGGCATGACACTGTGGCTGGCACGACAGCAAAGGTTGCGTGGACCGGACGAGCGGCACGAATCATAGCGGCGGCACGTCAGGAAGATGGCGGGCCGGCGCCGTTCTACGGTAGCCAATCGTACTGTCGGAAGTCCGGCTTCTTGCCCGCATTGTAGGAGTCCCGTCCATGCTGGCCTTCCTCGGTCATGTAGAACATCAGCGTAGCGTTACCTGCCAGTTCTTGGATGCCCGCCTGGCCATCCAAGGCCGCATTGAAACCGGACTTGAGGGCGCGAATGGCAATCGGCGAGTGTTGCAGAATCTCGCGGGCCCATTGGACCCCCTCCGTCTCCAGGTTTTCCAACGGGACGACCTTGTTGACGAGGCCCATCGCCTCGGCTTCGGAAGCATCGTATTGGCGGCAGAGATACCAGATTTCACGCGCCTTCTTTTGGCCAACGATATCCGCCAAGTAACTGCTGCCAAAGCCACCGTCGAAAGAGCCAACGCGCGGACCGGTCTGCTGGAAAATCGCATTGTCGGCGGCAATGGTAAGATCACAAATCACGTGCAAGACGTGTCCGCCGCCAACCGCGTAACCCGGCACGAGGGCGATGACCACCTTGGGCATGGTGCGAATGATTCGTTGCAGCCGTAGAACATTGAGCCGGGGCACGCCGTCCCCCCCAACATAGCCAGCGTCGCCGCGCACCGATTGGTCGCCGCCCGAGCAAAACGCCCACTTGCCATCCTTGGGCGAGGGCCCATTGCCGGTCAAAAGAACCACCCCAATGGAGGTGTCGTGCCAGGCATCCATCATGGCGTCGATGAGTGCGTCGGTCGTCTCGGGCCTGAACGCGTTTCGGATGCGCGGCCGGTTGAAGCCGATGCGGGCAATCCCGTCGCACTTGTGGTAGGTGATGTCTTCGTGGCTGGGCTGGACTTCCCACGCATCGTCAGTCATGATGGTGCTTGGACGTGCGCCTTCCACGGGACTTTCGGGCGCCGAGGACGCAGCCGTCGTCTCAGTCATGCGCGCGGCCACGAAAGGTTCCCTCTTGAAGCATCGGGCAGGAGGATTGCGCTAGTTCCCCGCTGCGATTTGCACGATGCGCACTTGCGATTCAACGCCCCAAACGCGGGCTGCACTGGCCAAGTGGGCGTCGTGTGGCGCCACGAACAGTTCTTCGTACGCGGGTCGCTCTGGGTGGCCCAGCGGCAACCGGTCAAAGATGCGGCCGCCGCCGTTGTTGACCACCACGACCTCGCATGCGGTGTCACGGACCGCTTCGAGGCCTGTCAGGTCGTGCAGGAAAGAGTGGTCGCCCACTACGCAGACCACGCGTTCTCCGGTGGCCCAAGCAGCGCCGGCCGCCGACGCAATTTGGCCATCGATGCCGGACACGCCACGGTTTCCAAGCACGCGGCAGCGCGGGCGTATTGCCTGCAAGTCGCGTACGGGCGTGGAGTTTCCAATCCAAAGGTCGCCGCCGTTCGCCGCCAAATCTGTGACAACTTCTTGCAGCAGTAAGACGCCGGGCTCATCCGGAGGGCGAGGCCACTCAGCATCCAAGGTCCAGGCATCCAGCCCTAACGTTGCAACGAGCCCAGCTGCTGCCGGCAGCGAAGTTGCC
>JBFJXH010000033.1:0-15876 GCA_041623215.1 Thermoplasmatota archaeon
GGCGACATTCATCTCAAGTTGGAATGTTTCCAGCGTACCGGCTCCTTCAAGGTCCGGGGCGCTCTGTGGAAAGTCGCCAATCTGAGTGCCCAAGAACGAGCGGCCGGCGTCGTAGCTGCATCAGCAGGAAACCACGCCCAAGGCGTCGCCTTCGCCGCCACAGCAGCAGGCGTAGCCAGCGATGTGTTCATGCCCGAGGGGGCGACCCTGGCCAAAGCCAAGGCAACGGCCGCGTACGGCGCAACCATTCACCTGGTTGGCAGCGACTATCAAGAAGCCTACGAGGCCGCCGTTGCCTTCCAGCAAGAGCACGGCAAGGCCTTCGTGCATGCGTTTGACGACCCATTCATCATGGCCGGGCAGGGAACCATGGGCCTCGAAATTCTTCGGGACTTGCCCGAACTGGACACCCTCGTCATACCCGTTGGCGGCGGCGGCCTCATCGGTGGCGTGGCAACCGCCGCCAAGGCCCTCCGGCCCGAACTACGCGTCATTGCGGTCCAAGCCGCCGGCGCGTCCACGGTGGCGCCGAGCCTGGAGAAAGGCGCCGTTGTGCCCCTCGATGCGGCCCATACCATGGCCGACGGCATCGCGTGCCGTCACCTCGGAACCCACACGTTTGAAGCAATCCAGCAAAGCGTTGACGAGGTTGTTACCGTCGAGGAGAATGAAATCGCCGCCGCCATTCTCTACCTGCTGGAGCGAACCAAGGTGGCCGCCGAGGGCGCTGGCGCGGTGACCTTAGCGGCGGCCCTGCACGGCAAGATTGACCTCACCGGCCAGCAGACCTGTCTGGTCGTTTCGGGCGGCAACATCGACATGAGCCTCATGAGCCGCATCATTCAGCGCGGCCTCGTCGCCTCTGGCCGCACCGCCACCTTGGCGGTCAGCGTACCTGACAAGCCAGGAGAGATTGCTCGCCTGCTGCAACTATTGGCGGCCCACAAAGGCAACGTTTTGGATATTAGCCATGACCGTCTCGGCCACGGCGTGCCCCTGCATCGGACCCACGTGGAAGTCCACCTGGAGACGCGGGGGCCGGAACATATTGACGAGTTGGTGGCCACGCTGGCCGCGGCAGGCTACGACGATGCGGCCATTTGCGATTAACCTGGCGGGCCGTCTTTCCGCGCTTTCTCGAGCCAATGGGCCAAGTCCCATGCGGGCCGAAGGCGCACGAAGCGTCCACGTGCGGCGGCCACGGCACCCCACGGAAGGGCGACCAGCAACCAGCCGAGCGGCACCAACGCCAAGGCACCGATGAACGCTCGGTAGCCAGCCGCCTCGCTGGCCATGCCAAGAAACCCCACCCCGAGTAGAAGCCCGAGGCCACCATAGAAGGCAATGCGTCCTTGGACAATGTGGTAACGCGTAGCGCGATTGTCAGGTTGGAGACGCCCTAACACCAGTCGGACAAAGGGAACGGGCAGGTAGGCAGCCCAAGGAGCCATAGGAATCACGCTAACTCTTGCTATTTGGTCGGATTGGCGCAAGTCTGCAACCGCCGCCTCAAGCGCTCTTTTCAAGGCCGAACCGGTGCGCGCCGCCATGAGCCATCCCAACGCTGCCGAATTGGAAGCCACCGCCCAATACCTCGTGCGCGACGGCCGCGGCATCTTGGCCGCCGACGAATCGACTGGCACCTGCACGAAGCGCTTCACCGCGCTCGGCATCGAATCCACCCCCGAGAGCCGTATTGGCTACCGCGCCGGCTTGTTCAAGGCCCCAGGCCTGGGTGACTCCGTCGCCGGCGTCATCCTCTACGATGAAACCCTCCGGCAATCGGAGGACGGGCAAACCGTTCCGGAGATCCTCAAGGCCCAAGGCATCCACGCCGGCATCAAGGTTGACACGGGCGCCCACGACCTAGCGGGATTCCCCGGTGAGAAAATCACCGAGGGCCTGGACGGGCTGCGTGAACGCCTAGCCGAATACAAGCAACTGGGGGCCACCTTTGCCAAGTGGCGCGCCGTCATCACCATTGGCGACGACCGCCCAAGCGCCGCCTGCATCGCTGGCAACGCCCACGCGCTTGCCCGCTACGCAGCCTTGTGCCAAGAAGCGGGCATTGTGCCCATTGTAGAACCCGAAGTCCTGATGGACGGCGACCACGACATCGACACCTGCGAGATGGTGACGCGCGAAGCATGGGACGCGCTCTTTGCCGAATTGCGCCTACAAGACGTGCACCTTCCAGGCATTCTTCTGAAGCCGGCGATGGTTATCAGCGGCAAAGACGCCACCGAGCGCGCGACGGCCGACGACGTGGCGGCCCGAACTTTTGCCACCCTGCTGGACCTAGTGCCGGCCAGCGTGCCAGGAGTTGTTTTCCTGTCCGGTGGTCAAAGCCCCGAGGACGCAACTGAGCACCTGCGCATCATGAACACCCTCGGCGACAAACCGTGGGCCCTGAGCTTCAGCTACGGCCGCGCCCTACAGGAGCCCGCGTTGGCCGCCTGGGCCGGCGACAACGCCAACCGCGAAGCGCAGCAAGCCGCCTTGCTGGAGCGCTGCCAAGCCAACCGCGCCGCCGCTCTTGGCAAGTCGTACGTGGCGGCCTAGCCAGACGAGTTGACGCAACCTTCGAGGCTCCAATCCGCCCTCGGGGCGGGCCTCGCTGGGGTTCCCTGCGGTTCGCGCGGGTAAATGGAGTTGTCAACCTGCGACCTGGTCGCCAGGCCACCGGCGCATAAGCGGTAAGGCCGCCCCTCACCCTTATCCCGGCACCGTCAGTCGCAGCGGCGTGCACATCGGGATTCTCTGCGGTGGCGGGCCAGCCCCCGGCTTCAACGGCGTGATTCAAGGCGTAACCGTCGCCGCGCATCGACTCGGCTGGAGTGTGACGGGCATCCCCGATGGGTACAAGCACCTGATGGCGGGCGATGCTTCCGCCTGCACGAAGCTAGCTTTGGGCGATGTGGCGGGCATTGCCACCAGGGGCGGCAGCATCCTTCGCACCGACCGCGCCAATCCCAAAAAATCGCCGGAGTCCATGGCCAACGTTGTGGGTTCGATTCGAGATTTGGGGCTTGATGCGCTGGTGACCGTCGGCGGCGATGACACCGCCACATCTGCTGCCAACGTTGCCGATGCCTTAGCGGCCGAAGGCGTCGCCCTTCGAGTCGCCCATGTTCCCAAAACCATTGACAACGACCTGCCACTTCCTGGCATGGCACCCACATTCGGCTTCACGACCGCGGCTGAATTAGGGGCCACCCTCTGCCGGAACCTCCGCACGGATGCCCTCACGACCAAGCGTTGGTACCTGGTGACCGCCATGGGTCGTTCGGCAGGCCACTTGAGTCTCGCCATGGCCCAAGGCAGTGAAGCGGACCTGTGCCTCATCCGTGAGGAATTTGATGAGACGGTGCCGATTCGGTTAGACCAATTGGCGGCGCTTGTGGAGCGGGCAATCCGAATCCGGCGCGAGCAAGGGCAGCACGGTGGCCTCGTGGTACTCGCAGAGGGTCTCCTGGAGCGCTTGGATCCAGACGACTTGCGGGACATCGCCGATTTGGAGCTCGACGAGCACGGCAACCCGCGCATGTCCGAAATCGACCTTGGCAAGGCGGTGCGCGACGCGGCAACTGCGACCATGGGCGCGGGTGCGCCTGGATTTGTCACCAAAATTATCGGCTACGAGCTCCGGTGCGCTGACCCGGGGGCTTTCGACGCCGCCTACACCACGAGCCTAGGCGCGCAGGCCGTCGCGTTTCTCGACCAAGAGGAGGGGCATGGCATCATCGCGCAAGATGCTGGCTACGCCACGGTGCTCCGATTTGATGCGTTAAGGGACCCCGACACGGGTCGCATTCCTGTGCGTCGCGTAGATCCGGACGGCGCCCAGTGGCAGGCGTCACTAGCCCTCCAGGCACGCGCCTAGGGGCCTAGGTTGGCGGGCGCGGCACTACAACCCGGTTACGCTCGTTGCCGGCGGGCGACAAGTCCCGCGAGGATGGCTAGCACGCCCAAGACCATCAACAACGCCGGCGCAGGAACCTCGTTGCCTGGTTGCGGTCCGCCAGGGGACACCACATCAATGAACTCGGAGTGGGTCGCAAAGCTGTCGGCACTGTTTGCCACCAGCAGTGTCACCTTGTAGCGGCCCGGTTCGCGGTAGATATGGGTTGGGTCCTGGAAGCTGCTGCGACCCCCATCTCCAAACGTCCAGGTCCACTTGTCAATGGTGCCTTGCTCGGTGCGCGACTGGTCGGTGAACGTCACTTCATCGTCCACGAAAATCTGCTCGGGTTGATAATCAAATGCCGCCACCGGTGCGACGGCCGGCAAGTCGTCGGTAGCGCCGGTGTTGTTGCTATCGGTCGCCGCGGTCGCGGCATCGACCGTGATGGAGCGCGTGACGAAGTCGTTCTGGCCCAAAGAATCGGTCACGGTCAAGCGAACGACGTAGACTCCTGGTACACCGTAGCGGTGCGTGGTTGAGGCGCCTTGTGCGGTGACGTTGTCTCCAAAGTCCCATTGCCGCGACGCAATGCCTTGGTCATCTCGACTTGTATCCGTGAAGGTGATGTCCTGGCCCACCTTGGCACGGGCCGGTTGCATGGAGAAACTCGCCGACGGTGGCGCGTCAATCGGCTCGCTGCCGGTTCCGCGCACCTGGAGCGTCAAGGTGTTGCTTGCCCGTCCGCCATCGTCATCGGCAATTTCGAGGCTGACGGTGAACACGCCCGCATTCTGGTAAACGTGGGCAGGTGCTGTTTCTAAACTGAAGTTGCTGCCATCGCCAAAGTTCCACTTGTAATCCGTGACTTCCCCGTCCGCGTCGAAGGCAACTTGCTGAAATTGCACCCGCTCGCCAACCACGGGCGACCGGGGACTCGCCTCCATGAACGTCACAACAGGCGGGGTATTGCGAACCACGACGGGTAGCGTTACCGCGGCACTCGCCCCGAGATGGTCTTCCACGACGAGCTCGACCGCGTACGTGCCGCGCTCCGAGTATCGGTGTAAGGGCCTTGCAGTCTCGGTGGCAACGTCGCCGTCGTCGAAGCGCCAAAGCCACTTGGTGATGCGGTCGCCGTCGGGGTCAACGCTGGTGTCGCTGAAGCGGATGTCGGTGCTGGTCGTTGGATCGAGCGGCGTGTAGGAGAAACTGACGGTTGGTGGGCGGTTCGGAAGGTCGCTTGATTCCATGAGGACCCCCGGTACAAGTTCGTAGAAGGCCGGGTCGCCGCCGGGGGGCGCATCGGGGCACAGGAACTTGTCGTGGTCCTGCCCCTGGTACTGTTGGCGCAAATGGTCCATGAATCCACCCGGCATGTAGTCGCCCAGAACGTATTCGCCATTGCGAACTTCATAGGACTCCATGCGGAAGTCGGTGATGCGCTCGCCGGTCCGCAGGCCGAGTGTACTGTAGAAGAAGCCGATGTCGTACGCCTTCCTGGCCAGACCGTCCGGGTCGCTCGGCAGGGACACGTTGGTGTTGATGTGGTCCCACTTTGTGCCGGACACGCGATTCCAAGTTTCGTCGTCTTCGGTTTCCATGATGACGTCGAAGACGCGGGTGGCATCCCCATCGATTTGGAAACGCAGCCTGTCACGGCGGAACGTGTCAAAGTTGTCCGATTGGCTGCCTGGATTGAACGCGTGGGCGCTCTCCGTGATGCGGAAGACGACCATGGGGCGCGCGGTGCCGCCCGTGACCGGCTTGCGACCCGTTTCGGCGATGTCCAAGGCCACTAGGTCGTGACCGGTTTGATCGACGCGGCTGTTGCTGGCACCATAGTCATCTTGGCAATCGTGAAGCGCCCGGACGAAGGGCGATTCGGGAGCCGGCGCCGGCCCACCTTGGGTGCTTGCAGCTAGGCCCAGCAACAGAAGGGCTGCCAGCAGAAACGCTTTGCGCACGCGGTTCGACCAACGGCGTCGTATTAATCGCTTCTTCATCCAGCCTGTCTGAGGCACCCCATTGCGTGCCGGGGGCGACGACCACAGGCGCCTGGTGGAGGACCACGTCACCGTGGGGCGGTCGCTCGCCCCCTGGCTAGCGTTTTTCGTCGTCGCTGGACGCGCTGGCCGAAGGGGCGCCCGCGGGCGTCTGTTCCTTGTCGGCATCGGCGCCGCCTTTGTTCTTGCCTTTCCCCATAATACGTTCAATGGCCGTAAGGAGCACGTAGGTGCCGAGGGCTACAGCGGCAATGAATCCAGGAGTTTTCCACCACGGTGGATCGCCATCGATGGTGCGACCACTGCCGCGAGGGGCTTGTCGAAACGCATCAACGCTCGGCAGAAAGTTGTCTGTCGCGTCGATGCTCGCCGGCGCATCATCGCGAGGTGGCGCCATTGCCATCCCGCCGATGTCCCCGAGACTGACATTGCCTGGGAGCGGGAAGCGCACCTGTAGGTGGGGCCCCGGTTGATCCAGCCATGCACCCGGCACACCAGCACGTGTGAAGGTCTTGTCTTGCTGGCTCGTGCCGGCTCCCGTGATGATGCAATGCGTGGTCGCGTTGTGGTCGTGCGTGCAATTCACAAAGTGCGTCCACGAAGTCGCGGGAACGACGGTCCCATTGTCATCCACATCGTCCACTTGCAAAACCAACGTGTAGGTGATGGGTTTGTCCTCTGGCAAGCCACCCGGCCCCGGCGGAAGCTTGGCCAGGTGCATGAACAGCGTTACCTCCCCGTCATCCAGCAAGGCCTCGACAAATCGGATTTCTAGGTAGTCGGCGGAGTAATCGGTGGCAAGGTCGCCGGGTTTGTCATCGTAGCGGACGTGTACGAGGCGTTCCCCGGCGCCCTCCCCCCCGTCCTGGGCGGCAACCAAAGTCACCTGCCCCAACAACACGATGAGTACGGCGATGGCAGCCGCCGCCAGACCTGACCTTGCTCGCCCCAGGGGTCGCTGCCCGATACGTGCGGGCGCTTTCATGCGCCGCCCTCGAGCGCTTGCTTGAGGTCGGCCCACAAATCCTGAACGTCCTCGACGCCCACGGAAAGGCGGATGAGGTCGTCGGCGAGGCCGGTGCCACGCCGCATTTCGGCCGGGATGCTGGCGTGCGTCATGGCGGCTGGGATCTGAATCAGGCTTTCCACTGCACCCAGGGACTCCGCCAGTTGCCAAAGCCGTGTCGCCTTGACAATCCGAGTCGCAGCATCAAGGTCACCGCCGCACGTAAAGGACAGCATACTGCCACCACTGGATGCTTGCGCCGCGTGGGTGGCGTGGCCAGGATGGGTGGCTAGCCCAGGGTAGTACACCCGGTCGACAGCCGGGTGCGCCTCAAGCTTTGCCGCCAGCTGCGAAGCGGCGGCAGATTGGGCGGCCGTGCGTAGGTGCAGCGTCTTGAGCCCCCGCAGCAGCAAGTAACAGTCAAACGGCGACAGGACGGCGCCAGCGGCCAATTGGTGGAACCGCAGGCGTTCGCCCACCGCTTCATCACTCGCTACCAGGATGCCCGCCAGCACGTCGCTGTGCCCGCCGATGAATTTGGTAGCCGAATGGAGAACGATGTCTGCACCGTGCTGTAGGGGGTGCTGCTGGGTGGGTCCCATGAAGGTCGAATCCACCGCCAACAACGCCCCGCCAGCGTGGGCTACCTTGGCCGTGGCCGCGATGTCGGAAATCCGAAGCAAGGGGTTGGTCGGGGTTTCCATCAGGACCAGTTTGGTTGCTGGAGTCAAGGCCGCTTGGGTGGCTTTCGCATCCCGGGTGTCCACGAACGTGGTCGTGAGGCCACGCCGGTCAGCAATTTGCCGCAGCATCCGGATGGTTCCACCGTAGGCATCTTCGGCACAGACAATGTGGTCACCGGCTGAAAGCAGACTGAGGATACCATCCGTAGCAGCGAGACCAGATGCGAAGGCGTGGCCCGTGGCACCCCCCTCCAGGTCGGCCATCGCCGTTTCCAATGCTTCGCGCGTCGGATTGCCGGCGCGCGAGTAATCATAGGTGAGGGGCTTGGCCGGTTCCGGCTGCACGAACGTCGTGGACAACTGGATCGCCGGATTGACGGCGCCATGAATTGAGTCAGGGATGACGCCGGCGTGCACGCACCGGGTGGCAGGTAGATCGTCTGGGTGTAGCCGCGCCATTTCAGGACCCCTGGAGGTAGTCGGCTGCCTTGGTCAACTGATGCTCCCGTAGCCAAGCCTCATTGAACTTACTGAGGTATCGTTCGCCAGTGTCAGGCAACAGTGTCACCACCAAGGCGTCGCTGGGAAGCGTGGCGGCGAGTTCGACGGCCGCGTGCACTGCGGCACCTGCGCTGCTGCCAGTGAAGATGGCCTCCTCGCGCGCTAGCCTTGCCATCATGAGGTAGGCGTCGTCGTCGCTGACGGTAACCATGTCGTCGATGGCATCCCACCACACGGTCTCAGGTAGGAAATCCTCGCCGATTCCGTCAATGAGGTATTGGTGGATTTGGTCGGCCGGCGGCATTTGGTGGTCGTGCTTGTGATAGTATTCGTAGACGCTGCCGACTGTGTCAACGCCAACGACTTGGACGTCACCCTGTTCGTGCAGATAGCGGCCGGTGCCGCTGATGGTGCCGCCCGTGCCGACGCCGGCCACAAAATGCGTGACTTGCCCGTCTGTTTGCTGCCAAATCTCCGGCCCCGTTGACTTCGTGTGGGCCGTTGGATTGGCTTGATTGTAGTATTGGTACGGCAAATAGGCGCCGCGTTCATCGCGCACCTTCTCGGCCTGTTTGTAGTACGACCGCGGGTCGTCAGCTTCCACATTCGTGGGGCACTCAATGACTTCGACCCCGTACGCCTTCAGGAGGTCCTGCTTTTCCTTGGGTACCTTGTCCGGTAGAGTGGCGACCATCTTGTAGCCAAGCAGCGTGGCTGCCATGGCAAGGCCAAGACCGGTGTTGCCGCTGGTGGGTTCCACGATGGTGCCGCCTGGCTTGAGGGCGCCCGATTCCTCCCCTGCCCGGATGAGTGCCATGCCGATGCGGTCCTTGACGCTGGAGCCAGGGTTGAACATCTCCATCTTTGCCGCAACGCGGGCGCCGCCGGGCTTCGTTACCTGATTCAGGTAGACCAAAGGCGTGTTGCCGAGGCACTCCAGGATGTTGTTCTGGATGTCCATGGCGGCGGGGACGGGGGCGTCGGGGTTTGAAGGCGGCGGGTCACAACGGGGCGGCACCGCGAGCCAGCGCAGCGTGGATGATGGCCTGTTCGAAGTAGTTCGTCATGCAGCCCATGCGAATGTCGTCGAATACGACGGTCGGGATTTCTGGGCACCGCGTTGCGGGGCGATGGTGGTTGAACAAGTACACGTATTGCAGTGTGCCAGCGGCTCCCGCGCGATCGACCACGATGCCACTCTTGGTGCTGGTGCCATCTAGCAGGCCGCCGTGGGCACGCCGCTCCATTACTGGCTCGTTGAGACCATATTGGTTTACGTTGAAATCAGCGTGCGGTACCAGTTCTGGATACGCTTCGTATACCGCCGCCACCGCGGCTGCCGTCGCGATGAGTCCGCCGCCGCTGCTGACAAGTTCCATGCTGAAGCCGCCGTCGGCACCACATACCTCCTTGTCCGGCTCGTAGGCGCTTGACCGGGTACCGGTGCAGGCGTAGTCAGGCTCGCGCGGATTGCGGTCCTCAGGCAAGGCACGACCCAGTTCGATATCACCTTCTACGCCCAAGGGCCGGAACAGGTAGGCATCGTAGAGCGCTTGCAGGTTGGCGCCCGTGGCCGCTTCTGCAACCAGGCCTGCAAGCATGTAGCAACTGTTGCAATACCACAACTGGCTGCCAGGGTCGTCGGCCAGGGGTTCACCCATCAGGTACTGGGCGGCGCGCCAGGCCGGCAGCGGGAGGTCGACGCCTAGGGCGGCAGCCATGCCAATCGTGCCCGGGTGGCCATCCTGAGGGCCGCGATACAGCCAGTCGGTGCTGCGGCCCCAACCACCTGTGTGGGTGACGAGCATTTCCACGGTCACATTGGCAAGGCGATCGTCCACAATCGGATGGGCATCATGGGGCGCAATGGGTAATCGGCAATCCGGGGCCGGTTCGGGCGGGATGCAGAAAACCGGGTCATCCCAGTCGTAAAGGCCCTCCTCCACCTGGAGCGTGATGAGTGCCCTTGTCATGGGTTTCGTCACGCTGGCGAGGCGAAACAGGGCCGTCTCGTCGGCGTCGCCATAACCAGAGGTGTAGAGCAGGTTACCATCCTGCATGACTGCTAAGCTGCCCGCGGTGGTGTCGTGGACCTCCATGAACGACTCCATGAGCGCGTCAAATGCCACCCAGTCGGCGCTGCCGGGTGGCGCCACGTCGGCAGTTCGGGCACCGGCGTCGCGAACCTCTGCGTGAGGTGGCGTGGGATACCAAGTCGCGAGGCCTTGCTGCCAGGGATTGGTGGCGTCCATGGGCGCAAACGAATTTACAGGAGATTCATTGTCACCGAGGCACCCGGCAAAAGCGGGGATGAGAAGGGCGGCGACCAGCCAGACGCGCATAGGCCACGCGAGGCGCCGTCAGCGAAAAGGGTGCCGGAGCCCCTAGTAAACAAGGGGCTCCGGCGGGTGGGTGGTGGTAGGTGGTTGAGGGGTTGGGGGAGGGGGTTCGCCTAGTTGCGGCGGAACTTGGCCTTGAGGCGGGTCAGGAGGCCTTCGTTCTGGGCCTTGACCTTCTCGACCTCGGTCTTGACGAAGGTTTCCGCTTCCTTGACGAGGGCAGTGGCCTTCTCTTGGCCGACCTTGACGCGCTCGGGGGCCTTATCGGCGAGGTCCTTCGCCTTGGCGATGACCATTTCGCCTTCCTTTTGGGCAATGGCGATGGCGTCCTTGGCGGCCGCTTCCGCCTTCTTGGCAGTGGTGGTGGCGAAATCCTTGCCTTCGTTGGCCAGCTTTTGGCGACCTTCGGGCGTCTTGGCATCTTCGGCGACACGCTTGGCCAGCGTTTCTGCCTGGGCCTTCCATTCCTTGGCTTTCTCCTGGGCGACGGCCGCTTCCTTGGCAATGAAGTCGCTGCTGGCGCTGGCGAGGTCCTTGAGGCTGCGGATGCCGGCTTCGGCAAGAGTCTGGATGGTCTTGGGGCCGATGCCCTTGACGTCTTCGATGAGGGTTAGGGCGACGGCTTGTTCCTTGTAGCCCTTGATGGTGCTGGCACTGATGCCGGTGGTTTCTGCCAGGCTTGCAACGTTGGCGTGGGCCAGGTCACCGACGGTCTTGATGCCGGCGTCGTTGAGTTTGGTTTGTTTGCTGGGGCCGATGCCCTTGATGGTGCTGAGTTCCATTGTGGTCACCTTGGGATTGTATTGGCCTGTATATGCCACAGGCTGATTGTGGCTTACGTGCCATACAATATAAGCTAATCGCTGTCCAGGCACTAAAGACAGCCAAAGTTACGTAATTTTGGGGCCCTGTGCGGCTCGCAAACTTGGTGCGTCGCACTAGCTAAACGACTTGCCGCAGCCGCACGTCGATGACGCATTGGGATTCTCGACCTTGAAGCCGCCACCAACCAGTTGGTCCAGAAAGTCAATGTTGATGCCGTTCAGGAGCATGGCAAATTCAGAGGGCAGCCATACACGCACGCCATTAGCTACAACCTCCAGGTCGCCCTCCTCAGGCTGCTCGGCAAACTGTAAGTCATACTGGGCACCGCTGCACCCGCCTGGAAGAACGCCAACCCGCAGGCCCACCGCGTCCAAGGGACGGTCGCCCAAGAACTGAACAAGCTTCTCCTTTGCCAAGTCGGTCAATGTCGCCTTGAGCTCCAACTGAACCGTGGTACTGCCATCTTGTGCCATGAAGGGGACTCGGTGCGCCGCAGCCTTAAGCGTTGTCGGGCGCACCGCCCAAAAGCCGCTCTGTGATGGCCTGGAAGGCCTGCGCGCCTGCTAGGCCGGTCGAGGCATCCTGGACAATGGGCAAACCGGCGTCGCCGCTAGCCATGATGCGTGGGTCCAGCGGCACGGCGCCCAGGAACGGCGCCCCCAAGGCTGCGGCCATATCCTTGCCGCCTCCTGACTTGAAGGGCGCAAGGATTGCTTCGAATCGACCGGCCTCGTCGGCGGTCGCTTCCACGACGCCGTTACCGGCATCCAGCGTTATGGCCGAGCCGGCCGGCGCAGTTCCCGCTACGTGCAGGCCACTCATGTTTTCCACCACGCCCAAGACTGGCAACTGGAGTTTCTCGACGAACTTGAGGCTCTTTCGCACGTCGCCCACGGCGACATCTTGCGGCGTCGTGACAAGAATGACGCCGGTTGCATCGGGAATATTCTGCGCGACCGACAGCGGCTCGTCACCCGTGCCCGGGGGCAGGTCGATGACCAAAGCATCGAGGTCGCCCCAAGCGACGTCCCCAAGGAATTGGCCGATGATTCCCATCTTGATGGGTCCGCGCCAGATGATGGGGCTATCGGGGTCAGGAAGCAAGAACTGCATGCTTACGCACGCAAGATTGTCCGTCACTTGGACCGGTTCTAGGTTGCCGTCCTTCTCGACCAGATCTCGATCCTCGATGCCCAACATCTTGGGAACGTTGGGGCCCGTCAGGTCCAAATCCAGCAAGCCGACCTTCTGGCCGGCGGCCGCCAGCGACCAAGCCAAGTTGACCGCCACCGTGGATTTGCCCACGCCGCCCTTGCCACTGGCGACAATGTACTTGCGGCGAATGCGTTTCATTTGGTTGATGATGCGAACCCTGCGCTGCAAACGCTCGGCCGCCCGCTGGTCCTGAGGGGTTTGTGCCTGGGGGAGACCCGCCGCAGGCGGGGCGTTCGGGCTGCTTCCGGGCGGGGCTGCCTCAGGTGCTTGGGCCTGGGGCAGATTCAAGGGGTTGTCGTGGCTCATGAAGCGGCCGACCCGGGCGGCCTTGAAAAGCCCGGTGTCACTGGCAGAGTCGTGGTGTTTGCGGACGTGTCTGACGATTTACCCTCCGCGGGTTTCTATCTGCGGCAATTGCTCAGCGGCCCTCACGAGAATTTTCACTACCTCGCCGGGGCGGCAGACGCCGAGGAGGCGTTTTGCGTGGACCCCGCGTTCGAACTCGACCGCCTCTTCTCACTGGCCAGTACGGAGGGCAGGCGCGTCACGACCGCCCTGTTTACCCACGGCCACTGGGACCACATTGGTGGCATTCCAGCCATTGCCCAGCACGGCATCGACACCGTGGTCCTGCACGAGGCCGCCGCCACCCACCCCAAGGTGGCGGAAGCGGAAGCCGCCGGCATGCGGGTGCGGCTGGTGCACGATGGAGATGTCTTGGAAGTTGCCGGACTTGCCGTAAAAGTGCTTCACACGCCCGGCCACCAAGCCGAGTCCACCTGCTACCTGGCGGCGCAGCCGGAGCAGCGCCGCCCGGCGGCTTTGTTTGGCGGCGACACCCTCTTCATCGACAGTTGTGGCCGCACCGATTTTCCCGGCGGCGACACGGACGCGATGTTTGCATCCATGGCACGACTAAGGGAGCTGCCGGAGCCCGCCGCCGTCATTGTCCTGCCCGGCCACCACTATGCGGCCAAGGCTTGGCAAAGCCTCGCCGACCAATGTGCGGCAAACCCTGCGTTGTCGGTGACGGACCGCGCCGCATTTGAGAAATTGGCGTTCCTTCGCGGCTAGAGGTCGCGGTCCGCGAGTCCAGCGCCCGGCTGGAACGGTTCGCCATCCAGAATGGCCCACAGGGCGGCAAACGCTTCCTGCATGACCGGGTGGCCCCGGTCCGCTTCCGAGCCGTGGCCGGCCAAGTCGGCCGTCTGGTCCAGTTCATTGTTTTGCCCGAGTCCGTGACTGGAGGGCGTGGTGCCCGTGTTACTGCCCTCATCGCCCCGTAGAACGGTGACGAACCGGGTTGGAATCCCGTTGGCTTCGAGGCCAGCCACAAGTTGCACGCCTTGGTCGTACGGGACCAGGCCATCGTTGACCGCGTGCACGACCGTCGTCGTGGCAAGGTGGGTCATTTCGTGCGTGCGATGAGCCGGGCTGCGCCTAAGGTAGGCGTCCGGGCACTCCTGGAAGCCACACGCCGCTACGCCCTGGTCGCGCCCCGCATCCCGCTCAATGTCCGCGGCAGCCTGGGCGGCAAACGGAATGCCCGGGGCCAGGAGACTTGCCGCGGCCCACGTTTCATACAGGGCCGTCACTGGCTCAATGGCCAGCCAGTGGTCAAAGTAATCGGGATTTTCCGCAATAGCGGTTCCCGCTACGGCACCGCCGAGGCTCACACCCATGATGGTCCGAGGGCCAATGGCATGGTCATAGGCCCATGTGTGTTCCCAACATTGGGCGCCGACGACGGTATCTTGAGCCCCCGGAACGATGGGGAAGCCGAAGTTATCACGGTAATCCATGGCAATTGCCAAGGCACCGCGCGCGGCGGTTTCGTTGACGTTGGACCACCATGACTTGAACACAGTGTGGCCATACCCGTGCGCGAACACAACCAACGGAATGGATTCAATGTCGCTGGTGGGCGTCAGCCACGCCGGGTAGGCCGCAACGCCGCTGACCGTGGTACCATCGTGGTGTGTAATCTCGATGACACCGGAAACGTAGCCTGTGGCCGGGTCAAAATCGACCGCGCCCCAACTGCAATCTGCCCAAGGCTTGGTTTCTTCTCCTGCCATGACCGGCGCTGCGAGCGCCACCATCATCGCGGCCATGGCCGTTGCTACCACACGCTTCATGCGGCTTCATGGCACGGTGTCTTCTAAATACCACCCTAGGGGCGAAGCGCGCACCCGAAGCGCGGCCCACCACGTGGGAAGGCCGGCCCAGCGGGCCATCAAGCAGGGGGTGCGGTCGCCTGCCAACCGTGCATGCCACCATGCAAATTGACGGCGTCGAGGCCTTGTTGGCGCAGAAAGGCCGTCGCTTGCGCCGAGCGTCCACCAACCGCACAATAGACCACGATACGGCGAGACTTTGGCAGCTCGGACATCCGATCCGGCACCTGCATGAGCGGAATATGTGCATGATCGCCTTCAATGTGGATGCGTGCGCGCTCATCATTCTCGCGCACATCGAGTACAAACAGCGCTTCGTCGCCTTGCTGCAACGCCGCCCGCAGGTCATGAGGGGTCGTTTCCGGAATCACGCTTGGCGCATCTTGACTGGGGCTTTGAGGATTAGCGACGTCAAGCCGTCCACGTGGCGGAATCCCGGCGTTTGGCGCCGCCGCCGCGCGCGTCGCGCCGCCGTCTTGGCACTTGCAAGAGGGTCGCACCTGAACGGGAACCAGCCCCATACTTCCTTCGTGCCCATCTTGAATCCACAGCGCCGGCTCTGCGGCCCTTGATCCGGCCAGGTACTGCAAGGCAACCTGGGCCATCCAATGGCCGACGAGACCGGTCTGCGTCGGCACAATGCCTGCTTCCGCGCAATTGGGGGCATTGCCGGGCTCAGGCCAAAGGCAACGATAGCATCCCTGGCCAGGCAACAGGAAGGCCACTTGTCCGTGCCATCGCTCGACCGCGCCGGTGACGAGTGGGATTCCCGCCTCTTGGCAAGCGTCGCTAGCGGCGTAGCGTGCCTCGGCGGTATCGGTACCCTCGATGACGAGGTCATGGGCACGTACCAGCGTGGCCGCGTTGGCAGGCTCAAACAGTTCCTGAACGGCGTCTACATGGCAATCTGGAAACCAAGCCTCGAGGCGCCGCTTGGCTAGGCGCGCCTTGGGTTGTCCAAGGTCCTTGGGCCCATACAGGAGTTGGCGGTGGCGATTGGATTCCTCTACCACGTCGGGGTCCATGACCGTGAGTCGCCGAATGCCTGCGGCGGCGAGGGCCGACGCAACCGGACACCCAAGGCCCCCCGCGCCGATGACCAAGACTCGTGCTGCCGCCAGGTCCGCCTGCCCGTTGAGGCCTAAGAGGGGCACCTGGCGCGCATGGTCCACAAAGGGCGCTTGGCTTACCGGCACTTAGGCATTGAGCCGCTGGTTCGGTCA
>JBFJXH010000034.1:0-15471 GCA_041623215.1 Thermoplasmatota archaeon
CCTCGACAAAAAATCCGGCCCGAACCTGATGCGCTGGCCCGTCTGGCGTGTCGCATTGCGTCGCTGTGACATGGGCAAAGGTCTGGCCGTAGAAGAGTGGTGAGTGGATGAGAAATTGACTCGTGTCTCGGGCGTGAAACCCAGGAGGGAGCCAGGGGTCTGTGTGCGCCTTGTCCACAAAGAGGAGCCCCATCACCGTCTCACAGTTTAGCAAGTCTGCGACGACGATTTTTGCAGGTGGCAAGGATTGCCTGGCCTCCATGGGGTCGGAGGCATCAGCGCTCGTAGGCACCTCCGCGGCCCCCAGGCAACCAGAAATTATTGCTGCCATGGCCGCCATGGAAATGACCCCCTTCATCGCTTCTTGGAGGGACCTTGGCGTAAAGGGGGTAGGCAGTCTCAGCCGAGAGAGACGGGCCGGCTGGCGTCACGTCCTGGAAGGCTGGCAAAGGTCACGTCGCGTAAATCGTGGCGCGGAAAGACCAAGCCAAAGGAGTCGAACGGATCGCCGGTCGCAGGCCCACAGTCGACCTCTCCTACCACCGCATGCAGGGGTGAACCGGGGGTGACATCACACCGATAGAGTGGGCCGGCCGCAACCGTCCGCATGGGAAGCGGGAACTCGCTGTAGGCCAAGCCCGCGTCCAATTGATGCCAGAAACGAAGCAGTGGCGGCTCGTCGAAACCCTGCGGATACACCGCCATCGCGGCAAGGTCAAACATGCCTTGGCCCGAACTTTCCCCCTGGAATCCGCCAGCGCGGTCCGGGGAGGGCGCACCGGGAACAACCGGCAGCGGCGTGTCGCCGGTTGCCTCGGTCATCAATTGCAGGGCCAGGGGCTGCACCGGCCAACCCAATTCGTCCTCCAACGTCCCGGAGAGCGCCGGGGCATCCGAGAATTGTAAAGCATTGAAAAAATGGAATTCGGCGTCGCCAGCCTCGGGGATGTCTGGCGCGTGGACAAAGAAGCCCACCATGCCGACGCGCACCGGGCCCCACGGGCTCTCTTCACACTCAAGGACGGCAACGTGTGCTAGCGTTTGGCCATAAATGACGGGGGTGAAGAAGAGGAACCCGGCCAGGTCACGCGGCGTAAAACCGGGCGGCAACCACGCGTCCGTTTGGTCATAATCAACGATGAAGAACGTGTTGAAGGTTTTGCAGCCCAAGAGATCGGCCTCGAGCCGTGGCCACGCGGCGGCCGAGGAACCCACATCCAAAGCAGGCATGGCAAAGGAACTGGGGGCGCCGTTGGCGTCGTCTGGCTCGCTGGCGCCTAGGCATCCTGCTGCGACGATGGCGATTGCCAGCAAAGCGCCCAAGGCTGCTCGCATGAAGCACGCTAATGGCCAGCGCTCAAGATGGTATCGCACGGGGCCGGCCCCCCTTGCGGCTCTGCCGCGCCGCCATGTGTCGCACATCTTCTCGCCAAACTAGGTCCTGCAACCCTAAATCGGCGTGCGGATTCGCCGCGTCATGCGCATCTGGGTCATCGACAATGGCGGCCAATGGACCCACCGTGAGTGGCGCGTCCTGCGGTATCTCAAGCAGGACACCAAGATGGTGGACAACCAAACGCCGCTGGCCGAGCTGCAAGATGCCCAACTGGATGGCCTGCTTCTATCTGGCGGTGCGCCCCGCGTCGGCGTCGATGGCGAATTGGGGCTTTGCGGCGAGTATCTGGACGGTCTGGATGTGCCCATCATGGGAATCTGCGCCGGTCTCCAATTCATGGCTCGCCACTTTGGCGGAGAAGCAGCCCCTGGAGATCCGCCCGAATTTGGTGCCGTGGAAATGGTCGTGACGGACCCAGGCGACATCCTAGAAGGCGTGCCGGAGCGAAGCACCGTCTGGGCGAGTCACCATGACGAAGTATCTCGGGTGCCGGATGATTTTCGGGTGCTTGCCCACTCGGAAACCTGTCCGGTACAAGTGATGCGACACAACGAGCGTCCCTTGTTCGGCCTACAATTCCACCCCGAGGTGGAGCACACGCAGGCGGGCGTGACCATGTTCGAAAACTTCGTGCGCATCTGTGAAGCGCACAGCAAGGCCTAGCCGTAACGGGTGCAGCGTTGATAGCAAACGCGGCGCCCCGTACCCGGTCTCCTAGCGCTTGCGTTGGACCTGCGTCGTCGCCGACTGGCTTTAGTGCATCCCGCCACTTCCCGTCTTGTGCAGCGGCTCCCTGAGCGCCCCAATCGCCAAAGCCAGGCGTTCTTCTTGCTGTTGCTGGCGGGCATTGCCTACCTGACGTATACGGTCTTCAAGCCGTTTCTCATCTACATGATGGTCGGCCTGTTCGTGGCCGTTCTTGCCCTTCCCATCGACAAGTTCTGGGAGCGCCTTTTGCCCAATCGCGTGGCGGCCTTTGCCACCATGGGTACGCTGTTTCTGATTGTCACGGTGCCCCTCGTGGCGCTCGGATTTGCGCTTGCAAGCGATGTGCAAGAGATATCGCAGACGGTACGAAGTGGCGAAGCCGAAGCGTCCCTCGAATCCGCCCTGGAGGTGTTGCTCCCCGGCCAAACGGCCGAGCAGCGCAATGCCACCATGGACCAGATTTGGGGCGAGATTGAGCCGGTCTTGAACGATGCCTTGCGGAAGGTGGGTAGAGCCTTGGTAGGATTCGTGGGCGACATTGCCATCGCCTTCACGGTCATCCTGTTCGTCCTTTACTACGTCCTCGTGGATGGCCAACGTCTGGCCGCCTACCTGCGCCGCGCGGCACCCATGCCTGCCACGCACGTAGATTTTCTCCTGCACGAGGCAAAAAATGGCCTCAATGCGGTCTTCGTCGGCCAAATCATGACCAGCCTCATCCAGGGCGCCCTGGGGGGCATTGGGTTTCTGATTGCGGGTCTTGAAGGAGCTGTGCTATGGGCGGCTGTGATGGCCATTCTCAGCCTCCTGCCTGTCATCGGAGCTTTCCTCGTTTGGCTGCCGGCCGCCATCTTCTTGCTGTCGCAAGGCGACACTTGGCAAGGCGTATTCCTCATCATTTGGGGCGTTGTCGTGGTGAGCCAAGTGGACAACCTCATTCGCCCGCGCCTCATTGGCGACCGAGCAGACATTCACCCGCTCTTCGTCCTCATTGGCGTACTGGGCGGCGTGGCCGCCTTCGGCTTTGTCGGGCTCTTCCTTGGCCCGCTGCTGGTAGGTGTTCTCCTGTCGGTCCTCAAGGTGTGGGAAGCAGACTACCTCGACCCCATGGTGGGTGCCCTCGATGCCACCGCCGCCCCGCCCGCCGCCGTCAAAGACCCCCCGCCGGCCGCGACGAAATCCCGCGCCGGCAAGAAGGATGCTTGAACGCTTACCTCGCTCCGGCGAACGCCTGGGCATTCTCATCGGCGCCGCACTGCTGGCCATTGAACTTGCGGGGCTTGTCATCTGGACGATCCTGTTTCCGGCATGGGGGCGCGCGGCATGGGCGGGTGCCGCGGCTGAAATTACGGCTGGCCGTGAATCGGGCATCGCCGTAGCATTGGAAGCGGGGTTGCCTTGGTGGCAGACATGGCCGCTTCTTGCGTGGCAGGACTTAGCGGCGGCCAGTCTCACGTACCCAATCTTCCTTTGGGCGCTGCACAAGCACCGCGACGCGGACAACTTCGTCATGACGAAGCTTCGCAGCTGGCAGGCGGCGGCTGAGCGCCACGAAGGCTGGGTTGGTCAATGGGGCCCCCTGGGCATCTACGTGTTTCTGCTTGTGCCGTTCCTACTCAATGGCCCGCTCATTGCCGCCGTCGTGGGTCGCCTCGCCGGAATCCGCACGAGGGCCCTCATCGCTCCTGTTGTTGCGGGCGTCGTCATTGGCACCGGCATGTGGGTCATCGGCTTCGACACGCTTCTTGCGGCGTCGCGGGCTGTCCACCCGTTTGCGGGCACTGCGATTACGGTCGCGGTCGTGGTTGCATTCGTCCTTGGCGGCGTCATTGCCGACCGCTGGCAGGCGCGTCGCCAGGGCACCCCGTGAGGTAGCCGACCGCCTCACCGGCGCCGGTTGGATGCCTCAATCAGCGCCGCCACGGCATCCGCGTCGCCGTTGGTCCCGAGCAGCGACGAGCCTGGTCTGGGCCGGTCAAGCGTCCTCGTCAAACCATGCCTCAATGCGGCTGGCTACGAGGCGCTTCTGCGCCGCCGTCAGCAAGTCGTCACTGGCTAGCGCTTCCATGAACGTTGCTCGTTCCCACTTGGTAACGCGGCCATCGTCTAGAATGCGGTGCAGTGTGGCGGCCAAGCTCATAGGCAAGAACGGGAAATCCTGTTCCAGCGATTCCAACCGACCGCCGGCAGCGCGTTGGTCAATGTGGCGCTCCAATACCGCGAATTGGCTTTCATCCAAACGCCCGGCAACCAGCAGCGTCTTGGCGTATTCGCGGCGGTCCGCCATGGCCCGGTGGAGGGACAAGGGATTGCCGCCGTGTTGGCTGGCGATGGTATCCACGTGCTGGAGTTCGCGCCGCAGCCTAGCACGCCGCCGACCCAGACGGATGGTGGCGAAGCCCGCTGCAGTCAGCGTAATCAAGAGACCTAGGACGAAGAAGGTGGATTCCTGGTGCTCCGGGGAGAAGCGGGCTTCCAGGAACGTTGGGTTGTTTGGGGCCGGTTGGCCTGGGTGAAGCACGATGGTTTGCGTCGCTTGCTGCCCTTGTGCGTTGCGGGCGTGCACCGTGACGGTGAAGTCCTGCGCCGTGTCGTACGCGTGCTCCAATACCTTGGCCGCCGTCCAGTACGTCACCAACCCGTCGCCCCAATCGACGCGAAATTCAATGTCTGATCCCATGGATCCCGGCTGGCTTCCCGAAAGGTCCAGGGATACGGGTGTGTCCAAGGGGCCGTAGTCCCCGTTGATGGCGACGTCAATGGCGATGGTCGCGGGGATGTCGCCGTAGATGCTCACCGTCCCTTCGCCATCGGCTACGACGAGCATGCGCTCACCGACACCGGCCAGGACGGTTGGGCCGCGTATGGCCGGGTTGGCTTGCATGGGCACCGGGTCTTCCGGCGTGAAGTCGTCGAGTCGTAGCGGCATGATGGTGTCGCGGTCTCCGCTGAAGATGTAGGATCGTCCACCAGCTGTCAGCATGGACCCGCTTCCACCGTCGTCCAGGTCGCTGGGCATGTCGGCCGCGCGCATCCACCTTTGCTGCTCCAGGCTGTAGCCGTGCACAAAGCCATAGAATGGCGTGATAACTTCGCCGCCAGCCACAATTCCGATTGGGCCATCTTGGCAGCAAAGGCCATTGCTCCCTTCCTGCGAAGGGCTGGCTTGCCCGGGAATGAAGCGGTGCGATGGATTCTGGAACGCGCCGTCAACAAACCGAGATGTGGAGAGCTGAAAACCGCGAACCGCTACCCATTCGCCGAGCACGGCGAGGGACGACTCACGCCATTGGTTGTAGACCATGGCCAATGGCGATTGCGGCGGGTCGGCCAAACTCAAAGCCCCAGCAACCGGCAGGGGGACCCAAGTGGCAACCAAGTCTCCTGTCTCTAGACTGAAGGCGTAAACCATCAGCCGGTCGTCGCCCCACCCGTGGGCGGGCCGGTCTAACACATAGACCGTATCCGCGGATACGGCCAGTCCGCCGGGCGCGCCACCGGTCCCCATATGTTCTCGATCGTCCGGATTGGTTGCATCCGGCGCGCGCTCCCAGACAAGCTCTCCGCTCACGGTGTCAAGCACATGCAGGGAATAGTGGGGGCCGACGCTTGATGTGAGTAAGGTCTGCGCAGGCTCATCCCGCCAACAAAGCACCACCAACCGGTGCTGGGTCACTTCCACCGCCGGGGGGCGGCACCACAGTTCGAGTGCATCGGAGTCCACCACCCCGGCAAACACGTCCGTGGCCCAAACCACTTGCGCCGTCGCCACATCCACGGCAACGATGCGGTTGGGGCCCACGACGAAAATGCGCTCGCCATCAGAGGCCCAACTGTACGCGCCTTGCAGTTCATCCAGTTCGTGCCAGCGTTGCACGGCTCCGGTGGTGGGGTCAAGGCGTTCAATCCGTGGCTCAGTTGGCAGCCCCGCCCCCATGTCAGTGGCAGCATCCGCCGGATCACCTGCGGGGAACACGTAGTCTACCTGCAAGGCGTAAACGCCGGATTCCAAAATCAACGGAATGCCCCACGGTGCCCGGTCGCCGAGCAGGTCCGCACGCAATCCGAGGTCCATTGTGCTGGGTCCGGGGTCTGATGAATTACCGGTCCGCCCTGCATCCACTTGGTGTTGCAGGTAAGGCGCTGCTGCTGCCGATGGCACTAGTAGGGCCGTGACCACCAGCACGAACAAGGCTCGCATCGAACGTCCACGATGCACGGTGGTTATGGGGTTTACCGCCGGGGCCGGCGGGGCAAAAATTAGGAGAATGAGATGGAGTGGGAAAAGATGCCCGAAGGCGGTTTGTGAAGTCGCGTTGCCACGCTGCGGTGATTAGCCGAACAGGGCGCCGAGGCCGGCAGCGGCAGTCGCCAGCCGTGCAAGCACGGCTCGCTTCCGCCCCTCCCGGCGCGGCTCCTCATTCAGTGCTTAACCGAACAGGGCGCCGAGGCCGGCAGCGGCAGTCGCCAGCCGTGCAAGCACGGCTCGCTTCCGCCCCTCCCGGTGCGGCTCCTCATTCAGTGCTTAACCGAACAGGGCGCCGAGGCCGGCAGCGGCCTCTTCTTCACTGACGCCGTCGTCCTCTTCCTCTTCGGGAGCGGCTTCGGCGGCAGGGGCGTCGCCAGCGGCGGCAGCGGGTGCAGCGGCCACAGCGGCCACAGGGGCAGCGGTGGCGGCCTCGATGGCAGCCTCGAAGTCGACGCCATCGAGGGCGGCGACGAGGGCCTTCACGCGGCCACCGTCAACCTCAACACCAGCGGCGGTGAGGGTGGCGGTAACGGTCTCTTCACTGACTTCCTTGCCAGCGCTGTGCAGGAGCAGGGCGCTGTAGACGTATTCCATGGTTGTTTCCTCCTTGGGTTATCCGAACAGCGCACCCAGTCCGGCGGCTGCTTCATCTTCGGTCACTTCTTCTTCCTCCTCTTCCTCTTCAGCGGGCGCTTCGGCAGCCGCGTCACCCGAAGGTGCTGCAGCAGCCGCAGCGGCACCGCTGAGGATGCCGAGGTGGTTGGACAGGCGTTCTTTGGCGCCATCGCTGAGGTCGCCTTCGGTCTTGCCAATGCTGGCAAGCACGCGGGCATAGGCCTCGGCGGTGGCGTCTTGGTTGTCTCCCATGTCGACGCCGTACTCGATGGCGGCGGCGACCGCCGTCTTGTAGGCGCGGGCGACGAGTTCTTCGGCCGTGTCGGCCGTGACCCACGTTGCATCCAAGGCAACGCTGTGGGTGGCGCGGTAGGCGCGACCCATCAGTTCGCGGATGGTTTGCTTGGTGGGCCAAGCGGCTGCCAAGCCAAGCTCGTAGGCCGTGCGGGCCGCGAGGACCACTTGGCCGAGCGTAGCTTCTTCGTCGATGTCCAGCACGTCGGGCGTGAACAGGGTGCCATCGTCGAAGGCCGCTTGTAGGTTGATCTTCAGCTGGACCGGTTTGATTTCCAGCTTGGCTAGCATGGTGGCAAGGTCGTTGCTGATGACGTCGCCCGCCTTGACGGGGGTGACGGTCTTCTGAATGACGACTTTGCCAGCGTCAATCTTGGCCGGGATGCCGACCTTCTGGAATTCACCAACGATGGGGCCAGGGCCGAAGGCCGTAGGTCCCTTCTCGACGGTGATGTCGCTGGGTGAGACGGAGCCGCCCTTGGCGGGAGCCATCGTCGCGCCAGCTTCCAGTTGCTTGAACAGCTTGAAGGGGTTCATGCCGGTGGCCAAGAGAGCCACTTGGCCGTCCACTTTGTCCGTCAGTTCTTCCAGGCCAGGTCGCTCTTTGGCGGCCTCGGCAATGGCGAGACGGACGAGTCGGTTCTTGACGCCGACAATGTGGACATCCTGGCGAAGGCTTGCACGCATCTCGGCCATTTGGGGGCCGGGAATGCCGCTGATGGTGGCCACGCCGACGACGGGGTTCTCCTTGAGGAGCTTCGCCAGTTTGGCCACTTCATCCTTCTTCCAGGGGGCGACGTGCGCCATTAGATGCACCTCACACTGGGGCCCATACTGGTCTTGACGTACACAGCGGCCACGTTCATGCGGCCGTGCTCCAGCCGACCTTCAATGCGGCCCATGATGGCCTCAAGGTTGTCGGCCAGGTCCTCGGGGCTCATGTCTTCGGAGCCAATGAAGGCGTGGAAGCAGAGCTTGTCCTTGGAGCGAACCTTCACGGTGTTGCGAAGGTTCTCAATCATGCCGGACGGGTCAGCACCAGGGGGCATAGGGCGCGGCATCTTGCCGCGGGGACCGAGTACGATACCCAGGCTCTTACCAATCTGGGCCATGAGGGGGGCCTCGGCCAAGAAGTAGTGCATGTTGTTGGCCGTCTTCTTGAACGCGCGGGAGTCCTTTTGCAAGTCTTCGAATTGGTCCGGCTGAATGACCACGTCGGCCACATTCTTTGCCAAACTGGCACCTTCACCCTGAGCAAAGACGCCGACTTTTGCCTGCTTGCCTCGACCCTTCGGGAGGATGACATCCTCGTCGATGCGGTTCTTAGGCAGGTTCATGTCGACATTTTTCAGGGTGATTGCCACATCGACGGACTGCGTGAACTTGCGCTCAAGCGCCTTACCCTCTTCGAGGGCTTTGGCGACGGCTGTCACGAATTGTTCATCTGCGATGGTTTCACCTCCGTAGTGCGGGCGGGACGGGGGTGTCCCTCCTACGGCGGGGCGGCCGACAAAGGGCCTCTATAAAACGTTGAGTGTACTCGGCAGAGGTGGTGGTCAAGAACCGTGGTCGAGCGCTAGGCGACACTGATGTCGCCGGCGGGGTCTCGCGCTGACGGACTTGGTGGCTCCTGGGGAGGCCCGACTAGTCGGTGCAACCAGGGGTCTGACTCGGCGCCGCCTAGGAAATGGGGGCCCAGGGTCAAGGCTCTGTCCAGGTACACGCGCGCACCGGCGGCGTCCCCGCGACGAGCCAAGATACTGGCCATCAGAAATTCTTGCGTGGCGCGAGCTACGCCCGGCCACGTACCGCCCCGGGCCAGCACCGTTTCTGCGTGTTCAAGCTGCCCGTCTCGGAGGGCTGCCGTAGCTTCCATGGTCCAAGCATCAATTTCGTGCGGGCCCGGTCGACGCAGGCGGAGCGCTTCGCCTAGCACGGCGCGGTGGTCGCCCATGCGAAGAGCGGCAGTCATAGCGCGCAGCCTGCGTTGGCGACTCGCTCGCGTGAGGACTAGCACCAGAAGCACGGCCGCCAAGGCAATGCCGGCCGCGGACAATGAGCCCGTCAGCGTGGCAATCGGTGCCTCACCGCCCAGCGGCGAAGCCGCGGCCTGGGTCTCCTCCGCCATCGGCCGAATGGACAATTGTTGCCCCGCCCGTTGGACGTCGTACCGGCCACCGCGGGTGCTCTGATGCTCGGCGCTCCAGATGGTTTCGGGCTCCAGGCCCTGCGGCGTGGCATGGCCCGCGACCATCCCATCGACCGCCAGTTGCGCCTCTTCGAGAAACCACTGGCCATGCTCGGCCGTGCCGGTAAACACCAAAGTAGCGTTGTGGAGGAGCAGCCAAGTTTCGACGTGGTCAGTTGACTGCAACGGAGCGCCATGGACGTACGGCTTGTCGCGCTGCCCAGACCAATAGTAGCTTTGTCCCTCCGCGTCCGAAATCGCCGTGGTGGTTTCATGGAGTCGCAGGCGAAGCGATCCGGTCACAATCCACGTGGTCTGGAGTGAACTGACCTGAATGGCTTGGTTGCCGGGCGGACTCGTTCGGTCCCGGCCGGCAAATGTGTCCGATTCCGGCACGTCCGCGATGCCGAGCCGGAGGCGAGCGTCTTGCGATGCCACATGGGGCCAGGATGCGCCTGCCACGGGAATGCCATACACATGCACGAGGCCCGCGTTACTGGCAATGGTGATGTTGGCGTTTTCATGCAGGATAGAGGTGGTGCTCCATTGGTCTGGTGGCGTAGGTGAGCCAACGCCCTGGATGCTGGTCGCCGCCGTCGCCCCGTCCTGTTGCACTTCGATCAGCTTGGCCGAACCGCGCACCGAGATTCCCTCGGGTCCGCCTGAATGGCGGCTGGTAAAGTGGAATGTGTGCAGGGGGCCAGCGACCGTGGCATCCGTGGCGGTGATACGGTCAAAGGGCTCGCCGTCGTGCGAATCGGCCCAGTCGGATGACGCGCTAACAGCTCCCGATGCGCCGAGCAGGGCGACAAGTGCAAGCGCACGGAGCTGGAACCGCACGCCTCCCCGAGCCACCCCTCGTTTATCAAATGGTTCCAGGAGCCAGCAAGCGGACGGAGTGAGCGTGGGCCTATACTTCCCAAATGCCGCCGGACGACGGGCGCGGGTCTGCGCCGGCGGGCTCGAGGCGGGGTGGTGCAGGCGCGGCCAGCTCGGCAGCATCGGGCCGATTGTCCACGAGTGAAATTTCCCCTTGGAACTGGAAATTCACCGCCTCCTTGGCAAGTCGGCCCAAGTACAATTCTGCATCGGACACAACCTTTTGCGCCTCGAGCCGGCGTTGGCTTTCAGGCACATCCGACGGGTAGCCGCCGAAATACACGGTCAGAAATGCCTTGGCTAGCCGGCGGACCACAATCAGGGTTGCATGGACGCGGCCGGCCGCCGTGGTGGACCCGGCATGGTGCATCACGAAGCCCGTTTCGCCGCCGTCTTGGACCGTCCAATCGTCAAGTCCCATCTCTTTCGTCTGCAACGGCCCCCACAGCACCGGCCGCAGGCCTTTGGGCGTCGTGGCCTCGAACTTGGCTACAAAGACGCCGGCGTCGAGTACATCCATGGCTGGTCATGGCGGTGGCCGGGACTTAGGGGTTGGCAAATGACGCCGTGGCAATCTGGATCGCGAGGCTTGCTTGGTCCACAAACCCGGCCAAGAAACCTAGGCCCAGGAGCAAGGCGGCGAAGGGCAACTCAGGCAGAACCCACTAGTGTGTCCAGTGAATGCCGGGTTTGCCGGCCGTCATCGGGTTGCCGTAGAAGGCATCGTTGTCGATGCGGCGGCCTACAGCCACGCCAACACTGCATCCACGGCGGCGCGAAGGTCATCCACCACGAGGACGCGGTCGCCTTGTGTGGCAGCCCATGCCTCCACCTTTGGTACATCGCTGCTCGTGCGAAGCAAGATGGCGCGAACGCCGTACGCCAAGGCGGCTTCGCCGTCGCGGACCTTGTCCCCAATCATCACGGCCCGCTCTTTGTCAACTGGGCTGCCCCCCTCGGCAAACCACGTCGCCGCATCCTCGAGCAGGCCGGGGCCGGGCTTGCGCCGGCGGTGTGGGAAGGGTGCCCGTGCGACTTCGATACGGTCCAAGCGGCCGCCGTGGAGGGCCACCTCATTCTCCAGATGGTCGAGGACGCGCTTCAGCCCCACTAGCATGGTCAACGCGAAGGGCTGATTGGTCACCAGCGCTGTCTGGACATCGGGGCGGTTCAGGTCGGCGAAGGCCTCGAGGGCCCCAGGCAGGAAGTGCAAATGCCGCGGATGCCGGATGTGGAAGGGAAAGCGACCCGCTTGGTGCGGGTCTTCGTTGAAGACGCCGTCGCGGTCCAAGAACACGGTGAAGCGGCCATGGGGCCTCTTGGTCATGCTTCCAATTCTCCGATGGTCGTCCACCGCTCCGCGTAGGCGTTGTGCTTGTGGATGGATTCTTCGGCTTCGCTGCTGGCAAACAGGCACGCCTCAGCGGGCAAGTCCAGCCGTTCGAGTACCAAGTGGATGGCTTCACGAACCACATCCTCGACGAACTTGGGGTCGTGGTGGCTTTGGATTACCAGGTCCCCCTCGTCGCCGCGCTTCAGAAGGCCATGCGTGGGCGCCGACAGGGCGTCCTCGGCCAAATCAACGAGCGTTGCCGCCTCGATGTCGCGGCCTTCCGGCACGTCCACCTGCAACTTGACAATGTTGCGTTGATTGTGCGTAATGAAGGGAATGTCGTCGGGGACGGTGAACCCCCTTTGAGCAAACGTGGCCCGGGCGGTCTCCATGGCGCAAGGGCAGGCAGATGCGCCCACCACTTCGACACCGATGCGGCGCGCCGGCGGTGCAGTGTTGCCCGCAGCGTCACGAGCCCCATGGGCCTTCGCCATGAGCCCGTAGCCTTCCACCGTGGGTTTTCCTCCGGGGTTTGTGCGGGTCAAGAAGAAGGTGGTGCGCGCCGCCACGTGGGCTTGCGTTGCGTAGTCGTGTTTTTCCAACAGGGCCGAGGCGATGCGGGCGCACAGGTTCTCCAGGCTACTTGCTTCGCGGTCCACAATCTGCGCGTCTAGCACATCCGCCAGAGCTTCCAGGTTGCGGCTCATGTGCGTGCCCTTCTGAGTGGCCGGGAGGTCCACGGTCATGTCGAAAGTCACTGTGGCATCATGGGGCGCCTGGTCGGGCCGATGAATTCGCACCGGCTTGACGACGCCCTTCACACCTACACGGGTCAAGCGAAACGGCCGGTTGGCATCGAAATTCTGCACATCGGGTGCCGCAGTCACGCCCCGGCCACCCCGGCGGCGCTTATAGCGACCAACAGCCGACGACGGCGAACCACCCAACCCACGCCACCGTGCCGAGGATGCTCATGGCCCAAAACCGCACAAGAAAGCGGACCTTGCGGGTCTTATGCCGCCACACGGCCATGCCAATCGCTTGCCCTACCCACCCACCTACGCCGGCAAGCAACAGAAGGCCGGTTTCGGGGATGCGGTCGTGGCCGTCGTTACGCTTGCGATGAAGCGACGCCATGCGCTTGTCATAGCGAATCACGATGAGGCCGCCCAAGTTGAAAGCCACAAGCACCGTCCAGAGGATGCCGCACGCCGGGTCCACGGGGCGGCCAGGAAGGCCCCGTTTTTACGGCCGCCGGGCCTCGACGGCCCAATGATGGAGCTTCGCATCGACGGCTGGCGCAAGGGCATTCGCTTCAGCTCGGCCCACATTACGCCGGAGCACAAGAAGTGCGGCCGCTTGCACGGCCACACCTACGCCATCCACCTTCGGATGCGCGGCGACCAAGACGAATGGGGCATCGTGCTTGACTTCGGCGTCATCGCGGAGGTCCTGAAGGCCATCAGCGACGACATTGACCACCTGGTGCTGGTGCCGACGCAAAGCAATCACTACAGCGACCTCCGGGTGGGTGACGAAGAAGTTGCCTTCCGGGTCACGGACCCCTACACTGGAGAGCCCAAACGCTTCACGTTCCCCCGCCAAGACTGCGCCATGCTGGACATTCCCAGCACCACGGCCGAGGACCTGGCGAAGTGGATTTACAAAGAATTCATGCGCCGAACTCACTTCAAAACGGACACTGCCTTCGTAGAGATTGGTGTGGACGAAGGATACGGCAAGGGCGCCTGGTACAGCGATGAAGCGGGTGTCCGCGTTACCGAGTCGGGCGAATCCTAGCTGCCGACGGGGGCGTGGTTGGCCGCGCGGGAAGGGGGCGTCCATGACTTCTGCAACGAGGGAACCAATCTCCGGCGGCCCCCAGCCGTTATGACCGTTGGCGGATTCCCGCGCCCGTGCAGAAGAAAGCGGTCGTCCTCCTATCCGGGGGCCTCGATTCGTGTGTCGCCGCCACCATCGCTCGCTGCGACGGCTTTCGGGTCTTTGCTTTGAGCTTCGATTATGGGCAACGCCACAGCTACGAGCTCGAGTACGCCAAGCGCGTTGCCAATGCCGTGCGCGTCGAAGAGCACAAGATTTTGCAAGTCCCGTTGGCCGACCTGGGCGGGTCGGCACTAACGGACAGCGAGATTGATGTGCCCGATGCCCCCGACGACGATGCCACCATCGGCGATGACATCCCGGTCACGTATGTCCCGGCACGAAACACCGTCTTCCTGTCACTAGCCTTGGCTTACGCGGAAGTGGTAGAGGCGCAGGCCATCTTCATTGGCGCGAACGCGTTGGATTACTCTGGCTATCCCGACTGTCGCCCCGAATACATCGATGCCTTCCAGGCCATGGCACGCCTTGCTACCAAACACAACGTCGAATCCGGCGGGCGCTTCTGGATTAATGCCCCCTTGCTGGAAATGACCAAGCAGAAGATTGTGGAAACGGGTCGTGACCTCAACGCACCCATGCAACACACCTGGAGCTGCTACCGTGGCCCCGACGACACCGGCGCTGCCTGCGGCACGTGTGAGTCGTGTGTGCTACGCCAGCGTGGGTTTGAAGCAGCCGGCGTCAAAGACGCTGTACCCTACCAAACCGCTTAGGAACCACGAGCCTTAGCGCGCAGAGAAGGAGACCACCGTGACGTTCGTTGAGAGCATGGCCATCATTCTCACGCTGCTCCTTCTGGAGGCTGTGCTCTCCTTTGACAACGCGGCCATCTTGGCGGCGATGGTACGGCGCTTGCCGGTCAGCCAGCGACGCAAGGCCCTGACGTATGGTCTCGTTGGGGCCTACGCATTGCGGTTTTCGGCGATTGCTTTAGCGGCGTGGCTGATCAAGAATCCGTGGCTCAAGCTTGCCGGCGGAGGTTACCTGGTCTACATTGGTGTCAAGCACTTCATCCACTTGGCACGGGGCACGGATGACCACCAGACCGTTTCGGCGGATCGCTCCATTTGGGCCCGCATGGGCGTACCTGTCTTTTGGGCCACCATCATCCAAATCGAGTTGTTGGACCTAGCGTTCGCCATTGACCAAGTGGTAGTCGCGGTCGCCTTCACTCCCAACATCTGGCTCATCATCGTGGCCAGCGGCCTGGGAATTCTGTTCCTGCGGCTGGCGGCCGTTTACCTGGCGCGCGTGATGGATTGGCTGCCGGTCCTTGAGCACATGGCGTACATCGCCGTAGGTTACGTCGGAGTCAAGCTCATCGTGCAATACGAATGGTTCAACGATGGCCATGGCTACCATATCCCGACGCCGCTAAGCCTGGCCATTACCTTGGCCCTGTTTGGCGTCCCGGTAATCCTCCGGCTCTTTGGCATCTTGAAACCCAGCGATCGAAATGGCCATGCCAGCATGTTGGCCGACCCGACGACGCCCCGGACCAAGACATGACGGGGAGGGTCTGAGTGAGGGTCACGGAGACGTTTTTCTCCATTCAAGGGGAAGGTCGAAAGGCCGGCCTGCCGACGGCGTTCATTCGCTCCACGGGATGCCATTTGCGCTGCTCGTGGTGCGACGCCACCTACACGTTCACGGGGGGAGAAACGCGCGGGTTGGACGATTTAATGGCGTGGCTCGGGGAGCAACCGACGAAACAAGTTTGCTTTACCGGCGGTGAACCATTGCTGCAAAAAGACGCCTGGGACTTGGTCAACCGGTTATTGGACGACGGCTATGAGATTGTCCTTGAAACGGCGGGCAATCTAGATTTCACCGGCGCCGATGGCCACGCTCGCCGTGAGGCGCTGTGCGTGAGCATGGACATCAAGTGCCCGTCAAGTGGCGAG
>JBFJXH010000035.1:0-15050 GCA_041623215.1 Thermoplasmatota archaeon
AGCCGCCACCCTTGCTTTCCCATTTATCCGGCCGTCACTGCTGAAACTCCTGTTTGCCATCGTACTCGGCCTCGCAGCCTGGAACCTGGTTCGGCCGGTGCCCGCGTCAGCACGACAAAACGACTCGGGGGACCAAACCAATCTCAAGGGCCAGCCCGCGACACCACCAGGCCGCCTTCCGCGCCGAACCCTGACCGGCCTCACCGCAGGGCTCGCCGCCGGCATGGTGAGTCGCTTCGCCGGCGTCGGCGGCGGCATCGTCACCGTGCCTGCCTTGGCCTTCGCTGGAACAGCGATTCACGTAGCGGTCGGCACCAGCTTGGTGGCGGTTTGGACGAACGCAGCATGGGCATCCATGCTCAATTGGCCTGACGCAGAGCGCTTCACCCAGGGAATCCTGCTGGCGCTGGTCGCCATGGCGGGTTCCACCGCCGGCGTAGCGGTGGCCCATCGCCTCAACCCAACGGGCCTGTCACGCGTCGTCGCCGCCGGCATGGTGGCGGGCGCCATCGCCATGGCCGTGGAAGCACTCACCTGACACGAACCGCCCGGCTGCTTTGACAACGGCTTTCACAACCGTCCGACGTGGCGGCCTTGGCCATGAGCCTCCTGGAGAATGACGTCATTCGCAACATCGTCTCTCGGTTCGGCTTCGAGGCCCTGTTCAACACCTATGCGTTTCTGCTGTTGTTTCTGCCAGTCGTGCTGGCCCTCTACTGGCTCATCAAGCCCGGTCGCCCGAGACTAGCCTTCATCACCGCCGCGAGCTTGGTCTTCTACAGCTTCTGGGATTGGCGGTTCATCTTCCTTCTGTTGGCAAGCGTCGTGGTTGATTATGTCGCGGCTCGGCGGATGGCCGCCGCAGGCCCTGCGCCTGGCCAGGAGCCACTTCATCCGGATGGCCCTGCCGCCGATGACCCGACCGTCCTTCGCGCACGCAAACTGTGGCTCCAAGTGAGCCTCGTCTTCAATCTCGGGATGCTGGCCGTGTGGAAATACACCGGTTTCCTGGTTGACAACGCGCGCACGCTTCTCAACCTCATGGGAGCCGACGTGGCCCCCCCGCACCTGAATATTCTCTTGCCAGTGGGCATCAGCTTCTACACATTTCAGACGCTCAGCTACTCCATCGATGTCTATCGCGGCCGCGTGGAAGCCAGCCGCGACCCACTGAAGGTAGCGGCATTCGTGACCCTGTTTCCACAATTGGTCGCCGGCCCCATTGTTCGCTACAGCACGGTGGACAAGCAGCTTGACTCCTTGCCTCGCCGCCCGGATGCATCCTTGTGGAACCACGGCGCCATCCTGTTTGTCATTGGTTTGTCCAAGAAGGTCCTCGTGGCGGACGCCATCGCCCGCCACATTGACCCTATGTGGCTCGAGGTGGCCCGGGGCGGCGCCCTAAACACCCTTCAGGCCTGGCAAGCGGCGCTTGGTTACACCTTGCAATTGTACTTCGACTTCAGCGGCTACAGCGACATGGCCCTGGGGCTGGGCGCGCTATTGGGCCTGCGCTTTCCCGCCAACTTTAACGCCCCCTACCAGGCGCATGACCCCAGCGATTTCTGGCGTCGGTGGCACATTAGTTTAGGGTCGTTCCTGCGCGATTACCTGTTCATTCCGCTGGGCGGCAGCCGCTCGGGCACCGCCTCAACGCTTCGTAATCTCAGCATCGTGATGCTGCTTGGCGGCCTGTGGCACGGCGCGGCGTGGACCTTCGTGTTGTGGGGGGCCTATCACGGCGTCCTGCTGATTGTCCATGCTTTGACCCGGCCGGCCTGGGACCGCCTGCCAGCAGTAGCGGCACGCGCAGCCACCTTCCTATTGGTCACACTGGGCTGGGTACTGTTTCGTGCGCCCGATGTGCCAAGCGCATTTCGGGTCCTCGCAGCCATGTTGATTCCGCGTGCCAGCCAGATTGCTTGGACTCCGCTTTGGCTGTGGCTGGCAGGCGGCCTGGCCTTTGTGGCCGTTGTCCGGCCCACGGCCCACCGCGTCTTCACGGCGTCCCGTCGAACCTCCTTCCTGACTGCCCTGCTGCTCATCGCCTGCCTGGTCGCCATGGGCCGCGGCGGCTCACCGTTCCTGTACTACCAATTCTAGCATGATGTCAACCCCCGAACCCAGACACAGCGGCGACCAAGCGGCCCTCCCTAGTCCTGACTGGACCGTTGCCAAATTCACGGCCAGCACATTGGCCCTTGCCCTCGTACTCGGAAGCGGCTGGGTGGGCGCGGTCGTTGCCATCAATCCATGGAGCGAATTTCCAGGCCAGGCACTGGAACCCTTGGTGCCGAACCAGTACGAAACCAAAACAACGCTGTGGCAGGCGCGCGACCCGCTGCCCCAGACGCTTCTGTTGGGCTCAAGCCGGGGTCAGGGGTACCATCCAGTCATGATGGCGGCGGCCGGCTTTCCCAACGGCTTCAATTATGCCGTCGGCGGCGCCGAGCTCGACGACGAACTGGCGATTCTGCGCTACACCCTGGACTCGGCGCAAGGCGCCAACTTGTCGCACCTCATCCTTGCCCTGGACCTCTTCCAGTTGCGGCTTGGACCAAGCAGTAGCCTGCGCTTACACAACGTGCCCGAGCTGGACGCTCGCCATGACGAGCCAGCCCAATTCACGGACTACCTGAGCGTGGCTCTATACGACGCCGTAACACCCACGTATCACCGAGACATGCTGCGAAGCGTCGTCTTGACCGTGAAGGGCCACCCGGAATCCGGCATCGCCTTCGACCCCGACGGCGGGCCGGTGGCGGAACGCATCGCCTGGGACGAGGGTACCTTCCAAACCGGTAATCCTCGCAAGGTGTCTGACTTGCTCCCCAGCCACGTCGAATACTTCCGCTACTTCCGCAACTTGGACCCCGATGGGCGGGCGCGCCTCGCAGACATCCTTGATACGGCGACGGGCGCCAACCTGTCGGTTACGGTGCTGCTGACGCCCATGCACCCCGACCTGCTGACCCGCCTGCATCAAGTAACGCCACGCGAGCGCCTGCACGCCGAAACCATCGGGCTGCTGGACCAGGCGTGCACCCGATACCCTGGTCTCCGCGTCGTGGATGCCACCGACGTCGTCGCACTTGGTGGCGCCCCCGAGGACTTCGACGACTCCGTCCATGTTGTAGGCAAAACCAATTTGCTCCTGCTCCAGGCTGCCGCCGACCCCGCCATGGACCGCTGCGCCAGCCAGGGCCCATAGGGCCCACCAGCCACCGGCACGCCGATAACCCCCCGCGAACGTCCGTTGGTGTGTTCAAGCGCGTCCTGGTCCCCATCGACCCGGCCAAGCCCTTTGCAGCGGCCAACGACTACGCCGTGGCTCTAGCACAACGGTTCTCATCCGAGGTCATCGCCACCTACGTCTTGGACGAGAACTTGCTGGGCCCGTCGGCGCAGCAAACCACCGGTGCCATGGATGAAGCGCTGGAATGGGTCGGGCGCGATGCCATGGACGACTTTGCCGCGCACCACCCGGAACTGCAGATTTCCAAGCGCATCGCCTACGGCAGCGTTCACACATCGCTCTTCCAGGCAGTGCTCCAATCAGGCGCCGACGTGCTGGTCCTGGGCGGATTTCACACCGGGTCCCTCGGCCTGTGGGGAAGCATCGCCGGAGACATCGTCCACCACTGCGAGCGCAGCTGCTTCGTCGTGCGTCGCGTGGCGGAATTGCCCGGCCCCAACAAGCCCATCATTGTGCCCTACGACGGCACAAGCCATCCGCGGGCGACATTGGCCCGGATAGCCCGGCTGGCGCGGGAACTCGACGCACCCATTGACCTCGTGTACGCCGCGCGCGCCGGGCGGGCCGACAACGCCGCCGCGTTCCTCAAAGAGGGCGCCGCAATCCTGATGGAGGAGGGGGTTGCGAGCGTTGACTATCACGTCCTAGCACGTGGCCGCCTAGCATCCAAGGCGCGCATGCTGCATCGGTATGCTTGCGACAACGGGGCTTTGCTTGCCCTCAGCCGCATTGGCAAGGCCAGCATGCACACGGGCCGAAGCCGCACGGTCGGTTGGCTTGTTGGCCATTCCAGCGTTCCCGTCTGGGTGGTACGCAAGTGAGCGCCCCCGTGCTACAACCCAAGGGAATCGACCTGCGAAACCTGCGCAAGCTTGCCATTGGCATCCTGTTGGGTGCAATCCTGTTTCTCCTGCCAACGCCTGAGGGGCTCAGTGATGCCGGCCATCAAACGCTGGCGCTCTTTGCCGTCATCGTCTTCCTGTGGGCGACGGAAGCCCTGCCCTTGCCCGTCACGGCCTTGCTAGCCGGCGTCGGTCTGGTCGTGCTGGGGATTGCGGACAATCCGAACCAGGCCTGGGGGCCGTATGCGCAGGATACCATCTTCTTCCTACTCGGGTCGCTGATTCTAGCTGACGCCGTAACCAAGACTGACACCGACCGGCTCCTGGCGGCCCGCTTCCTGAAACGGGTCGGCGGCCGCACGGACACCCTGCTGCTGGGCATTGTGACCGCCAGTACGGCTGCGGCCGCCATCATCAGTAGCCACGCTGTCGCCGCCGTGATGGTTCCCTTGGTGCTTTCCATCTTGCGGGCAACCGGCCTTGTCAAGCGACGCAACATTGCGGCGTCCTACATGCTGGCCATCGCCTTCGGCACCGGCATCGCCGGCCTCGCGACTCCTAGTGCAGGCAGCCGCAACGCCATCGTGCTCGGGTACCTTGACCAAGATTACGGCATCAAGATTAGTTACCTCGACTGGATGCTCCACGCCACCCCCATTACCATCGCGCTCATCCCCGTTACCTACCTGATTCTCAAGGTAGTTTTCAAGGTCCCCCGAGACCCCATCGAAGCCCGCCTGCCCGGGGCCGAGGACAAGCTCAACGTGTTCCAGCAGCGCACGCTCCTCATCATTGCCGCCACGGTCGCCATGTGGATTTTCCTCGGCGACACCTTGGGGCTTGGTACCGTGGCCATCATCGGCAGCGTGCTGCTGTTCGTCTTCGGCATCTTGGACTGGGTGGACACCCGCCGGCGGATTGCATGGGGTGTGCCCCTGATCTACGGTGCGGCGCTCACCATGGGCGCAGCCATGCAGGCAACGGGTGCGGCCCAATGGCTGGCCCAAACGCTGCTTGGCCTCGGATTTGCCGAGCACGAAAGTTGGCTGTTGCTTGGCGTACTCGCCTTGACCGTAGTCCTCACCAACATCATGAGTGACGGCGGAACTGCTGCTGCTGTTGCTCCTGTCACGCTGAGTCTGGCTGCCCTAGGCGGCTTCGACGTGGCTGCCATGGGCTTGGTGACGGCGCTTGGCAGTGCCTTCAGCTTCATGCTCGTGGTGGGTACGCCACCCAACGTCATCACGCACTCGAGCGGTTTGTTTACCGCGCGGGACTTGGCGCGGGCTGGCTTCCTGCTGACCGTCGCATCACTGATTGTCACAGCCCTGGCGGTGCAGTTCTATTGGCCGCTCCTGCCGTAAGCCAACAGGGCGGGCGGCAGCGCGCACGAGCCACGATGGGGCGGCTAGCCCATGCGCAGGCGTACCACGGGCTGACACGATTGTCGCAACGGAGCCATCACAAGGGATAGCCAGTCCAGATTGCCAAGCCCACTTAGGCGTCGGCGGTCTGAGCGCGGACCAACAAGAGGCCGAAGACGCCAAACAGCAGGAAAACAAGCACCGTGGACACGAGACCGATGTCTCCTGGCGGCGTCGCTGCTTCGTAGGCCACACCGGTGACGCTTACGAGGTATAGGATTGCCCCGAACGCAAGGCTGGCGAAGCTGAGTGTCTTAGTGACGGCGGTGTTCATAGGATGACTCCGGCGTGGGTGGCCAGCATAAAGGGCTTGGCCAATGGGGACACTGGGATTCGAACCCAGATCGGGTGGTCACTCCGATGGATCAGCGCTCCAGTGAATCGTCACTGCCCAGGAGCTACCCGGGTTTCTGCTGACCCTCTTCTCATCATATCCATCACTGGAGCCACCAATGATGCCTGGTTACACCATATCCCCGGGGGGTGGTGGTCACGGGCGCGCCTGGCGCCGGTGATCCGGTAGAGGGTGCGATTGCGAGGGGTTCAGGTGGAAAAGGTGACGACCCCCGGAGACCCACGGTGGATCCAAGGCGGCACGTCAAGAGACTCAGTTCTTTCGCATGAGCTGGGCGCGTTTTCGGCGGCGCATCTTCTTTTTGCGCCACTTCCAGCGTTGCTTGCCCGGCTTTTTCCATGCACGACTACCGCGCTTCATAGGGGAATCCTCCCCCCAAACCGGGGGGTGCAGGCGCGGCGACTTGGGGGCCTGATAAAAGGGTTGCTTGGAGGACCTGCGGCGCGGACCGGCCTCACCGGGCCCTTAGATGGCAATGCGCGGGGCGAGGGCAGCCGCAATGGCGGGCGCCGCACTTACCACATCGCACCCTGTTGGCTCCAGCGAATCGGTTGCCAGAACCCGGTCAATGCCACCGGCCAAGAGCTTGGGAACGGCGCCGCCCGTGAACAAACCGTGGGTGCAGGCTGCGTAGACGGCTGTGGCACCCTGCGCTTTGAGTTGGCGGGCCGCCGTAATCATGGTACCTCCGCTGGCAATCATGTCATCTACGATGGCCACGCGCTTTCCAGCCACGTCGAGGTCCTTGGCTTTCATCACGACTTCTTCGGGCCCAAGGCGCGTTTTTTCGAGGTAATCGGAGGGTATCCCCAGGGCGTCGGCAGCCCTTGCTGCCCGGTCCCGTGCGCCAGCATCCGGGGCCAGGATGACCTCCACACCCCATTCGCCCAGTTGCTTGGCCAAGGCAGACACGGCACTCACCGCCGCCCGATCACATGCATAGAAGTCCAAGATGGATTCCTTGTGCGGATCCACGGCTAACACCGTGTCCGCCAGCGCGGCCACGCCCCGCGCAACGGCGCGGCTTGCCACCGCTTCACCGGACTGGAAGGCGCGGTCTTGCCGTGCGTACCCCATGTAAGGGATGACCGCGGTCACTTGGGATGCCCCCGCTTCTCGAGCCGCATCCAGAAGCAACAGCAATTCGACGTAGTTCTCGTCGGGGTACGATGATTGGACAACCACCGCCTGCTGCCCGGCCAGGTCCGCTGCAATACGGACAAAGCATTCGCCATCGGGGAACCGAGAGGCCGCGTCTGCGATGAGGGCGGCAGAGGGCAGTTGAGCAGCCAACTCACTTGCAAGGAGGCGATTGGCAGAACCTGCGATGACGGCAACGGCCACGGCGCGCGGACCCCGCCATGGCAGAAAAAGGGGGCGTTGCCACGCTTAGGCGCGGCCAACGATGACAAGGTTGTCCGGGCCGTCGCGGCTCACGACCGCCACCGCGTCTTGGGCCACGACCTCGAACCCGGCCGCTTCCACAGCCCGACGTAGCGCAGGGGGCGAATACAGGTGATAGGTGCGCGGCGCATCATGGCCACCCGAACGCCAGGGAATGACGACGTCCACCGGCTCGCCGGGCTCGCCTTGGTCCCGAAACCGAGGTGCATCCCGGCTCCAAACCGTGATTTGGGCCAAGGCTCCGCGCCGCAAGACGCGGCGAAGTTCTAGCAAGCTCTCCAGCCGACCCTCTGCCGTTGGGATGCCATGCAGCCCGGCGACGTAGATGCACGCGTCGAACTGTTCATCGCCAAATGGCAGCGCCGTGGCATCGCCGGCAATCACGGATGCTTCTGGCCGGCGGACTGCATTGCCCGCACAGAGGGGGCGACTCCAGTCAAGGGCCACCATGTCGTGCCCTGCGGCCAGGCCGACGCCGGTGTGTCTGCCGTTGCCGGCCATGAGGTCCAGAACGCGACCACCATTGGGAATGTCCTTCGTAAGGAAGGCTGCAACGTGCGGCCACGTCCGCGTGCGACTGGCGCTGAAGGAATCGGCAATTTCCTCCCAAACACGGTGCTGGTGAGCGGCGTCCACGCCGGGCCGACGATGCCATCCTGTAAGGCATTGGCGCATGCGATGAAGCCCCGCGAACCCTCTTCACCTGACGCCGCCTTGCGGGCATTGTGCAGGATTTGGCCAAACGGAACCTCATCATCGTGGCGGGCAAAGGCGGCGTCGGCAAGACCACAACGTCCAGCGCCATTGCCTTGGGGTTGGCCGCGGCCGGGCGGCAGACGCTATTGGTCACCGTGGACCCGGCCAAGCGACTGAAGGACGCGCTCGGCATGGACGTTGGGCACACGGAGACGCCCATCCAACCGAACCTGCACGCTATGATGCTGGACCCGGAACTTGTCATTCGAGACCACTTGTCACGCTATGTGACTGAAACGGACGTGGCATCCCACCCCCTGTTTCGCTATGTGACGAATTACTTGCCTGGCCTGAACGAACTCATGGCCATTGGCAAGCTCAATGACCTCCGCGATGAGGGTCGCTTCGAGTGCATTGTCATCGATACGGCCCCCACAGGCCACGCTTTGTCGTTTCTTTGGGCCCCCAAAGCGATTCAGGAACTGATGGGCGAACGGTCGCTCCTCAAGTGGGCGATTCGGGGCTACACGGTGTGGCAAAAGGTGTCCGCCACGGCCAAGGGGATGGGGAATCTTCTCAAGAAGAAGGATGACCGCGAGGCGCCGCCGCCGGACATTGACTTTGAGCGCATCTTCGACGGGATGCGGGAGGAGGCAACCAAGATTCGTGCGTTCTTGACCGACCCGGAGGCGGCCTGCATGGTGTTGGTAACGTTGCCCGAGAAGCTTCCGGTGCAAGAAACCAAGGAACTCTACGACAAGGTGACCGAGGAACTTGACATGAGCGTGAGTCACATTGTGGTCAACAAGATGCAACCCGATACGCTGGGCCCGCACGCTGACGCCTTTGATGCCATCGAGGATGACGCCGCGCAGCGGCAGCGCTTCGTGGCGACCACGGCCAAGGCGGGCAAGGTTGCGCCAGGCTTGGTTGAAGCAATGCTGGAGGCGGCGCGCTTTGGCGAAGTTCGCCGCGCCATGAATATGGAGCACCTGGCGTTGTTGCATGAGGTGCTTCCCGGTGTGCCGACGGTCCAGGTCCCCCTGTTCCGTCGCGATGTGAATGGCATCAAGCACCTCAAGCGATTCCAAGAAGCGCTCGTGCAAGAGCCCCCGAGCCTACAAGCTAGCGCTTAGCGAGGCAAACGTAACGCCGAGCGGCCAGGTGCGCTTGGCTTGCTCAATGTTGAGCGACGTTGCTAGCGGCGTGGACGCGCTCGTCGAGGTCGGGCATGGTGATGCGAATCGGTACCTGATCCCACTTGTAGTTACAGTAGGTACAGGTCACCAATACGGATGCCCGAATCCGGTCGAGAGGCAGGGGCCGGCTGACCTCAAGGGTCTTGCCGCCATGGGTTTGAAGCATGAAGCCCGAGTCGGAACCGCATTTGGAACAGCGAAGGGTGGACATGTGTGCTTGTCCAATGAGTTGGACACGTTATTAAGCCCCATCGGCGCAACTGTTGCGAATTGTCCGGCAAGGCCGCAAATATTCGCGCCAACACGACAGGTGGCTGCGGCGCATCAACCACCTAGTTCCTTGTGTATCGCCCCTTTAGCGGGCGGGGACACTCCGCCAAGACGCACCAGAACCCACCAGGCTACACCCCTCGTGGTCCTCCACCCCGCACTCCCTCAAACGTCGCGCGTTCGCGGTGAGGCTGCTCCCTTCCGGGCCTGACCCGGTTCCCGCGTCGAAGGACTTCGACCTTCCCTCCGGAAGGCATCCATCCACCGGCCACCTCAAGGGACGAGGCTTCATCGTAAAGCGAGGGCACCTGGCGAATCCTAGCTGCCTGGACGGGATTCGGCCGCGCTATAGACTACGCGAAACGGGGGCGCCTAATCCCCACCTAGTCCCCGCCAAACGCCGGGGCGACACACAAGGTGGCGCAAGGCCCGCGACTTGGATGGGGTTCATCAACGTTGGGGGGTCAAACCCCCTGCGCACCAGGCCGCCCGACCGGGGGAGCTGACACGGTTAGACATTGGCTACGACGCGCCCGCGTACGCCACATGCCCCCCACGGGCGATTCGCTACTCCTATCACCGCGAGTGGCACCTCCGGCCCGTGAGCATGAGTCCAGCAGGCGACACCATCCGCCGCATGCTGGCCTACTTCCCGTTTGACGCCCTGTTCAACACCTACACGTTTCTGTTTCTGTTCTTGCCCATCACGCTCGCCGGCTACTGGCTACTGCCCAGGGGCCAGGCGCGCTGGCTGTGGATTGGTGGGGCGAGCCTCGTGTTCTACAGCTTCTGGGACTGGCGGTTCACGGCCCTATTGGTGGCGAGCAGCGTCGTTGACTTCGTCGTCGCTAAGCGCATCGTGCAAGCTCGCTCGGTCGCGGCTGCAGCCGACCAACCCCAGGACGGCCCGGGCAGCCGCGCACGTCGCTGGCTACTTGCCAGCATCGTGTTCAACCTCGGCGTGCTGGCCTTCTTCAAGTACGCCATGTGGGGAACGGAGAACCTGCAATCCGTACTCTCCTTGCTGGGCAGCAACGTGGTCCTGCCCATCCCACACATCGTCTTGCCGGTTGGGATTTCTTTCTACACCTTCCAGACGTTGAGCTACACCGTCGATGTGTATCGGGGCCATGTCACGCCCACGTCCGCCTGGCCTCGCTATCTTGCCTATGTGACGCTGTTTCCTCAATTGGTGGCCGGCCCCATCGTTCGCTACGCCCAGGTTACAAACGACTTTGACGACCTGCCCGCGCGCCTGCCAGCCGAGCGATGGAGTCGCGGCATCTTCCTGCTGGCCGTTGGGCTTTGCAAAAAGGTGGTGATTGCAGACACCTTGGCAACCGGCGTGGACCCGCTGTGGGCGCGAGCCGCAGCGGAAACCACTGCCACGGCGACCGCCGCGAGCAGCGTCGGCTTGGACACGCTCTCGGCATGGCTGGCAGTCCTTGGCTACAGCTTGCAACTCTACTTCGACTTCAGCGGTTACAGCGACATGGCCCTGGGGCTTGGCTGCCTTCTGGGCTTCACGTACCCAATCAACTTCGATGCGCCCTACCAAGCGCGGGACCCGGCCGACTTCTGGCGCCGGTGGCACATGACGCTGGGGGCCTTCCTGCGCGATTACCTGTACAAGCCGCTTGGTGGAAACCGCCTAGGGCCAAGCCGTACATTGGTCAACTTGTCAATCGTGATGCTGCTTGGCGGCTTGTGGCACGGCGCCGCCTGGACATTCGTGGCATGGGGAGGCTATCACGGCATTCTTCTGGTCGTGCACCGGTTGCTTCGTGAGCCGTGGGGCGCCCTGCCCGTTGCGGGTCAGCGGGCCCTGACCCTGTTTCTGGTGATCCTTGGATGGGTGCCATTTCGCGCCCCGGACTTTGCCACCGCCGCCCACGTCCTGCAAGCCATGTTCGTACCCAACGGGGCCGATTGGTCGCTTCTTGCACACCCCGTCACCGCCATGCTGCTGGCGGCCCTCGCCATCACCCAATTGGCCCGCCCCGCCATCCGCGTAGCAAGCCACCCAACGTGGCGTCACGCAGTTTGGACTTCGCTTTGCTTGGTGGCAGCCATCCTGCTGATGGGCGCCGCCGAATCACCCTTCCTCTACTACCAATTCTAACCATGTCCCGATTAACGACCCCCGCAATGTCTCCGGATTACCCGGCCCCTGCATGGCGGCGACAGCTGGTTCGGGTGGCCCTACTGACGATTGCCCTGTTGGTCGCCCAAGTGGCCTTGACGGCGGCCGTCGACGCACGGGGTGAATTGGGCACCGGCTTGGTTCGGCCCCTCGTGGCCGACGACCGCGAAGCGAAACTGAACCACCTGGATGGATTGCCTTCGCCCCCGGCCACCCTCATCCTGGGCAGTAGTCGCATGGTGTTTCTTGATCCGCACGAGGCACTCGACCACGGCTTTCCCAACCCAACCTTCAACGGGGCGATGCGCGGCGGTCGGCTTGATGATGCGCTAGCCATGTTTCGCTACGCGGTGGCCACGCAGGGCGCACCGGAGGCGGTCGTGATTGGTATCGATCCGCACCAACTGTCGGCCAGCCTCGTCGAAAACCTGCGGCTGCACCGGGACGACCGCCTGGGCCCCCATGCGCCTGGGCAGCTCTCGAGCCTCGCCATGCCCCAATGGGCCGCGCTCTCCATCATCGACCCCTCGGCGACCAAAGATACGTACCGAGCCCTTGTCCACAACGCCGCCGGGTTTGATTCACCGTCGGACCCCTTCAACCCCCTCGGTGGCTGGGCTACGGCTGAGCCAGCTCCCCTGGAGCCGCTTGCGTTGCAGCGTTGGGTTGACAACCGCGTCCAGGATTACCAATTCTTTGAAGCCCCCGCTAGCACGCGGCTTGAACAGGTAACGGCCCTAGTCAAGGAGGCGTCGGCGGCGGGTTCTGACGTCCACCTCTGGGTGACGCCAGAGGCCCCGGCCTTCGTGGCTGCCCTCGAGGCGCGCACCCCCTACGCAACCGCGCGTTCAGCCGTCCTTGCTGCCTTGGTAGAAGGCTGCGCGCTGGAGCGTGTTTCCGTGCACGATGCGGCCATGAACGACCAAGCGGTAATCGAGGCATCCTGGTTCACGGATGGCGAGCATTTGCTAGCCGCAGCATCACCGTTCGTGTGGGAGACACTTGCCTCCGGCGCCGTCGACCTCTGCTCCGCGGCCTAGGCGCAGGGCACGCAAAGGTGCCGCGTCCGGGACCCAGGCAACAGCCCAACAAGGCCCGCTACTCACGGGCCGCCGGAGGGTCGCGGCAGGGGTGTCTCAGAATCGCCGCGTCAGCACGATGTATTGGTTCTTGAAGAACCGGTAGAACACCCAGCCGAGGCTGCCCACGAGGAACACCGCGTCACCGACGACGAGCCACAAGGCGCGTGTGCTGGAACTGAATTCGCCGCGGTCATACAGGAGTCCTGCAAGGAAGGTGTGCCGAACCAGGAGGATGAGGCTCACGCAGAAGATTGCAATGACGGCGAGGTCCATGTAGAAGAGGTACTTCTGCCAGGTCCGACGCTCAATCTGCTGCAGTTCGGAAAAGTCCACGAGGCGGCGGACGCCAGTGCGCTTTGAAGGTGTTGCGAGAAGTTCACCGGCAAGGCGGGCTTGGTCAGGGGTCGTTGGCGCACACAACCTGCATCGGTCGCAGTTGATGCAAAGGCTCCATCCCCCTGTTTTAGGCGGTTGCATCGAAACCCCTTTTTCCTTATTCCGAGGGTCTCGGGTCCCGTGGATGCATTCAGGCCGGACCAGGCCAAGCTTCGCAGCATCGCGAAGCAGGTACGGTCCTGCACTCGGTGCCCCCTCCACGAGGGGCGCACCAACGCCGTTCCGGGCGAAGGTAGCGGTGCATCAGGATTGCTTTTGGTGGGCGAGGCGCCGGGCCGGAATGAGGATGAAACAGGGCGCCCGTTTTGTGGCGCAGCCGGCCGGAACTTGGACCAGGGTCTTGACGCCGGCGGCATCGCCCGCGACGAGGTTTTTGTGACCAGCATCGTCAAGTGCCGTCCGCCAGACAATCGCGATCCCACGCCCGATGAGAAAGCCGCGTGCAAGGTCCACCTTGACGCCCAAATCGCCGCCTTGCGCCCACGGGCGCTCGTGGCACTGGGCCGCCACGGCTTGTCGGCGCTGGTTGACAAGTCGCCCAAGCGGTTTACGGACGTGGCCGGTTCGTTTGTGACCGGCAACACAGGTTTGCCGGTGTTTGTCAGCCTGCACCCGGCCGCCGTGATTTACCGCCAGGCATGGAAGGAGAAGTATCTCGATGACTGGCGCCGCTTGGGACAGTGGGTGCGCGACAGCGATGCAACCAAGGCCGAGGTGACTGCGTGAGCGTCTTGGCAGCATCTCGGATGGCCCCCCGCGAGTGTCGGACACCCCTGCTTCCGATGGAGACGGCGTCTGTCAGACCCAGTTTCCACCTGCAATGGGGGTCTAAGCCCACCCAGCAACAGGAGAAGCCTCCTGGAGCCAGCCTTTCCCTTACGATTCACTTATATATGGCACGCCGAATGGACGTGTCAGACAAAGTCAGACGAAATGACACAAACGGACAACCATGTTGTCGGTTCGGTGTCACGGATGTCCGACGATTGTCTGCCACCCCCGGTGGACGCCATGAGCACCGAACGCATCACCATCCGACTCCCATCCGCGCAAACCGCGAAGATGGACGCCCTGGTCGCCCTGGGCCAATACGCCACGCGCACCGAGGTGGTCCGCCATGCCCTGCGGACCTTCTTCGAGCAGCAAGGCGAGAAGGCCCCGCAGACCATGCAAGCGGAGGAACAGATGCAGAAACTGGTCAAACTGGCCGCCTTGGTAAAGGAAAACAAGGACCTCTTCGAGGCCCTATGAACCACGACCCAAACGGCGGGGACGGGATGCACTCAACGAAGACAGCTCGGCGATCGGCTGACTTCTGCCCGACACACAAGATCGCCACCAACCCAACGGAGGGAAACCCAACATGCAGGACCTGATCGGCGCGGCAATCGGCCACGCACAAGAACACAAGACAACCGAGTACGAGAACTTCGGTGAGCCCAAAATCGTCATTGTCGGCTGCGGCGGCGCTGGTGGCAACACCATCAATCGCCTGCACAAGATTGGCGTGAAGGGCGCCGAGACCATTGCCATCAATACGGACAAGCAGGCCCTGGACCTCGTCGAAGCCGACAAGAAGCTCCTGGTCGGCAAGTCCATCACCCGCGGCCTTGGCGCCGGCGGCTACCCAGAAATGGCCGAGCGCTGCGCTGAACAAGCCCGCGGCAAGCTCGAAGAGATGCTGCGCGGCGCTGACCTCGTTTTCATCACCGCAGGCATGGGTGGCGGCACCGGTACCGGCACCGCCCCCGTGATTGCTGACATCGCCAAGAAGAACGGCGCCATCGTAGTCGGCATGGTGTCGACCCCGTTCAACGTTGAACGCGCTCGCATCATCAAGGGTGACGAAGGCCTCCAGAAGCTCCGCTCCAAGGCTGACTCCGTCATCGTCCTGGACAACAACCGCCTCCTGAAGATGTGCCCCAACCTGCCCATCGACCAAGCGTTCAGCGTCATGGACCAACTCATCGCCGAGACCGTCAA
>JBFJXH010000036.1:0-14958 GCA_041623215.1 Thermoplasmatota archaeon
CCCAAATAGAACGCCCACACCATCGGCGCCGGCCCATTGATGGTCATGCTTACGGATACATCGGATAGTGGAATGCCGTCAAACAGGCGCTCCATGTCCTTCTGCGTGTCAATGGCAACACCGACCTTGCCCACTTCGCCAAGGGCGTACTCATGGTCGGAGTCAAAACCCTGCAACGTCGGAAAATCGAAGGCGGTTGACAGCCCCGTGGTGCCTTGCGACAGCAGGAACTTGAAGCGCTCATTGGTCTCCGCCGCAGTCCCGAAGCCCGCGAATTGCCGCATCGTCCACAAGCGGCCGCGGTACATGGTCGGCTGGCAGCCGCGCGTGTAGGGGAACTCGCCAGGATATCCGAGATCGCGCTCGGCGTCAAAGCCCAACTCCGCCAAACCGCCGGCGTCCATCAAGCGCGGCACCTCTTCGTTGCTGATGGTGGCAAAGCGCTCACGCCGTTCCGGGAAACGCTCCAATGCCTGCGCCAGCGTGGTCTCTTCCCACTTGTGGCGGCGCGAGGCGGTGGTGGTCTCGGGGGGCATATCCGTCGCCAACGGTGATGGTTGGATAAGCCTACAGGAGCGCGGCGAGCACGTCGCCGGAATCCGTAATGATGGCATCAACGCGTGCCTGAACGAGCTCGACGGCGCGCTCCTCGTCATTCACGGTCCATGCCCCCACCAGCAGGCCAGCGCCATGCAGGCGCTCGATGAGACGAGCGTCCAAGAAATCGTGGTCGACGTTCATCCAGGCGCAGCCAAGTTCCGCCGCGTGCTCCAAATCATCCACGTCGGGTGGTCCCAAGGTGATGAGGCCCCGCTGAATCTCGGGCGCTCGCTCCAAGGCGCTACGCAATGCCTTTGGGTCCATGGCCGTGAACACGGTGCGTCGTTCAATGCCGGCTTCGCGGATGGCTCGAACGGCCGCCGGTAGCGCGGAACGGTCTTTGATTTCAAGATTCCAATGGCCCTGCCAATCTGCTAATTCGGCCAGCAGGTGGTCGAGTCGAGGTGGGCCTCGGCCATCACCTGCATCGAGCGTTTCGATGTCGGGCCAATCTAGGTCATGCAATTGGCCATGTCCATTGGTCGTCCGCTCGAGCCCGGCGTCATGGTGCACCACGGCGTAGTGGTCATGGCTGGCTCTAAGGTCGAGTTCGATGCCGCCGAAGCCGGTATCGGCGGCGGCTCGAAAGGCGGCATAGGAATTCTCCGGGTGCTCGGCGGAAAGGCCTCGGTGTGCTTGGACGAGAACCGCCTGGGTCACGCCGTGTAGACCTCCAGTGGCCTTCCCTTTGCGTCGCGGTGGATTTCCACTTGGTGCGGGTAGGGAATCTCTATGCCTGCTTCTGCGAACGCTTCCTGGACCGCTTGCACCAAATCGGTTCGGACCTTAATCACGGAGTTTCGGATGGGTTCGACCCAGAAGCGCAGGTCAAGGTCCACGCTGCTAGCGCCAAAGCCAGTGCTAATCGCCATGGGCTCCGGGTCATCCATCACGTCTGGGTGGGCGCGGGCGCAATTCTCCAATGCCTGGATGGCGTCTCGAATGTCGGTGCCGTAGGCAACGCCAACCAAGAGGTGGGCACGTAGCTTACGTGCATGACTGAAATTCTTGACTTTCTGGCCTTCTACGATGCGATTCGGAATGGTGATTTTTTCGTTGTCGAAAGTGACGATGGTGGTCGCGGAGAGTGCCACGTCTTCCACAATTCCCTGGACGCCGTCGATTTCAACCCAGTCGCCAATGTCAAAGGGATGGGAGTAGAAGATGAGGAAGCCGGCGATAATATCGCCAATCGTGTCGGCGGCGGCCAACCCAATGACGATGCCTGCGAATCCGGCCCCGGCCAGCAAACCGGTGAACGCTGTCGATAGGCCCCATACGCCCAGAATCGCGATAATGCCGAGCACACCGGCTGTCAAGCCGATGAGCAGTCGGGCCGGCCGGGTCCGGCCCATGATGACCTTGATTTGGTAGTCGTCGGCCGACCGCCGCTTGGCCACTTTGCGCGCGGCCCGCGTCAACGCCCGGTCTGACAAGATGCGCGTGGCCCACCATAGCGCCACAACGAGCAGCGTGCCCACCAAGCGGGCGATGAAGACGTTGGTGGGGTCATCTAGCCAATGGGCGGCTGCTTCGAAACCCGAGTAGCCGGGGGGGCCATCGGGCGAGGTCGTTCCATTGGCTGTGTGGTTCGCCACGTTGGGCCACCCATGGACGTGGGTTTGAGGCTGACGGCAGGCCGCCGCGGCCGCGAGGCACGGCGTCAGGATGCTGCCATCCGTCGGTCACGCTCAAATGGCATGCCCTCTTGTTGCCCGCCTAACCTACCCGCGTCGGCGTGACGCGCGGCGAACTTACCCAGGAGAATCCAACATGTCAACGGCAAAAGGTCTCGAAGGCGTAACGGCAGCTGACACAAGCATCTGCTTCATCGACGGAGCCAAGGGAATCCTCAGCTACCGTGGCTACGACATCAACGAACTGGCCCCCCACGCCACGTTCGAGGAAGTGGTCCACCTCCTATGGAATGGCGAACTGCCCACCGAGAAACAACTCGAACGAATCAAGCACCAACTGGCGGAGGCGCGGGAGTTAACCCCGACGGCGCTGGCGGTTCTCAAGAGCGTTGCCACCAGCATGGGTCCCATGGACGCCTTGCGAACGACGGTTAGCGCCCTCGCGGCTGGCCGCCGGGATGCCGATGAATACGACGTGGCCGGCGACCGCCAGAAAGCCATTGAGCTGACGGCACAAGTAGCGACCATCGTGGCCTACTACCACCGCTTGCGACGGGGCCTGGACATTGTCCACCCCGATGCGAGCTTGAGCCACGCGGGAAACTTCCTCTGGATGCTCAACGGAGAAAAGCCAACGCCTGCCGCCGAGCGCGCCATGGACGTCGCCCTCATTCTCCATGCTGACCACGACCTGAATGCGTCCACCTTCGCAGCTCGGGTCACGGCTGCTACGCTGGCTGACATGCACGGCGCCGTAACGAGCGGCGTCGGTTGCCTGAAGGGGCCACTGCACGGCGGGGCCAACATTGGCGTCATGAAGATGCTCCTCGACATCGACGCCAGTGGCAAGGACACGACAACTTGGGTCAAAGAAGCGCTGGCCAACAAGCAGCGCATCATGGGCTTCGGGCACCGCGTCTACAAGACGCTCGATCCCCGCGCCGTTCACTTGGAAGGCTTGAGCAAAGACCTAGCCGAACAGGCGGGCGAGCTGAAGTGGTACGACATGAGCTTGGCCATTCAGAAGACCGTGAAGGAGGAAAAGGGCCTCGACGCCAACGTGGATTTCTTCTCCGCCAGCAGTTACTACACGATGGGCATTCCCCTCGACCTGTACACGCCCATTTTCGCCATTGCCCGCGTGGCTGGGTGGACGGCCCATGTGCTTGAGCAGCACGAAGACAATCGGCTCATCCGCCCGCTGTCCAACTACACAGGGGAATTGGGCAAGGCGTGGGTCGCCATCGAGGACCGGGTGAAGCCGACGGTGACCGCTTAAGCGGCGTCGCCTTTGCGCCCGCTGTGAAGGCAGCTTTCTTCCACGAACACGGCGGCTTGGACCAGCTTGAAGTCGGCGAGTTGCCGACACCTGAGCCGGGGCCAGGCGAGGTGTTGCTACGCGTCCAAGCGTGTGCTCTCAATCATCTCGACCTCTTTGTCCGCGAAGGATGGCCCGGACTGCGGCTGCCCATGCCCCACATCGGCGGCACGGATGTAGCAGGCACGGTGGCCAAAGTCGGCGATGGCGTGGAGGAGGGCCTTGTGGGGCGCGACATGCTCGTCAATGCCGGCCTCAACTTTGTCGACGACCCTGACCGGCCGGGCGATATGCTGTTGCCCGATGCCCCCAGCATTCTTGGCGAAACTTGCGCCGGCGCCCTAGCCGAATTCGTGCTCGTTCCGGCCAGTCAATTGGTTCCCAAACCGGCGCAGATGTCTTGGGAAGAAGCGGCGGCGTTTCCCCTGACGGCGCTTACTGCCACGCGGATGCTCAAGAAAGCGGGGCTGTGGCCACAGGCCGACGGCACGCGTCCCGGCGAAGGCGCCCGGGTGCTTGTTCCGGGTGGCGCGGGCGGTGTGTCGGTGATGGCCATCCAATTGGCGAAGGCGTGCGGGGCCTGGGTGTGCGCGACGACCAGCGCCGAGAAAATGGACCGTGTACGCGACTTAGGTGCGGATTTGGTCCTTGACCGTCGTGCGCCTGACTGGGCGAAGGAAGCGTTTCTTGCAACGGACAAGGAAGGCTTCGATGTGGTGCTAGAGTCAGTGGGTCAAGCGACGTGGCGGGACTCCGTGCGCGCGCTTCGAAACGGCGGCCGGCTTGTGACCTGCGGTGCGACGACTGGGCCGGTTGGCGAAACCGACATCCGCCTCGTTTTCTGGAAGCAGTTGCACATCATAGGTTCAACGATGGGCACCGCGACCGACTTGGCGGACGCTCTGGCGCTGTGGCAGGCGGGCCAAGTGCGGCCCTTTGTGGATTCGGTTTGGTCACTGCAAGACGCCAAGGCGGCGCAGGGCCATCTGGCGGCCGGCGGTCACTTTGGCAAAGTCGTCATCAAGCCGTAAGGAACAGGGTTGTGCGTCGTCCACGTTCAGCAAGCCCCAAAAGGGGCGACACGCACTTGCCGCGCATGCGTCGGCGGGGGCTCCTGCTCATTGTGGCCATAGCCTTGGCAATCGCAGCTTGGTCACAAGCCGCCGTACCAGAATACGAAGGCGATGGGTTCACGCGGCTCGCTCATGATTGTGAGAATGATTGGGGAACGGACCGCGGCTTTGGCCCCAATCCCCAAGCGGGCCACAACTTGCAGGCTCTCGACATCCGTGAGATTAGCAAGGATGGGCACGACGGCATCCAATTCCGACTCACCATGAACCGAGGTTGGCCCGGCAGCCCAGGGGCAGAGTTGGGGCCGCTACAACTCAACCTCAGCATGGATTCGACAAATGGTGCCCGGTGGACGCGCCTGTCGACCGTTGACCTCGTGGATGCGACCAAACTCGCGCATGACGATTCCTATTCGGCGGCGGGCAGCAGCATCCCCTTCCGCGTCGGTGACGGCGTCATGGACCCGACTGGCAATTCGACGGCCTTCTACCTCAACGTGACGTATCGCCACGAAACGCTGGATTTGTTCAAGGGCGACCAAGTTTTCGACGTAGCTCTTCGCAGTCTGCACAACGAAAGCAACGGCGGTGACCTCCTGCCCGGCGGCCATGCTGACCCGGTCACGGGAGTGCCGGTGCCCCAGTCGTGCCTCGCACAGAGCAGCAACAAGACTGCAGGCGGCTACCTTGACGCGCGCCCCTTCAACCTTACCCTGGGCCCCGACAGGCCTGTGCCCGCCAACGAACTGCCTGTGGTCCGGTGGAGCTTCTTGCCCGAGGCGCCCCGTGCCGGCGACACCGTTAGTTTCGTCGATGAGTCGGTGGATCCGGATGGATCGGTGGTTGGCTGGGCGTGGACGTTTGGCGATGGTGGCACCAGTGGCATCGAAACGCCCACGCACGTATTCCAGTCGGCTGGTGATTACCAGGTGACTCTCAATGTCACCGACGACGGCGGTGGCTGGAACGAAACGAGCAAAACCATCACCGTCCACGCGCCGGCGGGGGGAGGAAACGGTGGCGGCGGCGGCTCGACCGGCACGGGCACCGGGGGCAGTACCGGCAACAATGCGCCCCCTGTGGCGTCCTTTTCGTACGCGCCAGCGGCACCGCGTGTCGGTGATCCGGTGGCGTTTCAAGATACGTCGAGCGACAGCGATGGAACCGTCGTAGCCTGGGTATGGACCTTCGGCGATGGCGAAGCAACCAGCAATCGCAACACAACGCATGTGTATCGGGCCAGTGGCAATTACGCGGTCAAATTGACGGTCACGGACGATGATGGCAGCATGAGCTTGCACATCATTACGCTCAGGGTTGCGCCCGCCGTCGTGGGCCCCACCAACCCCGCCCCGCAGACCGATTTCTCGTGGGACCCCATTCTGCCCCTGCGCTTGGAAACCATCCAATTCCGCGACCACTCAACCGATGACGGCGAGGTTGTGGCCTGGCACTGGGACTTTGGCAACGGTGCCAGCAGCACCCAGCAGCACCCCCGTTACGCCTACCCGGATGCGGGCGACTTCACGGTCAGTCTGCGAACCACCGACGACCAGGGCGCGTCGCACGTGCTTCAGCAAGCGATTCCCATCATGGACCCCTACGCCGACCGACGCGGGGTGGACGATGCGCCGCGGGCGGAATTCACATTTGCACCGACGCGGGCGCAGACCGGGCAGCCGGTTCGTTTCCAGGATCTGTCCGTTGACGATGAAGGCATCGTCGCCTGGGCATGGGAATTCGGTGATGGTGCCCGAAGCAGTGTGCCGTCCCCGACGCACCGTTACGCATCCGAAGGGCTGTACACCGTTGCCTTGACGGTAAGTGATTCGGCGGACCAAACGCATCGGGCGTCGGCGTCCATCGTTGTGGATGCGCCGGTGTTTCGACCGGCGCCGGCAGATGAGGCGTCGGGTGCACGGCTGCTGCCCGGGCCGTCCGTGGGTTTGCTCGCCGGGGCTCTTGGCCTTGGATTGGTGATTGTGTTGGCGCGGCGGGGACCTGATTCTGGTCGGCCGTAATTCCTTGCAACTCTCAAATGGTGGGTGTCAATGGGCACCCGATGGCCCAGGCGAGGCGGCGTGCCAATAAGCGGAATGCGGACGAGCCCGCCGCGACTTCTCCGGTCGATGACGACTCAGGTCCGCGTGACGACGATGTGTTGGCTAGGTGGCTGGCCGAGAAGCTTCCGCCCGTGCTTTGGCAAAACCGCGCTTGGTTTTCCGTCGGTGCCGTCCTGGTGTTCGCTGCGGCCCTACGTTGGTACCGCCTGGGTGTCGAGAGCATCTGGCTCGACGAAGCGTTCACGCTCTACAATACGGAGACGCTGAAGGACGCGTGGGCCTTCAGCAAGAAGGATGTGCACCCGCCTGGCTACTATTTCCTGTTCGCCATCTGGCGGGGATTGGCGGGCACTTCTGAGGCGGCGATTCGGGCGTTGTCGGCCCTATGGGGGGTCGTTGCGGTGGCGGCCACGTATGGGGTCGGGCGCCGGTTAGGCGGGCATCGGGTCGGGCTGTATGCGGCCGCCCTCCTGGCACTATCCCATTTTGCCATTTTGCAGTCGCAAAATGCGCGCAGCTACGCCATGCTGGCGGCTACCGCGGCCTTGTCCATGCATGCCTACCTGCTGCTGGACGAGAAGCGCACCTGGCGAAACGCCGTGTACTACGTTGCCTTCACCTTGCTCCTGCTGCATGTCCACTTCACCGCCGTCTTCGTGGTCATGGTGCAGGGCGCGCACCGGGTTGTGGTGCTGTGGCCCCAACGGGACCGTTCGTCGTGGCAATGGTGGGGCGGTAGCCTGGGTGCGGTGGGCTTGCTTTTCTTACCGTGGGCTTTGGTGCTATGGCAACAGACGCGGCGCGTGGCCCAGGACGGTTTCTGGGTGCCGGAGCCAGCGTGGAATCACGTCATGGATACGTTGCATGTCTTTGCTGGCTCCAAGACCTACGTGGTTGCCCTGGCCGTGATTCAAGATACGCATGGCGTGATATTTCCGCTAGCCATCCTGCTCATTGTCAATGCCATGGTGGCGTCACGCCTTGGTGGCATCAACGCTGCGGTCAACCCGAATCACACGGCGGGCGACCACCCCTACCCGTTGGGGCGGGTCCTTCTGATGGTGGGCTGGGCGCTGGTGCCGGTTCTTGCTGTTTACCTCCTTTCCAAGTGGATGACGCCCATCTATCTGCACCGTATCCTCATCGTGAGTTTACCAGCGTTCCTGGTCCTGGTGGGTTGGGGCTTGGCGCGCATCTCGCTTCGCTGGGCGCGTTGGGCGTTGTTGCTGCTTCTGGTGGTCCCAACGGTGTCGCCGCTGCAAGCCTACTACGCGGACGACCAACGGGAACAGTGGCGTGAAGCGGTCGCCCTAGTGGAGGAACGGGCCGCGCCGGGGGCGCTTGTGGTCATGCACGGGGGGTCGGGATGGATGATGTACGACTACTACGGCTCCCGCCATGACGTGGATGTCCATCGCGCCTGGGTGCTTGATGAGGCTGGCCTGGAGCTCTTGCGGGGCAAGCTTGCCAATGCCGACGATGTTTGGTTTGTGCTCAATCGGCAAAAACCGGAGATTTTCTCCTTCATGGCTGAAGAGGTGGCGCAAACGCATCGGTTTGAGCCTCTTGGGGCGAACCAGGACCCTGGCGAGGACTTGTTTGGTTACGCTGCCCGGTTCATCGAAATCTCCGTCTTTCAGGCCCAACGACCCCAATCTTAGGAATACCTAAACCTCTTGCCGTCGCCCCAGGTCGCTTATATGGTGGCCAATACAGCGACAACAGGCACCAGTATGGAGAATGCGGCGGTCCACGAAGCCCTCGACAAAGGCTACCGGTACGGGTTCACAACGGACCTAGAGAGTGACTCAGCTCCGCCTGGCCTGGATGAGGGCATCATTCGCTTCATCAGCGCCAAGAAGAAGGAGCCATCATGGCTCACAGAATGGCGCCTGGCTGCCTTTGCGCACTGGCAAAAAATGGTGGAGCCGACCTGGGCCCGTGTCTCCTACGAGCCCATCGACTACCAGGCTATCACCTACTACTCCGCGCCAAAATCAGCATCGGATGGCCCGAAATCGCTCGACGAAGTGGATCCGGAAATTCTCGCCATGTACGAGAAACTGGGCATTTCGCTGGCCGAGCAAAAGCGCCTCCAGGGCATCGCCGATGCGGATGCGGTGGACCTAGCAGCAGCCGGCCCCTTTCCAGGCATGCCCGGCGCGTCCGGCGACGGCGCCAGGCCTCAAATTGCCGTTGACGCCGTCATTGACAGTGTCTCCGTGGCAACCACGTTCAAGGATCAATTGGCCGAGATGGGCATCATCTTCTGCTCGTTCGGAGAAGCCGTTCACGAGCACCCAGAGTTGGTGCGCAAATACCTCGGCACGGTGGTGCCGCCGACGGACAATTTCTTCGCCGCCCTGAATTCGGCTGTGTTTACGGACGGCAGTTTCTGCTACATTCCTCCTGGAGTAAAGTGCCCCATGGAATTGTCCACGTACTTTCGCATCAACGCGGCGGGAACGGGCCAATTCGAGCGCACGTTACTGATTGCAGACAAGGACGCGACGGTATCCTACCTGGAAGGCTGCACCGCCCCGCAACGCGACGAAAACCAGTTGCATGCAGCGGTTGTGGAACTCGTCGCCCATGAAGATGCAGAAATCAAGTACAGCACCGTGCAGAATTGGTACCCTGGCGATGAGAATGGTGTCGGAGGCATCTACAACTTTGTCACGAAGCGCGGTCTTTGTGCCGGCGATCGGTCAAAGATTTCCTGGACGCAAGTTGAAACTGGCTCGGCAATCACCTGGAAATATCCAAGTTGCATTCTGAAGGGCGACCATTCAGTGGGCGAGTTCTACTCGGTCGCCTTGACCACCAATCGTCAACAGGCCGATACCGGCACGAAGATGATTCACATTGGCAAGAACACTCGCAGCACCATCGTCAGCAAGGGCATTAGTGCCGGCCGCAGCGTGTCCACGTACCGGGGTCAGGTGAAGGTAATGCCCGGGGCCGAAGGCGCGCGCAACTACTCGCAATGCGACAGCCTGCTCATTGGCAGCGACTGCGAGGCGCACACGTTCCCGTACATTGACGTGCAAAATCCCACCGCCATCATGGAGCACGAAGCAACCACCAGCAAGGTAGGCGACGATCAGATGTTCTACTGCCGACAGCGTGGCCTGAGCGAACAGGATGCGGTCAATCTAATCGTGAACGGCTTTTGCAAGTCGGTCTTCCGCGAACTTCCCATGGAGTTTGCCGTGGAGGCTCAAAACCTTCTCAACATGAAGCTCGAGGGCAGCATCGGTTAGGGCCGTTGTTCCCGTCAACAAGCACCCAACAACTCACTGGACAAGGACCATGCTCGAAATCAATGACCTACACGTCAGCGTCAATGGAAAGCCCATTCTCAAGGGCCTGACGCTCCACGTTGCTGCCGGCGAAGTCCATGCAATCATGGGCCCCAATGGCGCTGGAAAATCCACGTTGGCCAATATCATCGCTGGACGCGACGGCTACGAAGTCACCCAAGGCAGCGTCACGTACGATGGCGAGGATTTGTTGCAAATGGACCCCGAGGAGCGTGCCCACAAGGGGGTCTTCTTGGCGTTCCAATACCCGGTTGAAATTCCGGGCGTCAATAACCAATATTTCCTCCGCGAAGCGTTGAATGCGGGCCGCAAAGCGCGTGGCGAGGAGCCTGTGGATGCCTTTGACTTCCTCCAGCTAGTCAAGGAGAAGGCCGCCTGGCTAGGCATGGATGACCGCTTGCTGTCTCGGGCCGTCAATGAAGGCTTTTCCGGCGGCGAAAAGAAGCGCAACGAGGTATTCCAAATGGCCATGCTGGAGCCTCGTCTCAAGGTGCTCGACGAAACCGACTCGGGCCTAGATATTGACGCGCTTCGCACAGTCGCCGAGGGCGTCAACCGGCTCCGTTCATCGGAGTCGGCCAGCGTGGTCATTACGCATTATCAACGACTTCTCGACCACATCGTGCCGGACCGCGTTCACGTCCTTGCCGATGGCCGTATCGTCAAGAGCGGCGACAAGCAACTCGCCCTCGAATTGGAGCAAGAAGGCTACGCTGACGTGACTGCATGATGGCATCTCCAAGTTCGACTGCATCCGCTGCCATTGACTGGCCCATCAAGGGACACGCCGACTGGCAAAGTGCTCGCGTGCCCGAGCTGGCGCGGATTGGCCATGTTGGAATCACGACGCCTGGGCGGCCAGGGGACTGGCCTGCACCCACCTGGGGCAGCACCATCCAATGTGTTGACGGCCATTTCCACCATGCCGAGACGTTGCCCGCCGGAGTCACGCTGACCAAAGGCGTCGACGGCACTGACGCTGAACTCGGCCTAACAGCCGGCGCGACAAAGGACCCTTTTGCTGCTGCAGCCCAACAAGCTGGCAACGGCTTCACGCTGACCATCGCAGAGGGCACCAAAACCGCCCTCCACGTTGCCTGGCTTCAATCCGGCCAAGCGGGGGCTATGGGGCACGGGCACGTGGCGGTGCGGGTCGGTGCAGGGGCCACGGTGACGCTCATTGAAGCGTTCCACGGCAACCACGATGCCAATCAGGCGTCGAACAACTTGACGACGCTGGCCGTCGCATCGGGGGCCATTGTGCACCACGTTCGCCTGCAGGATGAATCGCGTTCTGCCTACCATGTGCACACGGTGTTTGCGACGCAGGAGCGCGACAGTCGCCTCACCACCCACAGCCTCGACTTGGGGGCCACGTGGAGTCGTTTTACGCTTCGAACCCGCCTGGCAGCCGAGGGTGCGCATACCACCATCCGCGGTTTGCAGGTAGCCGGTCGAAACCAACATCATGACGCCTGGACCCGGGTTGACCACGCCGCTGCGCATACGACCAGCCTGGAGCTAGTGAAGGGGGTCTTGGCGGCCAACGGGCACACCGGTTTCACGGGCAATCTTGTGGTCCGCCCGGGGTCCTCCGGCGTCAGCAGCGACCAGCAGAATCGCAACCTGTTGTTGTCTCGCGAAGCCCGGGTGGATACCACGCCGCAACTGGAGATTCACAACGACGATGTGCAATGCGCACACGGCAGCACGGTCGGCCAACTGGATGATGACGCCCTGTTCTTCCTTCGTGCCCGAGGGATTCCAATCGACGCGGCCCGGGTCATGTTGACTCGCGCCTTTGCAGACGAAGCCTTGGCGGGTCTGCCAAATGACATCCGTGATCATGTCCGGGAGCGGCTCATGGTTTGGTTCGCGAGGCGAGACCTATGAGCTTGCCCTTGGATGTGGAGGCCATTCGCAGCCAGTTTCCGGCCTTGCACCAAGAAATTCACGGCAAGAAGCTGGCCTACCTGGACAATGCTGCGACGACGCAGAAGCCCCAGGTGGTCATCGATGCGATGCGCCATTACTACGAGCACGACAACAGCAACGTGCATCGCGGCGTCCACGCGTTGTCGGAACGCGCAACGCGCGACTACGAAGCCGCGCGCGAAGCGGTGCGAAGCTTCGTCGGCGCTCCCTCCACTCGGGGCGTAGTCTTTACTCGCGGAACAACCGAGGCCATCAACCTCGTTGCACAGGCCTGGGGTCGCGCAAACATTGGTCCAGGAGACGACGTGGTCGTCACAGGACTGGAGCATCACAGCAACATCGTGCCGTGGCAGTTGCTTGCCCAGGAGACGGGGGCCAACTTGCGCGTCGTTCCGGTGCTGGACGATGGCAGTCTCGACCAGGATGCCTACGCCGACTTGCTGGGGCCAACGACCAAGTTGGTGGCCGTGGGGCATGTTAGTAATGCGCTGGGGACGCTCAATCCAGTTCAGGCCATGACGAAACAGGCCCACGATGTTGGCGCGGTCGTACTGGTTGATGGGGCCCAAGCTGTGCCTCATGTGCCTGTAGATTTCCAGGCGATTGGCTGCGATTTCTATGCTATGTCGGCTCACAAAATGTATGGGCCGACTGGAATCGGCGCCCTCATCGGACGCGAAGAGGTCCTAGAACGGATGCCCCCCTGGCAGGGTGGCGGGGACATGATTACGCGCGTCACCTTCGAGGGAACGACCTACAACGAGTTGCCATTCAAGTTCGAAGCCGGAACGCCCAATATCAGCGGCGCCATTGGCTTTGGTGCGGCCTGCAAGTGGCTGGCCGACATCGGCGTAGACAACGTTGCCCGCCATGAACACGAATTGCTCCAGCAAGCAACCGACGCGCTGGAGGCGCTGCCGGGGGTTCGCATTCTTGGTACGGCTCCAGGTAAAGCGGCCGTCGTGAGCTTCACCATGGGCGAGATTCACCCGCACGACATTGGCACACTGCTGGACCACGAAGGCATCGCGATTCGGGCCGGGCACCACTGCGCGCAGCCAGTCATGGATCGCTTTGGCGTTCCCGCCACCGCACGCGCCTCCTTCGGCGTCTACAACACGCCTGAGGAAGTGGAGCGGCTGGCGGCGGCGGTCCAAATGGTTCAGGGGGTGTTTGCGTAATGCAAGCGCTGTACCAAGAACTCATCATGGACCACAACAAGTCGCCGCGCAACAAGGGTGATCTGCCCGGCCACAATCACGCTGCGGATGGCTTCAATCCACTGTGCGGAGATGCGGTGCGCCTCGAACTGCTTGTCACGGACGGCGTGATTGAGGATGTGCGCTTCTCAGGCCACGGCTGTGCGATTGACACGGCGAGTGCAAGCATGCTGACGCAAGCCATCAAGGGCAAGCATGTGGACGACGTACGCGTTCTTCGGGAGGCATTCTTGCACCTAGTCCTTCGGGACAGCGACGAGGCCCCGGCCGAGGACGAGCTTGGCAAGCTCATGGTATTCGAAGGCGTAGGTGCCTTTCCCGCGCGGGTCAAGTGTGCCACGTTGCCATGGCGCACGTTGGAGGCAGCCCTGTCCGGTGGCGGCGAGGTGAGCACGGAATGAAGCCTAGCCAAGCTCCGGTGCATTTGTCGCGTGCGGTGAATGCCATTTTGATTCCCGATGGGACCACCTTCACCCTAGACGAAGGAACTGAGGTGCGCATTACGCAAGCGTTGGGTGGGAGCATCACTGTGGCTGTTGCCTCCGGCACCAAGTTTCGCATCGCAGGCGACGACGCCGATGCGCTTGGCATGGTGCGTGTGGCGGGCACCGATGGCCCCCATGATGAGGCCAACTTGGCGCTCGACGAGGCCAGCGTGAAGGCTCGTTGCTGGGACGCCTTGCGCACGGTCCATGACCCGGAAATTCCCATTGATGTCGTTGAACTGGGCCTGGTCTATGAGGTGGCGCTGACAGCCCGTCCGGGCGGTGGCGGCCCGGCCAAGGCTGGCACGACGGCCGCCGCCGATGCCCTCTTCGACGTGCACGTCCGCATGACGCTAACGGCGCCTGGCTGCGGCATGGGTGACGTGCTCCTGGCGGACGCGCGGCGCGCCATTGGCAAGGTTGTCGGGGTTGGCGACGTGGTCGCTGAAATCACATTCAACCCTGTGTGGAACCCCAACACCATGATGAGTGAAGCAGCGCGGCTGCAACTGGGATTGCTGTAACGCGGCACGGCGTCGATGGCAACCCGTGGCCTTGCTGCGGGAAGCCCGTGCTAGGCGCCTTGCCTGTCGCAGCCCCTGTTGAGCACCACCCGGAACGGCACAGCCAAATCGGCGCGGGCACCTCGGCTCTCAGTGACTGCCAACTCGACCCCGTCGGTCTACCAGCGCGCGTTGGCGGCCTACGATCGCATCCCACTCGGATGGAGCATTGGGTTAGCAGTTCTACTGGCGGCTGGGCTTCGATTCTGGAACCTGGGGGCGGCCAGTCTCTGGGTCGACGAAATGCACACGCTGCACGTGGCGGACCGACCGGCGCTGGATGTGCTCAGGTTCCCCGACGAGTCGCCACCACTGAACTACCTCGTCATTCACTTCGCCATCGCAGTTTTTGGCACCACGGAGTGGGGACTTCGCGTCGTGCCGGCCCTCTTGTCCACGGCCAGCGTTGCTTTGATGGCCCCCATCGCACGCAGGGTGGCCGGCTCGCGAGCGGTCTTGCCGGCCATGCTCATGCTGGCCGTTGCGCCACTCCATATCCACCTGGGTCGGGAGGCGCGTACCTATCCGCTTGCCGTCCTCTTGGTGCTCGCATCCACCTGGGCTTTGCTTCGCTGGCAGGACGCCCCCACGCCCCGACGCAGCGTGCTGCACGTGGTGCTACTGTTCCTGCTCATTCATACGCACGTGTTTGGCCTCTTCATCGCCCTGGCGCACGTGTTGACTGCCGCCTGGTGGGCCTGGCATGACGGCCTTGACCCGCCGCCGACAGCCACCTTGGCG
>JBFJXH010000037.1:0-14834 GCA_041623215.1 Thermoplasmatota archaeon
CGCCGCGGAGAGACTTGCCGCAGCGCGCCGCACTAGGCCCTGGTGGATTTCGCCGCCTTGATTGCGGCTCACAAACGCAGCAGCACGGTCAAGGTCACTGCGGCGCGCCTGGTCGCCAGCCACGTTGCTCGCCAGCAACGCCTCCCTCTTGGCGTTGTCGTCACCGCCCGGGTCCGCCGGGCCGTGTTCGCCGCCGCAAGGCCGGAAGCAACGCAGCGCCCCGGAGGCCTCGCCGCCCGTAGAGCCACGGCAACCCCTTGGCCAACACCACGTCAACGTCCCGGTCGTAGGGATACCACCAGGCATCGCGGCCTCGGGCGGGAGCGGTCGCCGTGTGGCGAAGCCTTGTCAACTCCAGCAAGCCGGCCGCCCCATGGCTGCTGCCAAGGCCGCTGGCCTTGACGCCACCCCAAGGTGTTTCCGTCGCGCCATACGTGTAGATGTGGTCATTGATGGTGACTGTCCCGGCGTCTAGTCGCGCGGCGATGTCGCGCGTTGCGATCCCCTTCCGGCCGCCGCCCGGACCCCACACACTAGCCGTCAAGCCGAAGGGAGAATCATTAGCCCAGGCAACCGCGTCGTCCGGCGCGTCGTAAGCCATGACGGGCAAGGTTGGTCCAAAGGTTTCCTCGCGCATACACCGCATATCGGTAGCCACATTCGTGAGGACGGTGGGCTCGACAAACCGGGGCCCTAGATCGTCCCGCACGGCGCCGCCCGCAACGACTGTGGCGCCATGCCGCTCGGCATCCCGTACATGGTCAATGATTCTCTTGACCGCAGCGTCATTGATGACGGGACCCATGTCCACTGCCCCAGATTCGCCCTCACCCAGGCGGAGCTGGCGCGCTCCCTCCACCCATGCCTTTACGAGCGAATCATGGTCGGCAGCCGGCACGAAAGCCCGTTCCACACTGGCACAGGTTTGCCCGGCATTGGTCATGGCAGCCCACAAGATTCCATTTGCCACCCTTTCACGATTGGCATTCTTCAATACTATTGCGGGGTCCTTGCCGCCAAGTTCTAAGCAGCAGGGAACAAGGCGACGGCTGGCGGCCGCGGCAACCTTCTGGCCCGTGGGAACGCTGCCGGTAAACAGGATGCCATCAACATCGCCGCCCGCCACGGCGGCACCCGCCGGGCCTGCCCCCTGCACCACCTCAACCAGGCCTTCGGGCATGCCGGCCTCGTGCAGGAGGCTCAGCAACTGGTTGGCAACGAGAGGGGTTTCTTCACTTGGCTTGAGGACAACGCCATTTCCCGCCACAATCGCTGGCAGGACCGCTGCCACAGGAATTGCAAGCGGATAATTCCACGGCGTAATTGCGGCCACCACTCCCATAGGCCGATGCTGGACCTCACTTCGATGGCCTAAGAGGAGCGGATTTCGAAATCGGCGACGGCGAGGGGCAAGCAAGGCGCGTGCGTCGGTGGCAAGAAACCGCGCATAGTCAAGGCTGGGCAAAACGTCGGCTAGCATTGCCTCGGCCAGGGGCTTGCCAGCTTCCCGAGAAATGGTCAAGGCCATGTCGTCGCGACGAGCCAGCAAGATGCTGGCAAAGCGCCGCGCAATCTGGACCCGCTCGTCAAGGCTGACTTGGGGCCAATGCGCCTGCACGCTGCGCACATCCGAAATGGCTTGGGCGACCCTGCGCGCACCGGCGACGGGTACAGTTCCAAGTGTTTCTCCCGTCGCGGGATTGATGCTGGCCAAGGTGGAAGCAGCCATCATCAACCCGCCCGCATGACCGGCCACCAGCGGTCGAGCTCGGTTGCCAAATCCCGCCGCGGCCACCAGTCAAGTACGCGATGCGCCCGGCTGCAATCCAGATGGCCCGTTACGTCCGGACCCTCGCTTGGCACATGTTCGATGGTAGCTCCGGTGGCTCCGGCAATGTGGTCTGCCAGCGACTGCACGGCCACCCCGCGCCCACTGCCAACGTTGAATGTCAGTCCGTCACGCCGGTCGCCACCGGGCCAGGTCCCGGCGGCCCGAATAGCACGGGCCACATCGTCAACGTGCACGAGGTCCTTGGTTTGGCGCCCATCCCCATAGACCTGAATCACACCCACTGACTCGGCTGCGCGCCCCATGGCCCCCAGCACGCCTCGGTCGGGAACGCCACCGTCGGCGCCAGGCCCGTACACGCTTGCGACGCGCAGCACGACCGTTTCAATCCCGTGCTCTTTTCCAGCACGATGCGCCGCCTGCTCGGCAGCAAGCTTGGCTTTCCCGTACGCATCAAAGGGCGCAGGCGTTGCATCTTCCCCCAGGCCATTGCCAATGTCAGTTCCGTACAGCCGCATCGTGGAAAGAAACACCACGCGGCGTAAGCCTGCCATCGCGGCAGCCTCTAAGGCAATCTGAAACGAACGCGTATTGGCATCTTTGCAGGCACGCGGGTCCGCCTCGCACGCCTCCAAGTCCGTCAACCCAGCCATGTGAACCAGGACATTGCTCTCCCCGAGCCACATGGCTAGCTCCGCCGGCCCCCCGCCGCGAATCTCATTCTGACTGACCGTATGAAATGGTGCCCGCTCCTCTTTGAGGAGGCTTTGCAGCCGACGGCCAATGAAGCCAGAGGCTCCTGTGAGCGTCCAGTAACCGCCAGTCATGATTGCTCTCGGTTGCGCTGACGCCAGTCACGCACGTAGGCGCTCAAGTCGTCTACGGTGAAGAGTGGCGCATCCTGGCTGCTGTTGGCATGGTCGGCCGCCTGCACTTTGGTTCCCGGCGGATGGACGACATAGAGCCCATTCTCGAGGCTTGTTCGGCCACGCTCATGGCTGCCGACCAATTCCTCGTGACGCTTCTCATACTCATCCATGCCCAAGATGTCCACCTCAAAGTCCGACAGGGACTGGAACGCGTCCACCACATCTGCGAGCCGAAAAGCCCGCATCGGCAATACATACACCAGACCGCCGCCCGGGCGCGAGGCGGCCTCAAGGACCAGCGCCGCAGCCTCCTCAGGCGTAATGGCAAACCGCGTCACCTCAGGGTCACTTACACGGATCCGCCCATGGTCCGCAATCGCGCGGTCGAAGGCCGGAATCACGCTTCCACGTGTTCCAAGCACATTGCCAAACCGCACGCACACGCATCGCAGTCCACCGGCGCTTGCTTCGTCCCCCGTGCTGGCGTCATCCGAGCCGAGCGTCAGCTTTTCTGCCAGATGTTTCGTAGCTCCCATTGTATTGGCGGGGTCAACTGCCTTGTCCGTACTTACAAGAACGAACCGCTTGGCCCCCGCCCGGCGCGCTGCGTCGATGACCACTTGCGTCCCCAGGATGTTCGTTTTCACCGCCTCCGTGGGATTATCCTCACAAATGGCCACGTGCTTGAGGGCGGCGGCGTGCAGCACAATGTCAACGGGGCGAAGGAACGCCCGCGCGACACTTTCTGCGTCCCGCACGTCGCCAATGACGAAGGAAACGGGTGCTCCTTCTAGGGCCCGCTGCAAGTAGAAGTGTTTGGAGTCGTCGCGACTGAACACGGTGACGTGCGCGGCGCCGGCCTCTAGACACTGGCGGACCAAGTGGGCGCCGATGCTTCCCGTGCCGCCGGTCACCAGGATGCGCTTGCCGGAGATGCCTTCCATGCACGCCGAGGCATGCAACTGCTTATGGGGTTGATTGTCCCCAGCTTGCCGTCCATGCTTCCGCTCAACGCAGCAGTTGATTGGCTATGACCAAACGCTGCACTTCACTCGTGCCCTCGTAAATCTCCGTGACTTTGGCATCCCGCATGAGACGCTCGACAGGATAATCGGTCGTATACCCGTTGCCGCCATGAATCTGAACGGCTTCGATGGTGGCCCAGGTCGCTGTTTCGCTAGCAAATAGCTTGGCTCGACTGCCCATTTCCGGCGTGAGGGTGCCGGCGTCCTGCTCGGCCGCAGCCCTCAGGTAGAGTAAGCGGGCTGCTTCGATGCGGGTATCCATGTCAGCCAGCTTCCATTGAATCGCTTGGTTGGCACCAATGGGTTTGCCAAATTGGTGCCGCTCCTGGGCGTAGCTGCGCGATTCGTCAAAGGCGCGTTGTGCTATGCCGACCGCCTGGGCCCCAATGCTGATTCGGCTGCCATTCAATGTGTGCATGAGCTGCTTGAAGCCGTCGCCTTCGCCCCCCAGCAATTGCGTTGCCGGGACTCGCATGTCCGTGAAACTGATGCGGGCCGTATCAGATCCGTGGAGACCCAGTTTTTCTTCGGCCCCATCCTTGCCAAATCCGGGAGTACTGGTGTCAACAGCAAACAAGCTGAGTCCGCGATGGCCGGCCGAGGGATCGGTTTTTGCCGCTACAATCGCGCTGCCGGCGTGATTGCCGTTGGTGATGAATACCTTGGAGCCGTTGATGACATACTCATCGCCATCACGAACCGCGGTGGTCTGAAGGCCTGCAACGTCGCTGCCGGCCCCTGGCTCCGTCAGCGCAAAGCAGCCGAGCCACTCGCCGCTGGCAAGGCGCGGGAGGAAATGCTCCTTGGTTTCTTCGGTGGCCCAGTTGACAATCGGTGAAGCAGCGACCGACGTGTGGACCGCCACGGTAACGCTAGTTGACGCGCACGCCCACGCTAGTTCTTCGAGTAGCAGATTATAGGCTACCTTCGAGATTAGTGTCCCCTGATATTGCTCGGGGATGGTTGGACCCATCATACCAAGCGCCGCCAGTTCCTTCAACGTCTCATGCGGGAACGCGCCGGTACGGTCTAGGTGCTCGGCACGGTCCGCAACGACACCGCGGGCAAACTCGCGCACCGTCTTGCGTATGAGTTCATCCTGGTCCGACAAGCGGAAATCCATGGGTTGGCGAGCCGGCGATTGGTCATAAGGGTCGCCGCGCAGCCGCCAACCGATATGGGACCACCGTCCGGAAGGACAAACGCCCAGCAAGTAAGCGGCGAGGGTATGGTCTCACAAGCATGCCACGAGCCAATGGTTCCGGCGGCCGTCGGGCGCGTGACGGGGCCTGATTTCCAAGGCATGGCAGCGGGAACGTGGACGTTTACGCCGCCATCGCTGCGCTTGCCGCAGTGGACGCCGCCAGCGCCCGAGCCATCCCCCCCACCGTGGTTTCGTTTGTACTGTGGCGCAACAATGGCATCATCCCAGATACCCTGACCGATTTGGTCGATGGGGACTAGCCCGCCCACTGGATAACCCTCGACGCGCATGCCGTCCAGTAAGACCAAACCCGGCTGCGCCGTCGACGACCTATGCGTGCGAGTCTCATCGCAGCAGTCGTCGTGGCCGCCGCTGCCGCCATTGTTTGGGGCATTGGGCTACCCGATGCCGACGGCCCCGACGAGTCCGTGCAGCGAGCCATTTGGCACCCAGACGGCACCGTGACTTTCACGGACCGGTTCTGCGGCGACTGCCATTACGGCCTCACCGAGATGTGGCGCGCCGACTGGACCTTGAATGACAGCAACTGGACGCTTGCTGTGCAGCCCGCGTACCAGGAGGCACCCTTGTACGCAGTTCATGCGGTGCCATCGGGCGTGAATCCGGTACTCTGGGAATCCGGTGCCGTGACTTTCGACTGGAACTTGGGACAGGCGTGGGTGACGACCTTCGAAGTCTCCGATGGAGCCGGTGCCGTCTTCGCCCGCGTGCATGGAACAAGCTCGCTGCCTCGCGAAACCGACATCCTGGAATCCAGGCGCCACCAATACGTCACAGCGCTGCGTCTCATCGGCCCGGACGGCACAGCCCACGACGCGGCTGGTCCCGAAGACGACGTGAAGCTCATCACCATCCGCGACCCCGCCGCGGGCACATGGACGATGGAAGCGACGCTCTTGGGTGGCGACGCCCCCCGCGCCATTGGCACGGCCTTCATGGAGGTGCTCGCGGGCAACGTTACAACGGTGCTCGCGGAGACCACAGACGTGGCCAACTGGACGTGGCCAGCGGGCCCCCAAGGCGAGCCCCCCGAAGTTACGCTTCGGTTGCAGCCGTACCATGACCATGGGCCATACCAGCACACGGACTGGGACCTGTACGACTCCAGTCCCTTCACCATCCAGTACGCCCCAAGGGCCGGTCCCGCACCCGCGCCTCCATCCTGGAACGCCACCGCCGTCAACGCCATATGGGGCGACATCGCCGAGACTGTGGTGTTGGATCGAACGGGTCGTTTCACAGATGCATACATCCAGGAGCCAGGCCACAATGACGCCGGCTTTGGCAGCAGCTACCCTGCCTTCGGGCCCACAGGTTCTCCGGTCTGGCCAGGCACCGCATTCGTCCGATTCGAGATGACGTGGACGGGCAACGACGACGCACCCATGATGGTCAAGTTCAGTCCCCATGGCACCCCGTACTTCTTCCAACCCCGCGAAGTCGAACGGGGCCCCGGCCGCGCGGTCTGGGAGATGCCGGTACAACCGTCGTGGTGGGAAGCCCCTGACCAGACCCGCACGCACGGCCACGGCGGCGAACTGGGCGAACCCACCAGCGACTGGGATATCGCCCCCTATCTAGCATACGCCAACCAAGATTTGGTCGTGGGTGACGTGGCGTGGAGACTGACGGTGACAGCCGTGCGGTGAAGGTGGACCGCCCCTCTTCCGTTAGGCTAAGATGGCTACATCTGGCCAAGGGTGGAAGGCGGCGGAGCCCTCGCGCTCCTAGGTTTCAGCGTAGGACCACGGTGTGTTCATTCGTCGTGCCATCGCCAAGGTCAATGCACAATACGTAGGTTCCGCCGGCCAAGCCGCGCGTATCCCAATTGAAGATGTATTGGTCGTCCTCTGCGTCGTACCGGAACAGGCTTCCATCGGTGCTGGCCGCGCGACTTGTTGCGTCCATCTTGAGGGAGGTGCCGTCCAGGCGGTAACTTAGAGTCGCTGTGGCATCCGTGATACCAGCGCTGTCGCCATCCAGTTGGAATCGGACAGGCAGCGTTCGGCCAACCTTGTAGGAGTCCTTCTTGCCACTGCTCGGAACGTCGAAGTCGCTCCAATCGTACGTCACTGTGACGGTGAAGGTGTCTGTTGCACTGTTGCCGCTCGCGTCGGCTGCCGTGCAGGTGACAGTCGTGGCCCCGAGGGCGAAGGTGCTACCACTGGGCGGTTCGCACGCCACGGTGGGGTTGGGGTCTTGGTCGTCCGTAGCGCTGACTTGATACTCAACGACCGCGCCACTGCTACTCGTGGCATGGACGCTGATGTCACCGGGCAAGATTAACGTCGGCGGGGTCGTGTCGCTAGCGGCGGTCACCGTCAACGTGAACTTGGCGGAATTTGTGTTGTACGAGCCGGGGCCAGCATCGCTTACGGAGACCGTGATATCATACGCTCCAGGCGTATTGCTGCTGAAGGCGACGCCTTGCGAACTGGAACAGTCCGTGAAGACCAATGAGCCCGGCGATGCCGTGACGCCAGCCGGGGCATTGATGGTCACGGTGGCGCTGCTGCCGTCGCTGGCATTGCAGCCGGCTTGGCCGTCGCCGCTTCCTTTGGGGCCGTGAAGGTTGTATTGAACCGTCGTGCTGCCGCCAGCGGGAATCGTATCATTCGTGCCTGCTACCACATCGTTCTGGACATTGTCGGCCACGGCGAAGCCGGCAGAAGCGAGCAGGACTAGCATAGACAGGATGGCCACGCGGCCGACTCGAAGCATCATGGGGCCTCAAAAAGCACCAGTAGGGCGCCTGGCTTTCAACGTTGCCCGTCTCTACGGCCGTGTGACCAAGCCCAGGGCACCCGTTCGCATCGCCACCCCGGTCCCATTCCCGCTGAAAACCGCAAACAGTTGGTTGTTCCCCGGTGCGGAGCCTTTGCTGGTGGATTGCGGCATTGGCACAAGCCTGGCCTACCAGACCTTGTTGGATGGCGTGCGCGCCACCGCCACCGACCTGACGCGCCTTCGCCTGGTCATTACGCACGGACACGTGGACCATGCGGGTAACGCCGGACGGCTCAAGCGAGACCACGGGATTCCGCTGGTGGCACATCCTGGCGAGGCGCCGTTCGTGGAAACCTTTCGTCAAAACTCTGAGCCGCGAAATGACGACTACCATGCCGCTTTGCTTTCCAACGGCTTGCCTGCGGCTACCGCCAAAGCGATGCGGGCAGACAGTGACGCGATTGACGCCTTCCTCGATGACACACCGATTGACGAAACCGTGCTTGACGGCGACACCATCCAGGCCGGCGACGGAGAATTAGCTGTCGAACATGTGCCCGGCCACACACCGGGCAGCGTCCTACTGCATGTTGATGACAACGTGGTGCTGACGGGCGACACGTTGTTGGAGTCCATTACCAGCAACGCCATCGAGCTTCGACACGAAGAGCACGGCAGCTTCCATCGCTATTTGCAGCGCGTCGAAGACATGCGCCGCTATGTGGATTGCCAAGCCTTGCCGGGCCACCATAGCCCGTTCACGATTACGGATGATGTGCTGGATCGCCAACTTGATCGGCACCGCTCGCGACGGGCCACCATCCTGGACGCCTTGGACCGACCGCGAACCGCCTGGGACCTCATGGGCATTGTCTTCCCCAACCTGAACGAAGAGGCCCAATGGTTCATGGCCATGAGCGAGTTGGTTGGCCACTTGCACGCTTTGGAGATTGACGGATTCGCACGACGCGTGCCCGGCGCCGGCGAGCTTCACCGCTATCAACGCGCGTGACCTGACCCGAACGGCCTTGCAAACTGCTCCAGCGTTCTTGCGACGTCGTCGCCAAGGACCTCATGTAGGCCGCGGCCATGGCGATTGTATGCGTATCCTATTGCTCCTGGTGGCTGCCGCTTTGCTGGCTGGGTGCACCGCGCCCAATGATGCGTGGCCGGGGGACGGTCGATGCGAAGCGAGCAGCTGGTTTGCCCACGGCACGCTCGACAACGGCGCGGAGTGGTTCAATGCCAGTGCATCGTCACGGGCCAGCGGCTGGACCCAACAAGACCCCGCCCCCGGCATTCCCCTTACTGGGTCGGCGCTGGGCAAGCATTGGCATGAGGCCAACCTTACGGCCATCAAGTGGTATCCAGACGGGTTACCTTCTGGCTCCCAGCAGGAGTTTGGTTGGACCTCGGAGGGCGGCGCGGTCGTGTCTCCCATCATCTGGCAGGCACTCGGCACACACACGGGGCTGGCCATCGCCACAACCTATCCCGAGTCGGCTGACCAAGAGGTCTTCCAGGCGGCCGCTTTCACATTCCTTGAGGCCATCCACGCCGGCCCACGCCAAGACCACGAGGCGCTTGCCTCCGAGCTTTGGGAAACACGAGTGACGCGCCCGATGGCCGCAGTGACGCCGTCGGAAGCGGATGGCGAGACCACCCACTCGCCTTCTCCCGTGGGCGGCATGTTATACGAATTCAGCACGCATCTGACCGGGCCCTGGCGATGGTCCCATCTGTTGCCGTCAGACGATGTTTGGCATGGCCAAGCCCATATCGCCTGGCACCAAGACGGCGAGTGGAACGTCACCGCCCACTTAGTCAGCAAGTCTCTGCGGAGCGAGGAAACCGGTTTGCCGAAGTGGCAGGTGGCCATTGACGGGCGCGGCATGCTGGAGGCGCATTACTATGCTCAGACTCCGGCGGCTGAAGGGCAAGCGGAGCAGTGGCTCAACGAGACGTTGATGGCACACGGCGCCCGCCTCCATTCCATCAACCAAGTCTGGGAGCAGGCCGATGGTTTCGCCTTTGCATGCTGATGGCCCCAAATCGTTGCCCCTGCTACGGGAAGCCATAGCCCACTGGGACGGGACGGACGCCCTCTTGGCAAGCCTCGCCCGGGAATACCCACCCGTGGCCGATGACGGCGACTCCCAGGATGCGTTTGCATCGCTTTGCAGCGCCATCATCCATCAACAAGTGAGCCTCGCGGCGGGGCGCACGATTGCAGGGCGTTTCCTCGAGGCGGTCGGGGGCCATGTGACTCCTCAAGCGGTGGAAAAAGCGGGCTTCGATACCCTACGGTCCGCCGGACTATCGAATGCCAAGGCCACCTATGTTCTCGATTTGGCCGCGCACGCCGCCAGCGGGGCCCTAGACAATTTGGGACCCCAATCCGACGCCGAGGTCATTGAGCAACTGACCAAGGTGAAGGGCATCGGCACCTGGTCGGCCAAGATGTTTCTCCTGTTCCACCTTCAACGCCCGGACGTTTGCCCGTGGGAAGACCTAGGGGTTCGCCTCGCTGTTGCCCAGTTCTATGGCAGCACCGAGAAAGATGCCGCCCGCTTGCTTCAAGACGATTTGAGCCAGCGGTGGGCGCCGTACAATTCGTTGGCGGCGATGGTCTTGTGGAACGCGCGGCGTGCCGTAGCCGACGCGTGAGTCCCAGCCGGCGCGTAGCTACGAACCCTTGAATGCGGGTGGTCGCTTGTCCAAGAACGCCCGCATCCCTTCCGCTTGGTCATCCGTTTCAAAGATGCTACCAAAGGCATCGGCCTCGCGGTCAATGGCATCTCGAAGCGGCAGATGGGCACCCTTGTTGACAATGCGTTTGACCGTTTGGACCGCCAGCGGACCATTGGCGGCCACGCGCTCAAGGATGCCCGCGACATGATTCATCAAATCATCGTGGGGAACCGTTTCGTCCACGAGGCCCCATGCCTCAGCTTGGGTTGCATCAATTGTGTCCCCTGTAATCAGCAACAATTTGGCGCGACCTTGGCCAACGCGCCGGGGCAGCCGTTGACTACCACCAAAGCCGGGAATGACACCCAGTTTGGCTTCGGGAAGTCCCAGCTTGGCCTTGTCAGAGGCAATCAGAATGTCACAAGCCATCGCTAACTCGAGACCGCCGCCGAGGGCAAATCCATTGATGGCCGCAATGACCGGCGCGGGGAACCGCTCGAGGTCCCAAAAGACTCGTTGGCCCTTGCGGCTAAACTCGGCCGCCAGCGTCGCGTGAACCTTCTTGTTCGGGTCAAAGGCCACCATGTGAACAATGTCGGCCCCGGCCACGAACGCCTTGCCGGCGCCCGTCAAAATGACACCGCGAATGTCCTTGGTCCGCAAATCAACCAGCGCATCATGAAGCGCGTCCAACACCTGCTCGTTGAGAGCATTGAGGGCGTTGGGCCGGTTGATGGTGATGGTGGCAATGTGCTGGTCGTCCACCTCAACCACGACCGGACGGCCATGGACTTGGACGCTGGTCATGCGGTCTCCTCCGCCTCGACCTCAAGCAAAACGGTCGTCTGCTCAACGTTGGCACCGTTAACCACGTGCACCTTCGCGACGGTGCCCGCGACGGGTGACTTCAGGTCGTTTTGCATTTTCATGGCTTCCAACACAAGAAGGACTTGGCCTTCGGTGACCGCGTCGCCTTCGCGGACGTTGACTTCGACCACTTTGCCCGGCATGGGTGGCTTAATCTTGCCATCAGCACGGCGCGACCCCCCGCCCGCGCGAACCACTTCCGGCTTGGCGCGCCGAATGGCTAAGTCCAGGACTTCACGCCCTTCGTGAACGAGGCCGTCTTCGATGCGGAATTCGCGCTCATCACCATCAAGCGTTGTCCGATAGTGGCCCTTGCCTTGCCGCTGCGCCTGCGGCTCAAAGCGTTCACCATCCACGATGAACACGGGGCCATCAGCGTGCTCTTCGACCGTGACGTGATGCGTGCGGCCGTTGAGGGTGAAGGCATAGCGACTCACAGACGGACCCCCACGCTCTCGCGGCGCGCACGGTTACCCCACGCATTGAGTCGCCTTCGCCCATGGGCGTCTGTGCCGACGTTGCCGGCAATTGCAACCTTGAAGTTGTAATTCTTTGCCACCAACGCATCAATACCCCCGGGCTCCTGAGCCAGTGCCGCAGCCAGAGCTGCAAGACGGCGCTTGGTCACGTCGTCCGCCTGTTCTTCTTCGCCCATGTAACGTTCGAGAACCCGGTGGTCGGCAAGGTAATGGGTAGTCATGTTGCCGGCGCAAAATGGCTCATCGTTCATGAGCAACAAGTGTAGATCGCGATTGGTAACCAAGTCGCCCAGGTCGTACTCGGCCAAGGCACGGCGCGCCTTGCGAATCGCCTCCGCGCGGTCGGCGCCGCTAACGATGAGTTTGGCCACCATGGAGTCGTACGACGACGGAACCCTGAAGCCGGGATACAGGAACGTGTCAACGCGCACCCCATTCCCCTGTGGCGGCTGGTGACGCTTCACAAGGCCCGGCGTGGGCATGAATTGGTTGGCGGGGTCTTCGGCATTGATGCGGCATTCAATGCTCCATCCGCGTTGCCGAGCATCAACCCAAGCTTGGTCGTAGCCAAGTTTCTCGCCGGTAGCCACGCGCAATTGCTCAGAGACTAGGTCCACACCATACACTTGCTCAGTGACGGGGTGCTCAACCTGCAAGCGAGTGTTGACTTCATTGAAGAAGAAGGTCCCATCTTCCCAAAGGAATTCGGCCGTGCCGGCGTTGGTGTATCCAACATCCCGAAGCAGCTTGCAAACGGAGGCGCCGACGTCACGGCGATCCTCTTCGCTCACCACGGGGCTGGGTGCCTCCTCAATGAGCTTCTGGTGGCGGCGCTGAATAGAACATTCGCGCTCGCCGAAATGAACGACAGTTCCGTGCTGGTCGGCCAGGAGTTGGAATTCAATGTGTCGCGGCCGGCCAATGAATTTCTCGATGAACACTTCGCCTCGACCAAAAGCGGCCTTTGCCTGTCGTTGCGTGGCCAGGAGCGCTTCCTCCAATTCTGCCGGGTCTTCAACGACTCGCATGCCCATGCCACCCCCACCGAATGCTGCCTTGATGATGACCGGATAGCCTGCCAGTTCGGCCGCATCCCGCGCCTCATCGATGCCTTCGACAAACGCATCCTTGCCCGGCACCACGGGGACGCCGGCGGCACGGGCCGCTTCCTTGCTGGCCACCTTGTCTCCAAGGATCTTGATGGCCGATGCCGGAGGGCCCACGAACGTAATTCCCGCCGCATCCAGCGCTTCAACAAAGTCGGCTCGCTCGCTCAAGAATCCATAGCCAGGGTGAACCGCGTCCACGCCCGCTTGTTTGCAAATGTCCACGATCCCGTCAATATTGAGGTAGTTGGAGGCGGCCGATTCATCACCCATGCCGTAGGCCTCGTCGGCAAAGCGCACATGCGCTGCTTCGGCGTCTTGCGGCGAGTGGATGGCGACGGTCTTCATGCCCAATTCGCGTGCAGTGCGCATGACGCGAAGGGCGATTTCACCGCGGTTGGCGACTAGGATTCGTTCGATACTCATTGGGAAACCTCGAGTTCGTGGGGGGAAGGAAGGAAGGGCACGGTAGCGGCCACCGCCAGGGCAGCTTTCAGGGTGTCGAGAGGCAGGAAGACCGTCGAACCCAGGGCAATGGCTTGGGGCCATGACCAGTCCAGGGTCCATTTGAGGACTGGTACCCCGATGGCGTGGATGATGCCGATGGCCCCCATCATAGCGAGCCAGAGGCCCCACTTGTCGTGCGCGCGCCCTTGGGCTTGCCGAGTGATGGCAATCGCCGCGACGACGGCAAGGACGGTGGCACCAAGGACAAGGTAGGTGGCGCTACGGGTCACGGACCACGTTTCGTCGAACCGTTCACCGTTGGCAACGAGCCACGTCATGGCCACCAAGCTGGCAACGCTCATGGCAGCGACGGCGAGGACGAGCGCAAGCGTCGCCCGTCGTGGCAATGTACGACGCGCCTCCAACCACCAGCCAATGAAGTACGCGGCGAACGCAAAACCGACGATGTAGCCGGCCGTGTGCCCCGTCAATACATCAAGTCCGCTGGATTCTTGCTGCGCGAAGACCGGTAGACCAATGGCGCCGGCAAGCACGTAGAAGCCGATGGACAGCAAGCCGTAGTGGCGCCCCAGGTAGGCTCCTGTGACGAGGACCCCGAAAACCTGGAAGCTAAAGGGCACGGGCGTCCAAGGCAATGGAATGGCCACGTGGCTCATCAGGGCCAAGAAACCGGCCATGCCCGCAGCAAACAATGTCTTGGTGAGCCAGTGCTGGTCATTGATGCGCGTGTAGGCTGCCAACCGCGCGTGGCGCCATCGATTGGCGGTGCCAGCATCCTCCATTAGGCAATCTCCGTTCGGGCATGATCCATCACCTCGGCGGTAATGGCCAAGACTTGACCCTCGATTTCCCAGAAGCGCGTCGCAAACGTGCCCAAGGGACCTTCGACACGTGCTCCCCCGTGCCCATCGGCGCGCACGGTATGGTCGCGGAGACTAGTGGCCAGCCCGGTGCCAGCGCGCTTGAAGGCAGCTTCCTTGGCTGCCCACATACACGTGCTCGCCCACTCCGGCTGGTCGGCCGCCATCAGGTTAGCCAATTCGAGGTCATTGAACGATTCGTGCAGCCAAGCTGCATCACGCTCCTCGGGTCGCTCGAGGTCAATGCCAATAGGGCCCTCGGAAAGCGCGGCTACGGCAAGGCCCGCTCGATGCGTGATGGTAACATGTAGTGGCACACGACCGCCGCGGACACGAAGGCGGGGGAAGCCGGATTGATCGTCGGGGTCCACTTCCACGTCAAGCGGCGATAGGTCGGGCAGGTGAGCGCAGACCGCCTGCTTGACTGCTAGCCGCCCGGCGCGCCACTCATCGGCTCGCTTGGGGACCGGGAAGTCTGCATGACGGGTCCTCTCGGCCGCCGTGAACCACTGCGGCTCACAGTCGTGGTCAACTTCAACCCGGCACGCAGCTAGCACCACCCCGTCAATTTCAGGCAAGGCAATGCCACCCCCTGGAATCGGTGCTGCCGCGCCAATCTCCGTGAGGCGAACATCCACGTCTTCGCCGGCGTCGGGGTCAGCCACCGTGCCTTCAAGGGCCGGCGAAGCGGCCAAAGAGCCATCCTGCTTGGCGCCGGGCATCGGCGC
>JBFJXH010000038.1:0-14634 GCA_041623215.1 Thermoplasmatota archaeon
CATCGTGCACACCGATGGCAATCTTGCGGCGCTTGCGCCCAGGCGCCAGGGTGAGTTTCTCCTGGGCATCCATCACGGTCTTCACGTAGTCGTCGTCGAACGGCACGCCGCGGACGAAACAGAGCGCCGCAAATGGCCGAATGGCGGCCACCGACTCGTGCACCGTCAGCTCCGTCACCGCAGGGTCCACCGGGTACGAAGGCAGGCCCGGCTTGACGTTCAAGAAGGCGCGAAGAGCCCGTCCAGTGCCTTCCAGCGTCAACAAATCGGGGCGGTCAGGAAACCACTCAATGGTAATGGCATCGCCGTCCACCTTGTCCAGGTCGCCGCCCATCATGGGCATGCGTTCGCCCAACTCCTTGCTACTGTACTCCTTCCCGATGAGGGCGTTCAAGTCGCGTCGATCGAAGGTTACGACCGGCATTGCCACCGCCAGCCTGCCGCCTTGTTTAAGGGGGACGACCCTGCCCGCGCATGGCCGAGTCGCCCTGGTCAGGGTTCCATCGCTTATCAGCGGCCGAACGGCTGGCGCGAGTGGCGCGCCATGCGAACCTGTCCGAGGAGGACCAAGCAGCGCTAGTTGCTCCAAGCGGCCTGGATCTGGCCGCCGCCGACAGCTTCGTCGAGAATGCAGTTGGTACCTTCCCCTTGCCGCTTGCCTTCGCCGTTCACTTTGTCATCGACGGCGAGGCGGTGGTGGTTCCCATGGCGGTCGAGGAATCATCCGTGGTGGCGGCGGCCAGCCACGGTGCCAAGTTGGCTGCCCAGGGCGGCGGATTTACGACCCAGGCGGACGACCCGATTATGATTGGGCAGGTGGAAGTGCGCGGCGTCGCTGACCCCGAGGCTGCAATGGTGCTTGCCAAGGAACGGGAAGCAGCATGGGTGGACGCGGCCAACGACCTGATACCATCCATGGTCCAGCGCGGTGGTGGCGTGCGGGCAGCGCAGACCCGCATCGTAGGCCGCCCCGAGGAGGGCCGCCTCGTCATCCACCTGCTCATGGACTGCCGCGACGCCATGGGTGCCAACCTCGTCAACACTGTATGCGAAGGCATGGCCGACCTGCTTGCCGGCGACCTTGGAGGCACACCCGGCCTTCGCATCCTTAGCAACCTCGCCACCGAGCGGTTGGCATCCGCCGCATGCCGCATCCCGGTCCAAGCCGTGGGCGGCGCGGAGGCGGCCGCCGCCATTGTCGCCGCCAATGACTTTGCCTTGGCGGACCCTTGGCGTGCGGCGACCCACAACAAGGGCATCCTCAACGGCATCGACCCCGTGGTCATCGCGACCGGCAACGATTGGCGCGCCGTGGAAGCTGGCGCACACGCTTACGCGGCCCGAGCCGGAACCTACGCGGCCCTCACAGAGTGGCAATTAGATGGCGACCACCTTGTGGGCCGCCTCGAACTCCCGCTGGCCTTGGGAACGGTCGGCGGCTTGACACGCCTCCACCCGGTGGCCGCCGCCTGCTTGAATGTATTAGGGGCCCCTAATGCGACGCGCCTTGCCCGCATCGCTTGCGCTGTGGGGCTGGCGCAGAATCTGTCCGCGCTCAAGGCCCTGGCAGGGGAAGGCATCCAACGGGGCCACATGGCCCTGCATGCTCGCAACGTGGCGCTAGCTGCTGGCGCAACCGGAAACGATGTTTCCCGCGTCGCCAACGCCATGGTGGCGGCAGGCACCATCACCCGGGCGGCAGCACAGGAATTCCTGGCTGATGAGTGACGCCCACACCTCAAGCTTCAAATAGCGCCTGACCACTGATATCTTAGCATGGGGAAACTTGCTTCGGTCCTTCGAAATCGCCTCCACATGCTGCAGGAGGATGCACTTGCCGTCGCCCACACCGTGGAAGAAGCCTTCCGCGGCGAGGACGAACTCAACGATGAATTCTTGGATGCCAGCCTTCGCTCGGTGTTCTACAGCCTCCAAGACGAAGGTGTGCTGGCAATCCGCCGCACCGAATACCAATCCGATGGGCGCGCCCGCCGCGCCTACTTTTGGGCTGTCACCGACGGTGAAGCCTTGCCCGATTCGGCCGCCGCGCGCCGCGCCGAACACAACCAGCGCCTGTACGCGCGCCTCGGTGACGACGCCTGGAAGCGCCGCCGCCCGTCGCCCGAAATGGCGTAATCGGCCAACTCGCTCTAATCGTCTAGCGTGAGCGGTCGCGCTGGCGCTTCGCATCCTCTGCACGCGAACGCCGCATGGCTGCATCGGCTCGGGCCCCCGACACTAACGTCCGCCATGCCCACACGGTAACGGCGACGCTAAACAGGCTGGCGATACCAAGAAAAACTTGTTCGCCCACGGGGATACTGGATCCTTCGGGCGGGAACAAAACCTGGTAGGGCTCGGATGGATCCGGCGGCTGACGCACCCCACTTAGCACCAAAGCGGTGTACGTCAACGTGACTAGCGCCGCAATGACGCCGAAGACCACCACACCGACGTAGACCCGGGTTGGAACCGCCACATCTTGGCGACCCCTAGTGAGCGGGAAACAGCTTCGGTCCCGATTGCTCAGTGCCGTTGCGATGCGACGGATTGTAGCCGCGCGGGACGCGCCCCTTATCACGACGATTTGGCGTCGCGGCCTCAATGGCACTGTTTGGCACCAACGGCGTGCGTGGACTTATCGGCTCCACCATGACCCCCGACCTGGCCCTGCGGCTTGGCAAAGCGGTCGGTTCGTGGCTTGAGCCCGGCGACACGCTCGCCCTAGGGACGGACGCTCGACAATCGCGGGATATGCTCAAGGCCGCCTTTGTCGCGGGCGTCAATGAAACCGGCGTCCACGTCCACGACCTCGGCATTCTGCCGTCACCTGGGATTCAATTGTACGTGCGCGACCAGGGCTTTGCCGCCGGCGCCATCATCACCGCCAGCCATAACCCGCCTGAGTGGAACGGTATCAAATTGGTTGCACCAGACGGCACAGAGACCAGCGCCGACGAGGAAGCAGCCGTCACCGAACTCTTTGAGGCAGAATCGTTCCGAGTCGCGGCGTGGGACCAAGTCGGCACACTGCAAGCGGACGCCGCCGCGACCCAGTATTACCTGGACGCCGTCGTGGACCAAGTCAATGTGAACGCCATCCAGGCAGCCGGGCTACGCGTTGTGCTGGACCCCGGCGGTGGCGCAGGGTGCGTCACAGCCCCGCTCCTGATGCAGGCGCTGGGCGTGGAAACGATTGGCCTGTCCTGCGAGCTTGACGGCGCGTTCAGCGACCGAGCGAGCGAGCCAACGCCCACGAACAGCGCGCGCTGCATCGAGACCGTCAAGGAAGTGGGTGCCGACCTCGGAATCCTGCAGGACGGCGACGCCGACCGAGCCATCTTCATTGACGAGCAAGGTGACTACATCTGGGGAGATACAACGCTGGCGTTGGCCGCGCTTCATGAACTACCCCGCCACCCAGAGGGTGAACGCGTCTTTTGCACCGCCGTTAGCAGTAGCACCTGCGTGGCAGATTGCGTTGAGCGTGCCGGCGGCACCCTTCATTGGACGGTGGTCGGCTCACCCGTGGTGGCACGAGACATGCTGCGGCTTGGCGCCGTGTTCGGCGGCGAAGATAATGGCGGGCTGATGTTCACGCGGCACCAAGTTTGCCGCGACGGTTTGATGGCGATGGCCTTCATGCTGGAATTGCTGGCCACCACGGGCCGGCCCTTCTCGGAGCTCGTGGCGGAAGTCCCGCGGTATGCCTTGGTGAAGGACAAACTGCCCGTGCCCGATGATGCCAAACATGCCACGCTTGCGAAACTGGTCGACGCCGTGCAGGGTGCCGAAGGCGTTCGCGACGTGGATGACCGAGATGGCGTGAAGTTGTATCTGGAGGACGGGTGGGTCTTGGTGCGGCCATCAGGGACCGAGCCAATCTTTCGTGTCCAGGCGGAGGCATCTTCTGAAGAAATTGCAGCCAGTCACGTGGACCGATTCAAGGCCGTGCTAACCGAGCTCCTATAACCCCGTGCACGCCGGCAAGGCGGCGGCTACGAAGTTGGCCAGCTTGCCACGAGTTCGGGGTCCATGAGGGTGGACCATACCATGTCGCCCACCGTCGCCATCATGCCCGCATCCAATTGAACCACGGTGTCGGCGGTCGTGTGCCAATACGGCGGAAATCCATATGCCGTGTCGCTGCGACCGAAGTCAATGACATCCACAGCAGGAATCCCTCGCTCAATGAACGGCACATGGTCGTCCGTGACCTGCTTCGAGGTGGTTGTGAAGGCACCGTGGTCGCCAGCATGGCTCCATAGCAAAGCTCGCAGCGCCGGATCACTTTGTTCGCTGTGTGCCTCAACAACGAATTGCGCCTGTTTGTCGCCCACCATGTCCAAAAGAATCATGCGCCCCACCCCGGCGGCATGGTGGGTGGCGTAATGGGTTGAGCCGGCTAGCGGGTGGCAATCCTCGAAGCCATCTTCCGCATCAAAGAAGGCCACACGCACATCCACCACGGGCCCTGTAGGCTCAGTAGCTAGCTGCCGCATCAACTGCAGGAGGACGCCCACGCCACTTGCGCCGTCATTGGCTCCGGGAACCGGGCTCGCCTGCAAGGCCGGGTCGGGGTCATGATTGGCTTCGGCCTTACTGTCCCAGTGGGCTGCCAACAGAATCATCCGATCGGTCCCGGGCGCATCGAAGGTCGCGTCGAAGTTCCACATGGTGGCGTTGTGGATGCGGGCTCGGTCCTCAGCACTACAGTAATGGGCGCTGTCGCGGAAGCTGGCCGCCGACCCGAAGTCAAGCTGGTCCAAGTCCGACCCGGTAAACGCGAGTCGGCGCACCGACCAGGATGGCCCCGCCTTTTCCATGGCTGCTTCCAGCCAATCGGCGGCACGCTCATGGCCTGGACTACCGGGCACACGGTGGGTCGGCTCGCCTGCATCCACAAGCGCGCTTGCCAGTTGCAGGGCGGCGTCCCCGTCAAAGGCAAAGCTGGCGGGATTAGGTTGGTCCGGGCCAACGCAGCCAGCCAGCAAGGCGGCGACGATGAGGACAACAGCCAGCGGAGCCAAAGTCGTGAGCAACGGACGCGGCGCCATGGACGTCATACTCGCAAGGGGCCGACGGTAAATCGTAGCGTCAGGAACAAGAGCGCCATCATGCCCAGCGCCAACAACCATGCAAGCCACAGGGCGCCCGTCACGGCCAGCAAGGCGTAGCCCGCGCTGGCAAACGCTGCCACGCTCAAGGCGTACGGCAACTGGGTCTTGACGTGGTCAATGTGGTCGCTCTGGCTGGCCATGCTGCTGATGACGGTGGTGTCGCTGATGGGTGAGCAATGGTCTCCGAAGACTGCCCCCCCAACGGTGGCAGCGATGACTGCAGGTAGCCATTCCAGTGGCGCGCTGGTGCCTGCCGTGATGCTGATGGTGACCGGGAGCATAATCGTGAAGGTGCCAAAGCTGGTGCCGGTGGCAAAGGCGATGATGCCCGACAAGATGAAGGCCAAGAGGGGGACCCAGGCGACGCTGATACTGTCGCCTACCGTGCCAGACAGGTACGAGCCCAGTCCGACGGCCTGCGTTGCATTGCCAATCCCCCATGCGAGGCCAAGAATTGTCAAGGCCGGAATCATGGCCTTAAACCCGTCCAACGCGGTTTCCAGGTATTGCTCCTGGTCGAGGATTCCTTGCGCCTTGTAGAGAATCATCGCAAACAGCAGCGTCACGAACGTTGCAATGGCTAGGCTCAGTTCGGGCGCCGAGTTGTACAAGCTTTCCTTGAATCCTAGTCCTGGCGTGTGGCCGGTGGCGTACAGCATGCTGAGCGCTGAGAAGATGAGAAACACGATGGGCAGGATGAGGTTGCGGGCGCGGGGTGTGACGCCTTCCACCATCTGCATTTCGCTGATTTCCCGGCTCATCAACGGCTTGGCACCGTCAGCCAGCACCTTGCCAGTCGCGGCGGCTCGCTGCTCAGCGCGGCGCATCGGGCCGTAGTCGAGGCCAGTCAAGGCAATGAGAAGGACAAACAACACCGAACCGAGCGCGTAGAGGTTGAAGGGAATGCCCGCGATGAATTGCTCGAACGCCGATGCTTCGATGTGATTGCGGTCCACCTCATCCCGGATGACGCTGACAATGAAGCCGACCCAGGTTGAGAACGGCACCAAGATGACGACGGGGGCAGCAATGCTGTCCGTGATGTAAGCAAGCTTCTCGCGGCTAATGCGCAGCTTGTCGGTCACCGGCCGCATGACGGTGCCAACGGCGATGGCATCGAAGTAATCGTCAATCGTCAGGATCAGGCTGCCCAGCGCCCAGGCAACCAGTTGCCCTTTACGACGCGAGTCGGCGTATTGGAGGGCCGCCTCCCCAAAGCCGCGAATGCCACCCGACTTTTGCATGAGGGCCACCAGGGCCCCCAGAAACAACGTGAAAGCGATGATGCCAGCGTGGCCGCTGTCAGCTACGCCGTCAACAAGGAAGCTCACTGATTCCATGAAGCCGCCGCCAAGGGAGGCAAGGACCTGCGACAGGCCCGTCTGCCCTGCATGACCGGCCGCGTCGAAGGCGACCATGATGCCCGCCACGACGATGCCGAGCGTCAACGCTTGGTACACCCGTTTGGTTGCTACGGCAAAGACAATCGCCAGCGCCGGCGGCAGGAGGCTCCACGCTCCGAAGTCGGACACGAACCGTAGCACGCCGGCCGTTGTTTAAGGCGGTGTTGGGGCGAACCCTTGAACGCCGACCGGGCGTGCCAAAGCCGTGGGCATCCCACTTGGCGACATCGTCCAGAAGCGTCCTACCAGCGCAGCCGATTGGCATGGCCAATGGGTGGCCTTCGATGCATGGAACGTTTTGTACCAATTTGTCTCCAGCATTCGCGGCCCCGACGGCAAGCCACTCACCAACGCACGCGGCGAAGTGACGAGCCACCTGAACGGTATCCTTGCCCGCTGTGCCGTGCTCGTGGAGGCAGGCGTCAAGCCCGTGTGGGTCTTTGACGGTCCGCCGCACCCCCTGAAGTCAGAAACGCTGGCAGCAAGAAGTGCCCGCAAGGAGCAAGCAGAAGCCGACTACCAGGAAGCAATTGCGGCAGGGGACTTGGAGCGTGCCCGGACGAAGGCGCAGCAAACCACGCGGATGACGCCACCCATGATTGATTCGGCCAAGGCGCTTCTGACCAGCCTCGGCATCCCCGTGGTGGAAGCGCCAGGCGAAGGCGAAGCACAGTGCGCCGCCATGGCCGCCCGTGGCGACGTGGCAGCGGTGGCCAGCCAAGACTTTGACACGATCCTGTTTGGCACCCCGGTCTTGGTGCGAAACTTGACCGTGAGTGGCCGGCGTAAGCTACCGGGCAAGCAGGTTTGGGTGAACGTGGAACCTGAGCGCATTGATGTTGCCGACAGCCTCGATGCAGCAGGAGTCAGCCGGGACCAATTGATTGACGCGGCCATGCTGATTGGAACTGATTTCTGTCCTGGCGTCAAGGGCATCGGAGCCAAGAAAGCCCTGGCACTCGTCAAGAAACACAACGGCCTCGACGCCTTGCTGGAGCGGCTGGCCGACCGGCCTGAATCCGCCGACCCCGCCGTCGAACGCGCCATTCTTGAGCAACACGAGGCGCTGGCCGAGCGGGACGCCGTGCGAGCCCTGTTCCGTGACCCCCCCGCGACGCGCGACTACGAGTTGACCATGGCGGCGCCCGACGGGGACGCCGTGCGGCGACTCCTGGTCGGCGAACACGGATTCCAGGAATCCAGGGTGGATGCTGCATTGGCTCGCTTCGAAGCGGCGCGCGGCAAACAAGCGCAGCAGTCCCTGTTTGACTTCTAGCCACAGCCGCCTGGTATCGCCCTCGGGCCGCCCCTGGGGCGGCGGCTGCGAGTCGTCCGGACAGTTCACTGGCGAACGGACCCAAGAGGGGAAGAGAGGAAAAAAGTGAGCCGTGACGCGGCGCCTTACGGCACGACAATCGAGTCGCAGCTTTCCTTGTCAGCCAAGGAGTTGTGCTCGTAGCCAATGCCACCGACTGCGGTTACGCAAGACTCCCACGCGCCGTGGCCGCCGCCGCGCTGGGAGACCGTCAGGCTCACGGTGCCATCGGCCCCGGTAGTCCCTGCAGCGTTGGATTGCGAGCCTTCCGGACTGGTGACCGTAATCGTAACGTCAACGCCGCTGGCCGGCTGGCCTGCGTCATCGTACATCGTAACGACAGTCGTGACTCGATGCCCCTTGTCCTTGGCGTAGTGGCTGTAGGATTGGTCGATGGCTTCCACGTGAACCGCAGTTGGTTCAGGATCCGGGGGTCCACCGTCACCGGGCACTTCACCGGCCAGCATGAGGCGTAGGTTGTGGCCTGCCTCGCGTGCCATGGTAATCGCTTGCTCAATCGTAGTGCCAAAGCCCAAGCCAGGGATGCCCACGCCGAGGACTGCGGGCCCGTGCGTGACAATGCCGAGTGCCTCACCGGTCACGTGGTTAATGGCGCTGCCCGAGTCACCGCCGTTGATGAGCACAGACGCTTGCCAGCTCTTAGCACTGCCATCGTTCAAGCCCACCCCTGCGCGTCCCTTCGTGACGAAGACTGTACCAAAGTCGATGCCGTTACCGTAGTGAACCAACGGAGATCCGATGCCTTCGTTGCCATCGGCGCCTGTTGGGCCACCCCAATCGGGCATTTCGGGCCGGATTTCGCCGTACAAGCTGGCCGGAATTTCGACGACGCCGAAGTCGTTGCCAACCACCCCGCCAGCGCCATCTTGGCGCGCGTAGGTCACTTGGCCCAGTTCGCGCATGTCGCCGAGGAAGCCTTGCAGGAAGCCACCGAAGTAGCAGCCTGCGACGCACACCTCAACCACCACGCCACCCGCGTTGTAGTCCTTGTCAGGCCCGTGGGTTGACGTAGCATCTTCGGTCATGAAGCAGTGACCCGCGGAGCCAAGGTAGTAGCGACCATTGTCTTCGAAGACGTAGTTGGCGCTGCAAATGTAGGTGCCATCATTGGGGATGGTTTGGAGAATAGGGCTTCCGGGGCCGATGCCGAAGGACGGCAGCGCCGTTGCTTCCTCGGGCGTGAGGCGCGTCACGGTCGGCACCGGGAGGCGAAGCCGGTCCAGGGCTACATCTTCGTGAACCGCGAGGGACCATCCTGGCACGGTTGGCGCAAGGCCAAGCGCCGGCGCACTGCTGGTGTAGTAGGCGTTGAGCACTTGGTCATCCGCCGGCGAGGGGGCGAGGGCCAAGAAGCCGGGATAGGCTGCGAGGAAGGATTCCAGCTGCTGGTAGCCTGCCGTATTAGCCACACCCCGAGTTTCCTCGGACAGTGGCTCCGGAGCCGCCGCCAGGGGTGCGGCGGCCTCGGTTTGGGCGGCAGCCGCAGAAGACTCGGGGCCTTCCATCTCGTTCGATTCGATTGGCATCGCTGCCAGGCCGGCCAGGGCTACAAGGGCCACCACGCCGGTGCTTAACGTCCATGTCGTCATGCGGTTCATGCTGTACTCCACGTGCACGCCCACCAAACGGGGGCCCACACCAGGTCCGGGTAACCGCAGGCGCACTTAGTGGTATGGAAAGGGCGGCCAAGCGCCAACGAAAACCGTAGTTGAAGCGCCGCTGGAGCAATGCTGAATCGTAGCCGCGCTGCGATTTCCGCAGGCCCGTTGGACGGGGGGATTAAGCGCCGAACACGGGGTGGTCGGCGGTAGGGGCGAACGTGTACAGACCCATGAAGACGTCCGCCGCGTACAGGGTGCCGTCGGGTGCCACTTCCACATCCATGACCATCGGGGCATCGAGCGTAATCTCCAGGAAGCCACACGCGTTTTGCTGGGCCGCGCCAAACACGGGGTCGTTCATCTGGGTCTGCGTCCCTTCGGCGTACAAGGCGTAGGCGACTTCGGCCGGCGCCGTGCGGAATTCGGGGTGCCGCATGTCCATTTGCCAAAGGCCACCGTGGTAGCTGCTGAAGGTCAGCATGCCATCGTGGCTAAAGCGAGGGTTATGGAGGCTGTAGCGTAGGCCATCGGCGCCGTGCCCGCCTGGGTTTTCCCAGTCGCCGACGTGGTCAAGCACTTCGGGCTCGCTGATGTCGCTGGCGTTGACGCCCCACAAGTTGCTGGCATCCAGAATCCAGACGTGGCTTGGCTGCTCCAGCCAATCCTCCGACGACAGGACAATGAGCGCCTGTTCGTCATCGGCGAAGAAGGTCACGTCACTGGTGTGAAGGTAGTAGTCAGTCTCCAAATCGTCGCGGTCGGGAATATCCCAGGTGCCAATATTGACGGGGTTTTCGGGGTCGGACAAGTCGTACAACTGGTAGGCCGAGAAGCCATTGGCTGCAAGGCCCCACACGCTGCCCCACGGAGTATCACGGACGTACATGTCATGGCCCACTTCGATTTTGGCGCCGGTGGAGACCAGGGCCGCCGGCAGCGTTTCGTCGCCGCGCTCAATCCGATAGACTTCACCCCAAACGAAGGCGTAGTCCTGGTCGCCAATGGTGTGGACCGCGACGGCGTGTTCGCCGGGCAGACCGGTCGATTGCCCTAGGCCCGTGGTCGGGCGTCCTTCGCGGGCGTCACCGCCGCTGGGACCTACACCAGTGATGGCGTCCGCAATGACCGGGTTGGCCTTGTCGGATACGTCGATGAGGTACGTCTTGAACGCCGCGCCAAGCACGTTGACGTGGCCGAGACAGGTGAACGTCTCCGTGGTCAGCACGACAAAGTTGCCATCGGGCGTCGCTTCCATTGAGCGGTCGCCGCCAACGGCACCGGGGATCGTCAGGCGACCCGCTAGGGCCGGAGCCTGCGGATTGGCGAGGTCCCAAATGGCAATGCCGCCATTGACTCCGGCCGCATTGGCGCCGTACATGGCACCAAACAAGTAGCCTGCTTGTTGGTCGAGAGCATGCAGGCCGGCGATTTGGTAATCATCCTGCAACAGAGGGTCGCGGCTGGCAAAGTCATAGTTCCAGAGGAACTTGTGAGCCTCAACGTCCGTGTGGTCGTGACCAGCCTCGAAGGCCATCGGGTCTTCCGGCATAACGGGTCGGACGGCGGGTCCCCACGCGTCGTCACCGCTGTTACTGCCGTCGTCGTTCGGGGTGCCATCGATGCATCCTGCGAGCGCCGCAAGGACCAGCGTGCTTCCTAGAAGGAGCCACTTCATACCCCTGGCTCACCAGACCACTCTTTTGGGGGTTGTGGTGCCAGCACCTTTACGGCCACCGCACTACGACGCCTATGACTTGCGGCATTGACGAAGCCGGCCGCGGCCCAGTTCTGGGCCCCGTGGTGGTGGCGGGCGTGTCCGCCCCAGAGGCCGACGGCTTGGTGGCGATGGGCGTTCGCGACTCCAAACGCCTGGCACCGCAGAAGCGCGACCAGCTAGCTCGCCTCATCCAGGAGGCTCCGGACATCCAAGTCGCCGTGCGCGTGATTTCCCCAGAATCCATTGATGCCGAAATGCAACACGCAACCCTCAACGACATTGAGCTGGCACGCTTCGCCGAGGTGGCCGCCGAACTGGATGATGCGGATGTGATTGCGGATGCCGCAGACGTGGACGCGGACCGCTTCGCCCGCCGACTGGCTGAGCGCCTACCGACCACTTGGACTGTGAACGCCAGCCACGGGGCCGATGACCGGCACCCCGAGGTCGCTGCCGCCAGCATCATCGCCAAGACCACGCGGGACACCGCCATTCGCGAACTTGGCCGACGCTTGGAGCGCCAATTGGGCCGCGAATTAGGAAGCGGTTATCCAGGCGACGCCACGACGCAGGCGTTCTTGAGAAACTGGGTGGAAGTGCACGGGGAGTTGCCGCCCGGAACGAGACGTTCATGGAAAACTAGCAAACGCCTGATGGAAGCGGCACGTTCGCCGAGGCTCGATTCCTTCTAGGCAACAACCACGTCGCTGTGGCGCACCATCGACTGGAACCATGCCACCTGCGCCGCTGCAAAGCTCGCGTCGTTGCTCCAAATCGCCACGTCACCATCGGCTTTGATGCGCCCCGAGGGGTCTCGCACGACCCACATCATGGCGTCGCGGTCGTCAATGATGACAAGGGCAACGGCTGGGGCCTGCTCGGAGCGGTGAATCTCGACATCCCGCCCGTCGGACGGTTCCGGGATGGCTTCGCCGGGCCGCACGATGGCCTCCATGCGGACCCGTCCGGCGGCTACGTCGGGCAGTTCCAACCAGGCTTCAACGCGCCCGGAAAGCACGCCGGCGCCATGCGTTCGCACCACCCGGATGCTGTTCGATGCGTCCTTGGCCATGACGTCGGCAATGAGGTGAATGGCCGCGCGGCCTTTGAGGACCCGCAACAGGCTATCGGGCTGATCGCCCTGCCGATCCTTTTGCAGACGCGCCACGACATCGTCCAAATCCTCCTTGAGGCGACGCGTCTCGTCGAGGCGAGCTTCCTGCCGGGCAATGAGGTTCCCGAGCACTTCCTCGAAGTCCGCGGCGGTGAAGCGCGTGGGATGGTCAGAACTCGCCATGACGTATCCGGTTTCTGTCAGGCGACCCAGGACACGATAGGTCGATGCGCGGCTGGAGCCGAGGCGCTTGGCCAGAGCGCTAGCAGTCATCGCCCCGTCAATGGTCAGGAGCATCAAGGTCCGCGCATCATCTGCTTCGAGACCAGCCGTCGTGAGCCGGTCAACAATATGTTGCAGCTTGAGCGCGCCATGCCGGCCACCGGAGATGTCGGCATCGTCCACCTGCCCCGACAGACCCGACTCTTGATTAATGGTTTGCACGCCCTCGTAGTCACGTTGGAGTCACGTAATCCTATGAGTGTCTCAAGCGGGCGGACGGCTCTTTCGAGGCCATATGCCGATACAAAATGTTCAAAATATTCAATATCAGGATGGGGTGCGACTAGGCCCCGGGGATTCGGGCAACGTTGAACCAAAACGCCTCAATCTCATTGACAATCTCTACGAAATCATCAATGTGAGATGGCTTGGTCACCACACAATTCGCATGCAGCGAATACGACTCCAAAATGTCCCGCTCATCATCTGATGTGGTCAGAACCACCACGGGGATGTGGGCAAGGCGCCGGTCGGCCTTCAACGCCACCAGCACCTCAAAGCCATTCATGCGGGGCATGTTCAGGTCCAGAAGGATCAGGTCCGGCACCGCGTTGGAGCCACCCGCAAGCGCCGCGCGAAGATACGCCATCGCCTCCTCCCCATCCCTGCAAACGCTGACTCGGGCTGGCAACCTAGATTCCCCGAGAACCTCCGTCGTGAGTTCGACATCATCTGGGTCGTCCTCGACCAATAACACCTCAACGGGCCGCCCATGACCGTTCGCATCACTCAATGCCAGCCGCATGGGGCACCTCCAGATAAAAGCATGAGCCACTGTGACCGTCAGACTCGACCCAGGCCCGCCCACCATGGCGCTCCGCAATCTTGCGGACAATGGCAAGGCCGATGCCATTGCCTTCGTATTCGTGGCGCCCGTGGAGCCGTTGAAACACATCGAAGATGCGCTGCTGGTGCCGGCGCTGAACGCCAATCCCGTTGTCCCGAACGGCGATGCGCCAAAACTCTGGCGGCTCGGCGCCCGCAGGCAACGGCACCGCTTCAATACGAATCTTCAGCCGGCGCCCAGGGTGCCGGAACTTGATGGCATTGGAGATGAGATTCTGTAATGCCTGCCTCCATTCAGAGGGGTTGCCAACAACAATTGGAAGATGCGAGCGATGAACGGTTGCATCAGCCGTCTGTAACGAGACTTCGAAGTCGGCCAAGATATCCTTCACCAAAGCCGTCAAGTGAATGGGTTCCACCGCGCGCGCCGCATGGCCCACGCGCGACAGGTCCAATAGATCGGCAATGAGCGTCTGCATGCGCGCCGCAGATTCCACCATGGTCGCCACGTACTTGGAGGCCGGCTCGTCGAGGGCATCTGGGAATCGCCGTTGCAGCAGCGTCCCATACTGGGACACCTTTCGAAGCGGCTCACGCAGGTCGTGACTGGCAACCGAGGCGAATTGGGCGAGCTCATGGTTCGAGCGCTCCAATTCAGCTAGTGCGACTTCCAGCTGACTTTGGCGCTGTGCTCGGCGTTCCAAGTCCACCTGCATGGCTTCGGTTAGATACCGACCCCCCGCCACGCCCAGCACGACGAACGCCGCGAGCACCACAACCGCCTGGAGGTAGATGATCCACGCGGCCGGGCTCAGGGGCACCCGGGCCAGCCGCTCCAGACCCACGACGGCCAATGCCTGCCATACCAGAATCGCATAGACCGCTGCCACGATGGTTAGGGCAGCCGTCAGCAACACCCCCGTCTTTAGGTAGGGCCCGACCGCCAACCGGCGGTAGCGTGCGACGCCCTGCGCGGCCCATGCGCTGACCGGCGCTGGCGCAGCGACAAGGGCCACCGCAAGCGGAACGAGGCTCTCCTCAATTACTGGCGGTGCAGCGGCAGTGGGCAGTATTTGGCGCTCCAAGAATTCAACACGGAATGTGGCATTCTGCACCGGGGGACTTGCCCTCTCTTCGGCCGGGCGAGGTTCGGCCTCCGGCGAATGATACCACAGTTCTCGCACGCCCGTCTCGCCTACGACGACATAGTCGCTTGCAGGCACGACCTCACCCCCACTCAAACGAATAGCTTGCAACTCCAGGTCAGCCGGGAAA
>JBFJXH010000039.1:0-14347 GCA_041623215.1 Thermoplasmatota archaeon
GACCGCCGACCCAACGGCGGCCATGATGAAGCCGAATCGGCTATTCCATTCGCCACGTGCACCTGCCATGGTAGTTGCCTCCTAAGCGGTCTCCACGTCCGGCAAGTCAACCACGGCGTGGTAGGTTGCAAACCAGCCCGTTACCTCGGCCGTGTAGGATAGGTTTTCAAGATTGGCAAGCGGCCCGGCCGGGGCTTCGACCACCAGGATAATCTCCAAGTCGTCGTCCCAGTTGAGGGCGTAATCTGCCCGGTCCTCCGGCATACCGGAGAAGCCTGCGGGGACCTCGCCCCACATGGTGCTGTGGATTTCCAGGGTGCCCAATTCGCCACCGTTTCCGCCTTGTGGGACCGTGAAGGCCTCGGTCAGGGTTTCGCTGGTGCCGTCTGGCCCCGTAATGGTGATGGTGGCCGTGGCGCTGCCGCCGCTGAACACTTGGCCGGTGTAGCCGAGCGTCACGGTTGCGTGGGCGCTCGTAGCATTTGCCGGCGTTGAAACGAGGGCTGTCACGGGTGTGTCCATTGTGGCTGTGAACGAGCCGCCGTCGTAGTCCACTTGGGACTCCACGAACACGTAGTTGCTGTCGCCGTCCTCATAGGTAGCAACCCCGATGGCGGTGACTGCAAGGGCAACCACTCCAAGGGCTACGATGACAAGGTCCACTTTCTGCATGGTGCTTCATGGCGGGACTTGGAGGGTGCGATATAGGCTGACCGGTGACTACCGCAACTGGCTTTGGCCGTACGCAAGGGGCATCACGTGCGGTTGGCTGCTGCCGCTCGCCTTATGACCGGGGCCAGGGTCGGCGGCGCCATGGCCAAGGAGATTCCCGTCGAGGAGCACTTGGAGAAGCAATTGGTCGCCGGGCGCAAGGTCATCAGCAGTGATGCCTCAAGCCGGGCCCTTTTTGCTCAACTCAAGTCCGAATGCCCTGACGTGGATGAAGACGAACTGGTGCGGGCGTTTGCCACGCCCGGTTTTGGCACCAAGAACGTGGAGGCTGCTGTGATTGCTACCGTGCATCAGAAGCAATTCAACGCCACGAATCCACGCAAGCCGTTCAAGGATGTGTTTGACCACCTGATGGCCAAAACGCTCGCCAAGCAGGTACGCACCGACCCGGAGTACCGGGCACAATTCGCTGAATTGCTGGCTGAAATCGAAGAAGAATTCGATGAAGAGGGCGGTATCAGCGACGACGACATGCGGCGAGAGATCAAGGACGCCCTGGCGTGAGTCTGCGCGTCGTCCGCGACCCCGACGTGGGCGTCGCCCTCGACTTTCTGAAGGCTGAACTGCAGGGCTTGGCCGCGCAAGAGGGGCGGTTGGTTCAGGTTGTGGCCGATTGTGAAGTGCAATACCAGGGCCGCGCCCGGAGCATGTTGCATCGCGGCGAACGCTTGCTGCTGCTGAAGCCTGATGGCACCTTTCTCATCCATACCGCTAGCAAGGCCAAGCCCGTCAACTGGCAGCCGCCGGGCGCCGTTTTCGATGCTCGGATGGAAGATGACCGCCTTGTCATGACCGCTTACCGGGCCAAGCCGGAAGAGCTTGTCAAAGTGGTGTTTCACGAAGTCACCGCTGTCCTGGCGTTCCCGCTGCGCGATGCAGCAGAGCTGGCCCTGGTTGGGAGTGAGGATGACTTGCAGCGATTGCTGTTTGAGCATCCCGAACTTGTGGAGCCCGGCTTTGTGCCGCGGCGCCGGGAGCGGGACTCGAAGCGCGGCTTCTACGATTTGGACGGCGACGATGCGGACGGCCGACGGCTCATCGTTGAAGTCAAGCGGACGGCAGCGGGCGTCAAAGAAGCGCAACAATTGTGGCGCTATGTCGAGCAGCTGCGCGGCCCAGCACAAAACGGAGAAGGCGGCCCTTCGCAGCGGGGCGTGCGCGGCGTTTTGGTGGCACCGCGTGTGGCGGAGAAGGCACGTGGCCTGCTACGAGATCACGGCCTAGAATGGAAGGAGCTGGACTGGGACGATGTGCTTCCCAAGGTGGAAGCGATGCGTCATAGTGGCCAGGTGGGCCTTGGACGCTTTGGCTAGCTCATCGGGAACGCATCATTGGCGCCGCTCATTGCGGTGGCCGCGGTTGTTGTGAGCGGGGACGGAAGCGGGAGTGGAACCGGTGAATGATTGTTGGGATGCACGCAACTGCCGGTAGGGTCGGGGCCGGGCGTCGCGTCGGCGGGGCCGTCATGCACAAGGACGCTATTCAGGAAAATCAGTGGCTGCCCGTAGAGGAAGAAATCCTCTAGGCCAGGGCGCGTGTAGGCCTCTTCGGGCGTCAAGAAGCGCACGCCGGTGTGGCCCTCTGCTTGTTCTTTCAGAAGGGCGTTGTAGCCGTCAATCGTGGTGAAATGGCACGTGTCCCGGCTGCGGCCGGGCTGTTCGCTGCGGTCGGAACCGTACACGTAGATGGGAAGCGGTGCGCCGTCCGCAGAGTCTGGGTAACCCTGCGGGAAGCTGTCGTCCGCCTCGAGTTGGGGGTAGTTCGTGTAGAAGCTCGTGCCATTCGACCAGACGCCGACGGTAACGGTTTGCACATGGTCGCCCGGCGCAACAGCGGGGCCCGCCATACGCTCCGCCTGCACCCAAAACAGGTCCTTGTTGTGGCTCGCGGGGTAGCCAGCCGCATCATTCGCAACCGGCTGAACGCTCACCGTGACGCCAAGGGGAAAGGCCGCGCCGTTGCCCAGGTTGTGCACCATCCACAGGCGCGACTCGCCCGGTGCGAGAAGGCTCGGGGTGGCACCCACCATGGGCGTGCCCACGCGGATTGCGTCGGCGGGTTGACGGACTTGTTCTGCCTGCCATCCGTCTGCGGTCACCGGCCCTGTCTTGGCTGATTCTAGGTTAACCGGCAAGATGCGAACAGGCAGCGCCTTGTCAGTAGGGTTCGTCACGAGAAACAGCCACCCATCAACGACGCCGTCCACAATGCGGTCGTCGCCGGGAAGGTGGTAGCGATACACCTGCAACGGGAAATCGTCGTCGCCCGTCAAGGTGGCGTCGAGGCAACCGGCCATGGCGATTACCAAAGCGAGGGCCGCCAGCAGCAGGGTCTTGGCAGGCAGGCGTGAATGCGTCACAATCTTCGACGCGTGCGGTGCGGGAAAATCGTGACCCCGAATCCCTCAAATATGACCCTCAAGTCGGCCGCGTAATGAGCGACCGGACCTTCATGGACAAAGCGTGGGATGCGCAGCACCGCATCGAGAAGCGCATGGGCAACCTTGGAAAGGGTCGCTACGCCCGCGTCTTGAAGATGGCCCGCAAGCCGGAGCCTGAGGAATTCAAGCGCTCCAGCGGCATCGTGCTGGTGGGGATCGCGGTCATTGGTGGCATTGGCTTTGGCATGTACCTGTTCATGACCTGGCTCCTCAAGGCCATTGGCGCTTAACGCGCCCCCAAACGTGAGTCCGCGGCTTCTGGTAGGCGCGGTAAGACGTAAATAGCGCACCTGGGTCGGCCGCCATACCCCCTGTTTTCGCCCAGCGGACGCAGGAACTGAAGGTGTAACTCTCATGGACGAAGAAGGCCTTGGCATTCTGCCCACTCCCGACGATGAACCGTCCAAGAAGAAGGACGACGAACCGAAGGAGGATGCGCCGACCACCGCGCCCGCCGATGAAACGCCCGCCGAGGCCGACGAATCGGTCGCGGATGACGTGGCGGACGACGACACGAGCAACGAGGGTGACGCCGATGCCGACGCTGCCGAGGAAGACGCAAAGGAAGAATCGGACAAGCCCGACCTCTCCAAGATTCCCGCCAACCTGCGCTGGAAATTCGAAGATGACGAAGACCCGGTTCAAGAAACGGTGATTCTTACGCTCAAGACGCAGGTTGGTCAAGAACGCCGCGTCACCGAAATGCTTGGGAACAAGGCTCGCCGGTTTGGCCTTCCCATCTTCAGCTTGCTCGCACCTGCTGAGTTGCGCGGCTACGTATTCATCGAAACGGATGACCCGCTCGCGGTCGAGAAGGGTGTCCGTGGTGTCAGCTACGCTCGTGCGCTCATCAAGGGCCCGGATGGCCAAATCCGTGACACGCCCTTCACAGAAATTAGCCACTTCCTGCAACCGGTGTCGGCCGTCGCCAAGATTGGCCAAGATGACATCGTGGAATTGGTCAGCGGTCCCTTCCGGGGCGAGAAGGCCAAGGTTACCCGCGTGGACGACGCCAAGGAAGAGCTCACGGTGGAACTCATCGAATCCATGGTGCCCATCCCGATTACGGTCAAGGGCGAGCACGTTCGCGTTCTCAAGAAGGGCGACGAGTAATGGTGGCGCTGCGGCGCAACCCCATTTTCGTGGAACCCCCTGAGCCGCGATTGTACGCATCGCGGCGCGGTGGGGTGCGGGCGTGATCATCGGCCTCGTGGGCAAGCCCAATGTGGGCAAGTCCACCACGTGGTCTGCTGCGACGCTAGCCGCGGCGGACATCGGCGACTACCCGTTCACCACGATTGATGCCAACAAGGGCGTCGGCTTCGTCCGCGTGGTTGACCCAGGCCCCGACTTGGGGGTTACAGCAACGCCTCGGACCGGCCGCATCGTGGACGAAGGTCGCACGCGCTTGGTTCCGGTGGACATCATTGATGTCGCTGGCCTCGTGCCAGGTGCCCATGAAGGCAAGGGCCTTGGCAACAAATTCCTCAATGATATCGCCCGCGCCGACGCGCTGGTGCACGTTGTTGATGCCAGTGGCAACACCGATGCGGAAGGCAATCCTGGAGCCACAGGCCACGACCCGCTGGCCGACGTTGCCTTCCTCCCTAACGAGATTGACGCTTGGATTCGAGGGCTGGTGGCCGACGGCTGGGACCGCTTCGTGCGCCGCGTGCAACAAGAGCATCAGAAGTTGGAAGTGGCGCTGGCGGACCGCCTCAGTGGCATCAAGGTGGATGCGCCGATGGCGTCGGCTGCCCTTCGGGCCGCCGGTCTGGCTGGTAAGAGCCCGTCCGATTGGCCGGCGTCGGGGCTTGGTGAGCTTGCACGCTGTTTGCGGCGCGTTCGGTTCCCCATTGTCGTAGCGCTCAACAAGGCCGATCTTGTGGAGCCAGACCGCATGGCGGCGCTCGAGGCGGCCATCGAGGGAACAGCGTTGCCCCTATCGGCGCAATCGGAGTTGGCCCTGGGCCGAGCCGCCGGAGCAGGCGTGATTGCCCATGTGCCCGGTAGTAACGCCATGGAGGTGGTGGGCGACCTATCCGACGCACAGCGGGGCGGCTTGGACTACATCCAAACGCACGTCTTGGACCGCTTTGGCGGCACCGGCCTGCACAAGGTTCTGGAAGCAGCGGCCTTTGACGTTCTGCGTCTCATTCCCACCTTCCCGGTGGAAGATGACCACCATTTCACCGACAAGGAAGGCAGGGTGTTGCCCGACTGCCACTTGGTCCCGCAAGGCACCACGGCCAAGCAATTGGCGTACCGGGTTCACACGGATTTGGGCGACAAGTTCGTGCGAGGCATTGACTGTCGGACCAAGCGGGTCATTGGCGCTGATCACGTGCTGGCGACGGGCGACGTCATCAAAATTGCTGCTAACACCTAGCCGGCCACCAGGGCCTAGGCAAACAAGGCGTCAATGCGCGGGCCGTGGTTCGACAGAATGATTTTGCGGCGCTTCTTGAACGTGGGCGTCAGTTCACCCCGGTCGACGGTGAAGGCATGCGGGACGAGGTCGAACCGCTTGATGCGTTCAAAGTCGGCCAAACGCGCGTTGCAAGCCTCTACGGCATCTTCGTACGCCTTGCGAATGCGCGGGTGTTCGAGCAGCCGAGGGCCAAGTCCGTACGTCCTCTCTTCGCCGGTCGGATCCACCAGGCGGACGGTTTCGGGGTCGTCGCGTGCGTCGCCCGAAGCCTCCGCGATGCCTTCCTTGCGCGCCCATTGCAACAGCGCGTCGTACGCGGGCTGGATGAGTGCAGCCACGTATTTCTTGCCCGTACCAATGAGAACGGCGTCCTCGACTAGGGGCGAGGAACCTTTGAGCATCTCCTCCACGCGCAGGGGGGCCACCATCTTGCCGGTGTCGAGCACTTCGAGCTCCTTGATGCGGTCGACAATGTGCAGGTACCCGTCCGCGTCAATACGGCCCACGTCGCCGGTTCGCAGCCAGCGGCGGCCGTCGCGCTCGACAAAGGCCTCGGAGGTTTCCGCCTCCAGGTTTAGATACCCCCCAAAGACGGCTGGCCCCGCGAGCAGCACTTCCTCTTCGTCACCGAGCCCAACGGCCACACCCGGCATCGGGATGCCCACCGAGCCAGCGCGGTAGGAGTGGAATGGATTACTGGTCACCATGCCCGTGGACTCGGTCAACCCGTAGGCTTCAACGATGCCGAGGCGAAGCCCTTGCAACAGGTAGAGGAGGTCGGGGCGGACAGCGGCGGCACCAATGAGGCCCAGCTGAACGCGGTCAAAGCCAAGGCGTGCGCGCAGCTTGGTTCCCACAAGGCGGTCCCAAAGGGCATGGCGGAGGCGCAACCCAAGGCCCGGCTGGCCACCGTCCTCGAGCGCCCGCCCCATCTCGGATGCACAGCGGCGGGCCCGATGCCAGAGAAATTGCCGCACACGAGGCGCGTCGCCAACCGCTTCCTCAACGCGGGCAATGATGCGCTCAAAGATTCGCGGCACCCCCATCATGAGCGTGGGCCGAACACTTTGCAGGTCCGCAGCAAAGCGCGTCGGGTGACTCCACGCCAAGGTCCCGCCAAGGGCGGTCACGGCGAGGCTGGCCGCGTAGCCAGCCACGTGGGCCAAGGGCAGAAACATCACGATACTGGGGTCCCGAATCCCATCGAGTCCGAGCCCGGCAACGTTGGCTTGGGTGCTGGCGCTCCAATTCTGGTTGGTGAGCATGGCCCCTTTGGGGGTGCCCGTGGTGCCGCTGGTGTAAATGATGGTGCAACCGGCGGAGGGATCGCTGGCCACGACAGCCTCGTCAATGCAGGTGGGGTGCGCGGCTAGTCGTCCGTCACCGGCCGCGCGCAACTCGTCTAGGGTCGCCGTGGCGGTTGCATCGGAGGAATCAGTGGGGGCCTCCATCAGCCACACAGTAGCCCCATCGCTTGCGCCCAGGGGAAGGGTGTCCAGGAGCGCTTGACGCTCGACGACCAGCCCTTTGCAGTTGGCGTCGCCCAGAATGTGGGCGACCTGGTCCGGCGCCAGCGTTGGGTACACGGGAACCACGGTAGCGCCCACGGCAAGCACCGCTTGATCGATGAGACGCCATTCGACGCGCGTGTCGCTCCAAATGGCCACGCGGTCGCCAGGCCCCATTCCAGCTTCCTGGAGGCCCGCGGCCAAGCGACTGACCTGGCGGCGCACGTCGGGCCATGACCATTGGGTCCACGGCGCATCGGCGCTGTCCCGGAACCAGTAACCGCCTCCATCCGGGTGCTCATCAGCCATGCGCCATAGGAGTTGGATGGGTGTCTCGTTTCGCACTGTGAGGGGTCCACCATCGACCACGTGCATACCCAGGCCAGCGGGCTTGGCCTTTTATAGGAGACCTTTGTGGGCGCGCTTGCAGCCTAGCTGCCACGGGGCTTCGCGCCCCACATCCAATGTGCCCCGGCCATATGCCCCGCGATGCTTCGGCACGCGGATGGGTGAAGGATGAAACCGCGTAAGGAATTGATCGCGTATGAGCAAAAATGCCTACCACTACATGGGTGAAGCCTGGAAGAAGCCGGAGAGCGGCTTCGGAACCGTCAACTGGGAACGTCTCGTCGAATGGCGCGCCGGACCCAGCTTTGCACGCGTTGACAAGCCGCTTCGCATTGACCGCGCTCGCAGCCTCGGCTACAAGGCCAAGCAGGGCGTCGTCGTTGTCCGGGCCCGCGTTCGCCGCGGTGGCCTGAACAAGAAGCGCTTCGATGGCGGCCGTGTGCCGTCCAAGATGGGTGTTCGCAAGATCACCATGAAGCAAAACACCCAGGCCATTGCCGAAGTGCGCACCAGCAAGCACTTCCCCAACCTTGAGGTTCTCAACTCCTACTGGGTTGGCGATGACGGCAAGCACCACTACTACGAGGTCATCCTCATTGACCCGTTCCACCCTTCCATCCGCAAGGACAAGGACCTGAACTGGATTTGCACCAAGCCCGCCACCAACCGTGTGCTTCGGGGTAAGACCAGTGCCGGCCAGAAGCACCGTGGCCTCCGAAACCGCGGCAAGGGTGCCGAGCACGTCGGCCCCTCGGTGCGCAAGAGCCACCGCCGCCGTAAGGACCGTCAGACCTGGGGCAAGGAAGTCCAGGCTGAGAAGATTCGCCAATAGGTGGCTCGCCTCGCCCCAGCCAGCATTGTTAAGTCAGCGCGAGCTAGGTCGCAGCCATGCGCCGTGTTCCAATCGTTGCCGCCTTGTTGGTGGCCATGCTTGCCGTCCAGCCTGTGTGGGCGGACGACCATGAGGACGACGACTGGGACGACGACCATTCGGGCTCCGGCTACGAATTGAACGACGACGGGCCCGGATTCGAATACGAGGTCGAAGAGGAGTGGGAGGCCAACGGCACGGATTTCGAGGAAGAGTTCGAGGTCAGCTTTGATGCCGACGACGGCGAGCTATCCATCTCGTTTGAGCGTGAAGAGGAGCGTGAGCAGGGCGAGGAGGAGTGGGAGACCGAAATCGAGGATGAAATGGACGTTGAGTTCATCGCCATTGTCGAGTTTGTGGATGAGGATGGCGATGGTGCCTTCACAAGAATGGACACGGCCCTGGGACATTGGTGCATCGCAGGCCACGCCGAGGACGATGACGCGGATGAGGTGTGTGGCCAGGACCTAGAGGACGAGGATGAAGTTGCAAGCTGGGACCTGGCAGCCCACCGGGGCAAGATTGCCTGGGCGCCCTTCACCTACGCTGCCACTCAGGATGGGAATGGCCCCGGCCATCGCTTCGCCGGTAGCGGAACCTTTGATGACGGAGCCAGCACCTTCGGCTTAACCTTCAAGATTCACGAAAACACCAGTGCCGAGGCCGGTACAACGGTCGGCGACCGGCAGGTCAAATTCGATATCTGGTTCGATGTGGCCAATTCCACCTATACGAATGCGTCATCGCAACTCGCCGTGATTCATGTGGTTGAAACGGCGCACGAGACCGAACACGAAAGCGAACGGGACGACGATGATGAAGACGTCGAGACTGATGACCCAGCTGACCAAGAGGGCCGTGTTGGCAGCGCCGAGAACGCGAGCATGGAATACCGCTGGCGCAACAACGCCACGGTGGATGGCAACCAACTCAGCCCCGTCGGGAGCAACGTCACAGACCTGGATGACGACGATGACGAGTGGGAGAAACTCATCACGTTCGCCTACGAACGGGGCTCAAGCATTCTGCATGATCCCGTAGCGGGTGCCCAGACAACAGACAACGTCTTGCTGGCGCGTCTGCTAAGTCTGCTACCTGGCGTGCTGAGCTTGTAGGTGGGACGAGGCGGCAAGCCCCCGGCAGGGCTCTCTCAGCTCGTCTTCTAACCTAGTGGCGAATCGTTTCTTGGAGGTTCAAGAACATCTCGGTGAGCAAGTCCTCAAAGACGGTGTTCTTGTATTCCTTCTCTTCGCCGCCCTCGGTCTCAGTGCGGGCCACAAAATGCTGGCCGTCCTTGACGAGGTCAATGTGGCAGACGAATTCTCCCATGGGCGGCGCGACCCGGCGTTGTTCTTAGAGCTTATCCAGCGGGTCAATCGGTCCTAGTGGGGCCGCGTCACTTGCTTGAGCGGCTTCCACCGGTGGGCCCGCCGCTTCTAGCCCCGGGGCCTGCGCCACGCCCGCCGCGGCCGGACCGCGCTGCGCCGCTAGATCCCCCGCCACCGCGACCACCGCGACCGCCACGGCCCCCGCGACCGCCGCGACCGGACCGACCACTACGGCCACTACGGCCGCTACGACCCGACCGGCCAACTGTTCCTGTGCCGCCCCGGGTCGCCGGCGATTTTTCGCCAGGCCCCCCGGCGTCCGGCTTGCCACGCGGCCGGGTTCGGATTGCTTGGCCTGCTGAGACCCCGGCGGGCGCCTTCTCGCAAAACACGCGCGCCACGTTGCGGGCCAACAGGAAGCCCTTGTGCAGGGTCCGGTTGAGGTCCGACTTCAGCGTTTTGGGAACCATCAGCACGCCGTCAACATCCCGCACGACGCCAATGTGGACCTCGTCGTCCGGGTCGAGGATTTGCTGGTGGCTGGTCGTGGTGTCGCCGTCGTTCAGGCTGAGTTTCAGCACCACCGTATCGAAATGCTTGGCATAAAGGACGTGCAAGGTGTGGGCGGCAGCTTTTGGCACGCGCCGGTCGGCTGGGGACTCCATGGCCGTGACAATCATTCGGTGGTCCTCGAACCAGAATTCGTCACCCACTGCAATGACCTCGTCCCGTGGCGTTTCCAGGTGACTCTGGTGGCTGGTATCGCCGTGGCTCACAACGACGGGGACCATGACGGTTTTCTGGCTCTCAGGAGCTTCCTTGTGGATGTGCTTGCACTCCAGACATTGCAAGGTGAGGCTTGTTTGCGAAGCGCGCAGCACCGCGTGGTCTTCGGGGCCGCAATCGGGGCATACTGCGCCGACCACGTCTAGGTCTTGTTCATTGTCCATGGCGCTTCCACTCGCCCTCTCCTTTCAAGTTTGGCCCCGCCCCGAGCCGTGGGCGCCGGGGCTAGAGCTTGCGCAAGTAGGGAAATCCAGTTCGCTTGTTGACCGCAACTTCGTACTCGTCAGGCAGGTCGCAAGGGTCGCCACTCATGGGCTGTCGCTTGCTGAAAAAGTAGATGCGCTGAATGTGGCCGCCCTTGAGCTCCACTTCCCGGACATGGAGAGTGTAGCCGTCGTGCTGGTACGCCATGGTGTTCCATCGAGGAGGGCCATTTGGCTGCTTGCTTCAGGCGTGAACCCACAAATGTGGTGGCCGAGGGCGCACCGCCATGCCGTTCAGTCCCTGATGCCGCGCTCGTCCACGGTCACAACCGCTTCACCCTCGGGCAAATGGGGCGAGTCAATGAGGCGACAAATGCGGCGCCCGCCCTTCGATTTGCGGAGGTAGATGCGAAACGTACTGGTGTGGCCGACGATGTGGCCGCCAATGGGTGTCGTGGGGTCGCCAAAGAACGCATCCGGCTTCGCGGCCACCTGGTTTGTAACAACGATGGCCAAGTTGTGCAGCATGGCCAAGCGCTGCAAGTCATGCATGTGTCGGTTCAGTTTCTGTTGCCGGGGTGCCAGGGAATCACGCCCGATGTATTCGGCGCGAAAGTGCGCCGTCAGGCTATCCACAATAATGAGGCGGATGTCACGTTCGCGGCACAACTTGGCCGCCTTTTCCACGAGCAGCATTTGGTGGTTTGAATTGAAGGCCCGTGCGACATGGATGCGGCCCAGGACTTCTTGGACATCCATGTCCCATGCCTCCGCCATTTGGGTAATGCGTTCGGGTCGAAACGTGTTCTCCGTGTCGATGTACAATGCTTCCCCCTGCAGTCCTCCTTCGCCCTGGTCTCGTTGCACATTGACGCATAATTGGTGCCCAAACTGGGTCTTGCACGAGCCAAATTCGCCAAAGAATTCGGTGATGGCCTGCGTCTCAATGCCGCCGCCGAGAAGGTCATCGAACGCGCGGCTCCCCGTGGCAATCTTATCGACCGTTTCCCGGCGTGCCGCGACATCGATGCCCGTCTCGAAGCTCCCCACGTCCGCCAATTCCCGCGCGCTGGCAATGATGCGGCTGGCAACACCTTCGCCAAGCGAGCATTGTTCGGCTAGGTCGGCCGGGCTTGCTACGGCAAGAGCCATCAGGTCATCAAAACCGGCATCGCGCAGCCGCTCAGCCGTTGCCGGCCCGATGCCAGGTAGGTCATCGATGGTCATGCGAATGACGGTCTCGTCTTGCGGTCGCGCCGCGGCGGCAGCTTCTGCATCGCGGCCTGCGGCCGCTAGTGCGTCTGCGTCGTCACGGCCGGCGGCGGGCATCATGGTCCCTGAGCAGGCGGTCAAGATCGGCCGAGTTCAGCGGCTTGCGCTCCCGCCCCGGCTTTGGTTTAGGGTCGTCGGGCGCGTCGTCCGTAACGGGCGTCGGGGAGTCATCGTCGGGCGACTTGGCTTGTGGCCATGGAGTTGGTGAGCGCCCTGTCGTGGGCGACTCGGGGTCTTCTGGTTCGGATGGCGCTGGCGGCCATGCGACCTTCGAGGGCGCAGGTGGTTCTTCTTGGGCCCGTTGCCCCGTCTTTGGCCAGGCGGGAGAATCGTCCCGCGGTGACGGGGCAGCCTCCTTGACCTTGGGGGCTTCGGCTGACTCTGGCTCGTCGTCGGAGTTGCCTTTTTCGGCGCCCTTCTTGGAGCCGCGTTTAATCAGGGTCTGCCACGGGCGCCCCTCGTCCTTTGACGGGGTGTCCTTGTCCTTGCGTGCGTCGCTGTCTTTGGCACTGCTCTTCTTGGCGGCTGCCGCTGCCTGCTTGGCAGCTTGGCGCTCGGCCTTGTTCTTGTCGCGCTCTTCTTGGCGTGCCTGGCGAGCGGCGGCTTTGGCCTCGGCCTGTTCGCGGGCATTCGCGGCGCGCTTCGCTTTGGCGTCATCGTCGTCTGGCTTGTCGGGTTTGGCCCCCCGCTTGGCGACAAGGCGTGCATGGCGCGCCATAATGGCCTGGCGCTTGGCCTCGGTTTTCGCGGCGAGGCGCCGTTCGCGCGCTTGCGCCCGGTCTTGAGCGGTGCGTGGCGCCTTGGGGGTGTCCTTGGATTTCCCGCCCTTGGCTTTCGCTGCGGCTTCTTGCTCGACGTGGCCCTTCGACTCGCGCTTGACCAGGGCCTTCAGCCCTCGCTTCTGCGTGGCAGGGGCCTGGTCACCCGATTGTACGTCCCCCGGTCCGGGGTCCTTGCTGGCCGGCTTGGTTGCGTCGGGCTTTGCCGACTTGCCTCGGTCCGATTTGCGCTGCTGTAGGCGTTCCCTGGCTGCCGCGCGAGCCTCGTCCTTGGCGGCCTGCTTGCGGGCCTCCCGCTCCTTCTTCTTGGCGGCCATTTCCTCTTTGCGTCGGCGGGCCGCTTCTTTGCGGGCGCGGCGCTGCTCGGAACGATTTGTATGAACGCCGAGTTCCGCTTGGGGTGAACTCTCGGCCCGAACCACCTCTTCCGTAACGCGGAATCCGCCCTGGGTCTGGTAGGTCTTGCCGGGCTCGTGCCCAAACGCGTGCACGCGGGCGTGGTCCTCAACCCTGTCCCCGGGCAATTCCACGAAGGCGGATTCACCTGAGGGCAATCGCGGTGACGGAACGGAATGGTCGTCGTCCGCAATGCGGGCAAACGCGCTGCTGCCGTCAACCAGCCGGAGACGCCCGAGTTTCGGCTTGTCAATCTTGGCGAACCTCGGCTTACCTTCGGCCTCGTCCCAGTCGTCTTGCTCCTTGAAACCAGTGCCCGCCGCGATGCTTTGGTTCCATACGCTCTTTGGATTTTCCGTCGGGACGGGAAGGGGGGTTGCCACTGCCTGGTCCCACGGCGAGCCGGATGCCAAGGCAGCCTTGCGCGCTGCTTCTTGTTGTTGGCGGACGCGTTCTTTCTCGGCGTCCTCGGCCGCCTTCGCTGCGGCCTTCTCCTGTTGTTTTTGCTCCCGCTTGCCTTTGGCTGCGCCCTTCTCCGCTTGACCGGCACCGCTGGTGTCGGTCGCTGAATCGTCGTCACGCTTCTTGCGTGCGGCCGCCTTGGCCGCCTGTTTTGCCTCCTGGGCGGCCTGTTTTGCCTCTTGGCGTTCGCGGCGGGCTGCCTCGCGGGCAAGCTGTTTTGCACTGGGCTCCTTGACGGCCTTTTCCTTACCCGCCTTCCCCTCCTTTTTGGGCGTCTGCTTGCCTGCGCTAGCTTCCTTCTTGGCACCCTGTTCGTCCTTCTTGGCCTGCTTGGCGGCTTGCTTGGCAGCGCGCGCTTCGGCGCGAGCTTTGGCGGCCTCTTTCTTGCGTTCTTGCGCTAGCTGTCGGGCTGCTAGGCGAGCTTTTTGCTTGTCCGTCAGCGGCTTGTCAGCCGCCGGTGCGGACTTGGAATCTGAGGCCTTGGACTTGCGCTGCTGTTCGCGTTGGGCTGCTTTTGCCTTGGCCGCTTCTTCCTTGGCTTTGCGTGCTTGTTCACGCTGGGCTGCTTTTGCTTTGGCGGCTTGTTCGCGTTCAGCCGCCTTTGCTTTGGCTGCGTCTTCCTTGGCTTTGCGTGCTTGTTCGCGTTCGGCTTCTTTGGCCGCTGCGATCGCAGCCGCTGACGGCACGGCCGCACTGGCGGCGGCCTTGGCGGCCGGCGCTGTCGCTGCCGGTGGCGCTGCCTTGGCTGGAGTTGACGCAGGGGCCTCGAACGATAATTTGGCCCTGCAGGC
>JBFJXH010000040.1:0-13869 GCA_041623215.1 Thermoplasmatota archaeon
ATTGGTAACTCGCCAGGTGTCCAGTATTACGTTCGTCGCCGTGGAAACTGTTCCACTGGGCTCCGACCGTAGGGGCCACCAACAGGAGAGCAAGGAGTAGGGCCTTGCGCATATGGCGCCCAAGGTGGCTTCAACTTAAAGGCCGCCGGGTGAGGGCTGGCCGCGTAGCCGACCCGGCATGGACGCGCCAGCGGCCGTCGGCTAGGAAAACGTGGTTTGGTACAGCAACGTATTGGTGAGGCCATCCACGACGGTGAGCGTGCCGGGCCCCAGGCATTGAATCACGTGCCCTCCAACCACCGGCTTGCCGCGCTGGTGGGCTGGAATGCCGCAGGGCGCATCGCCGCCCAGTTGCATGGTTTCCCAGTAGAGACCCCGGTCGGCGTGCAAGATTTCCAGCGTGCGCGTCCGGCTGTCATCCGCAATGCGAAGGCCCGGAACGACTTCCTCCACTTCGGGCTCTTCGTAGCTTACGTCAGTCCACACAATGGCGCCGACGACGGCAGTGCTCCAAACGAGAAGGAGTGCTGCACGAACGCGTCCCAGGGGCAGGTCGTCCATAGTGCACGGTCGGCCATCACCACGTAAGGTCGTCTCGGCGCGGGACCTGTGGGCCCCGGGATGAGCGGCCCTCATCACCTTGAGGCGTTGGGGGTCGGCGGCCGTGGACCGCTGAGTTCAAAAGGGTGGGAAAAGGGGGAAAGGAAAGTTCAGCCAGATCAGCTGAAGGTGGTCTCGTAGACCAGGGTGTTGGTACCCGTGTGGGTAATGGTCACCTTGACGCCGGAGCACTGGCCACCAGCGGTACCGGCGTCCGTGTCAAAGTTCAGGGTGTCACCAGCGTCAACGCCATCGGTGGGGTGCGCGGCAGCAGCCGCGGTGGTGTTGACGATCTTGAAGTCACCCCAGGTGGAGGTGGGGCCGGTGGGGGCCTTCACCACGGTGAGGGTGCAGGCGTCGTTGTCCTTGCTGAAGGACAGGCTGGGGGCGTCTTCATCAGCGCCACCGAGGTCGTTTACTAGCACGAAGATGACGGCGGCCAACACGACGGTGATGGCGACCATCAGAATCACACCGATCACGGGGGAGACAGCGTCTTCCTCGGAGCGGAACTTCTGGTTTGCTTTCATGTTCTAATTTCCTACCCCCACGAGGGGGGCAAAATCGACCAGATACTTCGTGTATATGAACGTTCAGCCAGTTCCACTGCACGCCCTCCCCTCCTGTTGCTCCACAAGAAGCAAAGGGGTTGCAGACTTGCTTGGCGCCACCACAACCCTTTCGCCTTCCAGCACCTCAGTCGCCCCGTGACCAGTGCCGGCGAAGTGGAGCAATACGCCTACTGCGCCCACAATTGGCTACTGGCACGCCAGGGCAAAATGGGACGCGGGGACGACCGGGGGCACCACGAAGAACGCGGCCGGGCGCAGCAAGAAGCCGAAGCCCATCGTGCCGCCAGCCGGAGCATCCTCAATTGGATGTTCCTCAGCCTCGCCATGGCAGCCAGCATTGCCTTTCTCGCCCTCGAACTTCTGTACCTGCGACAAACGCCCCACCACATCAATTTCCTCCTTGCCGCCCTGGTCGCAGTGAGCGCCAGCAGCGGCATGCTGGTTCTGGCACTCGTCGAAAACCAGCGCAGCCTCCAGAAAGCGAGGGCGTCCGGCTTGCCGCTCGGCAGCGTAGACAGTGACCTCTTGGGTAGTGGCGCGATTCTCCAGGACGCCGAGCTCAACCTTGCCGGGCGCCCGGACTCCATCCTGGAAACCGACAATGGCCTCGTCCCAGTGGAAGTGAAGAGCGGCCACACGCCCCCCAAGCCCTACCAAAGCCACCGCCTCCAATTGGCGTGTTACCTTCAGCTGCTGGATGCCAATGGCCACAAAACCGCCGGCTATGGCTTACTCAACTATCCCGCAGGCACCTTTCGGGTCGATTGGAATGACGAATTGAAGGACAACTTGCAACAAACCTTGCACGCCATCAACGTTGCTCGAGAAACGGGCAAGGCAGACCGCGACCACAATCACAAACCGCGGTGCCGGGGTTGTAGTCGTCGCCACGCCTGCACGCAGTCCTTGGTCTAGGCGCCCGTCTCAGAACATGCCGAGCATGACCCGGAAGAGCAGCCAGGCCGAGAACGCCATGATGGCAACGTGCCGGAAGCCCGCCGTGGCCTTGGCTTCCATCAGAACGCCGCCCACGATGCCGGTGCCAATCGCCTGCACAAGGGCCGCGTTGAAGTAACTGAAATTCAACTCCTCAGGGTCGATGGCTGAGAGGTCCAATCCCGGGACATTAGCGTTGGATTCAGCCATGGCCTGCTGGGCCGCGATGATTTCGGGCAAGAACTGGGTCGCCAAGGCGGCCACGACCATCATGAAAACGAAGAACACCACGTACAGAACCAGCACGTACACCATCATGCTGCTGCGGCGCTCGGCCTCCAAATTCTTCAGCTCGCGAGCGTCATTGGCAGCCGCCTTGAGCACGTCGGCCACCGCACCACCCGTCAAACTCGCTTCAATGATGAGGCTCACGGAGCGGTCCACCAGGCGAGACTGAACCCGGCTGGCAAATTCCTTGAGCGCCTTGGCAAAGGGCACCCCCCAACCAACCTGGTTGGCCATTTTCCGAATCTCAGGGGACAAGGCACCAAAGTCACCGCGGGCCGTGTTCTGGATGGCGTTGGCCATGGTCAAACCGGCGCGGCGATTCTCAGCCAGGTCATTCAGGAAGTCGGGCAGCCGCTTCTCGATTTCGTCCAAGCGCTGGTGTTTCCGCGCCAGGTAGAAACCAATGGGCCCTGTGGACGACACCACCGTCAGCATGCTCAGGTCCTTCGCCAAATCCAGCTTGTCGGTCACTCCGAACAGCGTGGTGATGCGGTCCGATAGCACCATTGCCAGCAAGGTCGCAAACACGATGCCCACCAGGGCTGACAGCGAATAGACAATAACGTCATTTCGTGCCTCGGCGGACATTTTCTGCTTAATCATTCCCCGCTTGCTCTCTTTCCAGATGAGCAGGGCCGAGAAGCCGAAGAAGAGCGCCAAGGCCACCGGCACAATGGCGACCAAGACCAGGGCGTTGAGGGCCGTGGCTTGCCCGAGGCGCGAGAAGACGTCGAGTTGCAGAGCCAGCAGACCAAGAAGCGCTGCAATGAGCAGGGCCAGACTGGCAGCGTAGACCACCGGCGGCGTGTCTTGCACCTCGCCTTCCGCGCCCTCGCCCGCCAACGACCGGGAGAAGCGATTGACGTAGTCAAACAGCGTGGGGATGCCGGAGACGAGGAAGCTCTGGGTGCCCACCATCAAGACGCCAAAGAGCAACATCACGAAGATGTCGCCTTCCAGGATCGTGATGGGGCCCAAGTGCAACCGCTCGTTGAACAACAGACCCAGGCCAAGAAGCGTCACAATGCCCGCTGAAATCCAGAGCGCGAGGCCGTGATACTTGGTGTAAGCGTTCTTGGCAAAGGGGTGCCCCAGGTTGTGCCGAGCCACGACGGCTGCCACGAGAGCCAGCAGGTAAACGGCCACCACGATGGGCAGGTAACGAACAGCCACTTCCGAATCAACTTCTGTGACGAGATTCAACCGCGCCAACACGGCGTAAATGATGACCGCGATGCCCAAGTTGTACAGAATCGCCACCATGGCGTTGACGAAGCTACTCCACGCCGACGTTGAGAGGACGTCGGCAGCGCGGACAATGGGCTGATGGCGCGCCTCCGTCCCCTGCCGCGTGACCATCACGGCGACGGCCACCATGCAGCCAAACAAGGCCACGACCGACACGCGTCGAATGGCGCCAGGAACAGTAGCGGCCAAGACCGACAGGACCAGGCCCGCGCCCGCCAGCAGCCAAATGGTCCGCATCCACGCCGGCGTGGGCAATGTCATGGATTCCTCTTTCTCGGAACGAGAACGGCGTCGCTTCTTTTTGGCCATGTTAATCAGCAGTCATGTTCCCCAGGAGCCACGTGAACGCCCCGTGGATGATGGGCAAGAACAGCAGGACCAGGATGTTCAGGAAGAACAACGGGTCCCTGCCGGGTGAAAGGAACATCATCACACTGATGATGACAATGAGAAACAGCGGTGCCGCAGCAGCGACGACGACGTACGCCTCGGCCATGACGCCCATTGATTCCAGGAACGCCTTCAGGTTGCGCCGGGCATCCTGGGCGTATTGCTCCGATTTGGCCATCAAATAGCCGGTGAAGTCGCCGCCACTGGTGACGGTGTTGACGGAGCCCTGCAAGAACTCGCCAAATTGCGGGCTTGGCGAGCGGCGGCCGGCATCTTGCACCGCCGTCACCAAGTCCTTGGAGAAGAATTGGGTGTCGCGAAAAATCCGGGCGGCTTCAACGGCCACTTCGCCATACACCGGTTGACGCCCCAGCGAACCATACACTTGGTCCGGCAGCACGCCAGCCGAACTGAGGGCCGCCATGAAGTTGAGAGCGTAGGGCAGGTTGGCTTCCAAGTCCTTCTTGCGACGCCCCGCCTGCATGTCGGGCCGCAGCAACTCAAAGGAGTACATGGCCAAGCCGCCGATGAGCGGCATGAGCCCCAGCAACAGCAACACGATGCCATCAAGCGCAATGCCCGAAATCAGGACGAGAATGAAGAACAGCAGTGAAAGGCTGCTCACCAGCGCCACGCGGGCATACACCGTTGCGAGGTAGGCAATGGGCACCGTTGGGTTGTTGGCCGCCGACAACTTGTGTCCAAGTTGCGGGTGATTGCGGATGCGACTTGCCGCCATGGGCCCAAACAGACTGAGCGACGTTTGCATGAACCACTTGCCGGGGTCCCGCTGGCGCACCGAAGGCTCTTCGTCGTCCGCATCCCGCTTGTGCTCCAATTGCTCCAACTTTTGGTCCACCGAGCGGTCCGTCATGCTACGGTGTCGGCGAGCCGCCATGGCTTTGGCTGCCCGACGACCCGCCGCCGCCATCTATTCCTCCTCCGCCTCCGCATTCGCCCCTGCCTCGCTGGTCTCGGCGGGCACAGTAGGCGGCGGCAGACCAAGGTCTGCGCGGGCCAAGGTCAGCACCGCTTCAGGGTCTCGGTAGTAGGCCTTGACCACGGTGATGAGTTCGGTGACGCTCCGAAGGCCTTGACCCAGCATCCAGTTGAGGATGATCTTGCGGTTCTCGAACTCCTGACGCTGCTCGCGTCCGTTCCAGTTCCGGTCCGCCGCAATCGAGTCCAACATGTACGACTGGCCCGAGTAAACGAATTTGTCCGTGGCCGGGTCCCACTTGAAGACCGTGTGCGTCAGCAGTTCTTTCGTCGTAGGGTCCAAGCCGACGAGTTCAACCACTTCGGTCACGCGACGCACACGCTTGCCATTGACGCGAACCTGCGCCTGAATCGCGATGACGTCCAACGCCTGCAACACCAAGCGCGGCACGTTGATGGGTTCATTCTCCAAACGGTACACAACACTGCGGGCCGAGTCAGCGTGCATGGTCGCGTACACCGTGTGACCCGTCGCCATGGCCTGGAAAGCCACCGTAGCTTCAATGCCACGCACTTCACCCACGAGGATGTACTCCGGCCGTTGCCGCAGGGCTGCCTTCAGGAGGGCAAACATGCCGATTTCGCCGGAACCCTCCATGGCGGAGCCCACGCGCGTCACCGCCTTGATCCAGTTCTTGTGCGGCAAATTCACCTCACGCGTGTCCTCAATGCTCACCAGTTTGACGTTGTAGGGAATGAATTGGCTAATGGCATTCAGGCCGGTCGTCTTACCGCTCGCCGTACCCCCACTGAAAATGAGGGAACGGCCATGCTGGACCACTTGCCAGAACCAAGCCATCAAGTCCACATCCATAGACCCGAAACGCATCAAGTCCATGGGCGTGAACGGGTCGTCACGGAAGCGACGAATCGTGAACGTGGACCCGTTTTGAGTCACCTCTTTGCCAAGCGTCGCCTGCAAACGCGAGTCGTCAGGCAAGGCAGCGTCCAGGATTGGTTCACTGATACTGATGGCCTTCCCCGACCGCTGCGCCATCCGAATAACAAAGGAATCCAGCTCATAATCATCCTTGAATCGGATGTTACTCGGCATTGATTCCAACTGCCGGTGGAAAATGAACATGGGCTCCTCGGCCCCATCACAGGAAATGTCCTCGATGTGCGGGTCCTTCATTGGCACCTGGATGGTCCCCATGCCAAGGAAATCCCGGCGCACATAGTACTCAACGCGCCGCTGTTCTAGTGGCGCAAGGCGGACCCGGTAATCCTTGATGATTTTGCGCAACCCTTCCAGAAGGTACGTCTCCTTCTCGTCATCCTCCAACTGCTTCGGGTCCGTGTCCAAGCCGCGAATGAGAGCGTCCGTGACAAACTCGAGGATTTCCTCTTCGCGCTCAGACAACGGAGGCTCATGCGCCTCATACAGGGGCTCGCCCGTTTCCAAATTCTCCAAGATGCGAACGAAACTGAAGGGCTCCTCCACCGGGTAGAAATCCAATTGACGCCACTGCGTGGCATCGAAGTCTGGCACCGGCGTGACCGGCCCCTCCACGACCTCCTCCTGAATCTCCTTCCCGACGAACCAGTCCATGGCCTTGCGGCGTCGCTCCTCCTCCGCTACCGCGTCGGCCGACCGCGCGGCTTCTAACTCCTGTTGCAGCCCACGCAGGCGGTCGGACAGGTTGCCCGTAGGCTTGGGCCCCTCCTGGGGCACCATGGCATCAATGCCCTGCGCGGAGCGCAACCGTTGAGCCAGGGTGGCTGGGGCAGCGGGGGCCGGGGCCGCGCCACGCATACGGTCCGCCAAGCTGGGCGAGCGCGACGTTGCTGGCGCACCACCCGCCACATCCTTCGACTGCATGCGTTCAGCTAGGCTGGCCTTCTCGGCCAGCGCCCGCTCTACGGCAGCCGGATCCGCCTCGGTTACTTCCCGAATCTTAGCCTTCTCCATGCGGTCGGCCAAGCCGCCAGCGGCTGGCGCACCGTCATCGGACTTGGCAGCAGCGTCGCCGTTGTCGGCGGCCTCCTGCTTGGCCCGTAAGCGGTCCGCCAACCCGTCTGCCACGTCAGGCCTCCCGCCGCGTCTCCTCTAGAAGGGCGAGGTAATCCTCGGCCTCCGGTTTGGACATAAAGGCCGTCAGAGCGTCATCCGGCAAGCCGCCCAGGAGGCCGTCAAGTGCCCCGAGGACGCGGCCCACCCGGGGGTCGCCCGACGCCACGCCATTGGTTGCCGCCGCCTCCGCTTCTTCCGCCACGGCCTCTTCTTCGGCCAAGAACGACGCTTGAACGAAGGCCATTTGAGCATGGGGCAAGCGAAGCCGTGCCACGAGAAGCAGCAGCGCACCCAACAGGGCCGCCCCGCCGCCCACTTGGAGGTAGAGCATGAGGCTGTGCCCAACATAATCGGAATAAGAGTAAACGGCCGCCACGGCAAGGACCCCGGCGGCCAGCAACGCACCGCCCGCCAGACCAAGGCCGCGCCACAAGCGCGCCTGGAACGCCGTCGAGTCCACATCCAGTTCGGCATCAAACGCCTTGGCAACCGGAGTGGTCCGGCGCATCGGCACGAAGGACATGACCAGGTACGCAATGCCGCCAACCAAGGCGATGCCGACAAACACCCACAGGTAACGGATGCCTGATTCAATGCTGACCAGGTACAAGCTGTCGGTCGCCCACTCAAAGCGGCGCTCTACAGCTAAACCGAGAAGGCCTGCCAGCATCACCAAAAAGGCAACCGTCCGGCCAATGCCCGTACCCATGGAAGCGACCGCTGGGTCCTCCAACGGGTCCACGGCAGCCTCGTCATCCTCGGGAGCCGGGTCCGTCGGTGTCAGCAAGTCATCTTCGTCTGGCAATTCCACACCTCAGCGCCGCCCGGCGTAGCGGGCGACACCCCTGTCCAGCCGAGACCCCCTTTTGACTGGTTCCATCCATTCGTGCCCCCCACCGTTTCTTCTCTGTACCACAGCGTTAAAAGCATAGGAAAGTCTGGAACACCATACCCATGACCCGAGGTGCTGTAGCGGACGAGCATGCGGTTTCAGACGTAATGGGAACCGCATTGATGCTCGGCATTACCATCACCATCTTTGCCGTCGTCGGCTTCATTGTCCTGGACCACTTCAGCGACGCCGACGATGCAACGCGGGTCAACGTCAGAAGCTACCAAAAGGACGATTACCTGTTGCAGCACAAAGGCGGCGACGCGCTCGTGCTGGAGAAAGGACACGTGATTGTCGACGTGGACGGCGAAGGCCATACAACAATTCCCCTGAAAGATTTCAAAACGGAAACCGTGGACGAAACCGCCTGGCGGCTTGGCGAAAGCTTGTGCCTTAGTTGCCATACGTCCCTCCAGGGCAAGACCATCAACGGTGTGATGCTTGTTTACCGCAACGAAGTACTCCTCCGGGACGACGGCTTCCTCGCCACCAACACGGGCGGTGGCGGCGGCAACCTTGGTGGCCCCCCCGACTGCTTGACACACCCCAACAACGTCAACTGCAAGACCAACTGGTATGACCACAATGGCACGGGGCCGTGGGAAGATGTGGATGGCGATTTGGAATACAACTCGACCAAGGGCGATATCCCCCGGCCGTGCAGTGACTTTGCCGACGGCATCTTCAAGGCGGAGGCGGGCTATGGATTGGTGATTCCGAAGGAGGCCGTTGAATGCGTTCAAATTACGGCCCAAAAGGTTGATTTCTCGGCCGACCAAGGTATGCGCCTGGAAGTCAACCTATCCAGTGACACCGGCAGCCCATTCAACCACATTCAGATTACGGCAGGATACTCCGCCAGTCGCGACGCCAGTCTCATCATCACAAATCCCGACTACCCTCTGCTGTGGGAAGCCACCAACAAAATCGAATTGGTTGTTGATGGCAACATGATTCTCACAAATACGACCTTCAATGCCCTGGCAGGCGACCCCGACGAGCAAAAAGACGGCATCCAAATCAAGGTTAGCGGGGCGACACACCCCGTCAATATCTATGCCAATGGAACCAAATGGATGGCCCAAAAATCCATTGAGATCCCCCTCACTGCCGACCCCATTACCAAAGACTTCTATTTTGTCGGGGCTCAATTTGAATCCGAAAAGGCATCTGTGACGCTAAACACGCAAGGCGGGTCGCTACACATTGCAAACGCGTCCTTCATCACAGGGACACTCAGCGACTCCAAGCAGGACGTGACACTCATTGCTGCCCACGACCTTGACGGCACGGGAGCCCAGATTACAGCCGATGACGAGATTGTCATAAATTCCGGCGACCGCCTGACACTTGAGGACGCCATCATTGACTCTGCCAGCGGATCCTACGTTCGGCTGGACGCCGGCGGCCAAATGGACGCCAACCGCGCCTACATACAGGCAGAGGGTGTCATTGAATTGGAAAACCTCGGCGGACCGATGAATCTTGATTCGGCCATCATCGACAGCACCAGCGGCGGCATCACGATGGCGGGTAGCGGCGACTGGAATGCCGCCAACGCCGTCATGCGAGCCGAAGACGACATCATCATCGGCAACTTTGCTGGCGCCCTCAACAGCGACCGCATCGACATCCGATCCACCGACGGGAAAGTGACCATGACCTCCTCGGGCACGGCGGCGGTTACGAAGGCCCGCATCGTCGCGGTGGACCTCTTTCGGATAGCCACAGGAGGCAGCATCAACGCCAGCGAAACAGATCTCGACGTGACTGCGGGCCCACTCACGATTGATGGTCGGTCCGGATCGGTTCAGATTATGGACGCCAATTTCACGGCCGCTTCAACCATTCATGTGTACGCCAAGAAGCCTCCGAGCGGGGGCGGCACGACGCTGGTGGCCACGGCGTCCGAATTCTCCGCCTCCACGGAAGTCAAGTTCTTCTCCAACGGCGCCGATTTCTTTGCCCAGGTGACCGCGTCAAGGCTTACGGGCCTAGCCAACGAATTGCTCGTCGGCGTCGTCAATGGAAACAACAGCAACCAGTACTGTGACCCGCGCACAAGCGATGACCTCGCCCAAGGCGAATGCTGGAACAACGTAGGCTTCTGATGACGGCGCACTACCCCCGAGATGACTCCGGTGTCTCGAGCGTCGTCGCGGCCGCGCTCGTGTTCAGTCTGTTCGTCACAGCCACGCTACTATGGGGCATCAACACCCTGCCAGGCATCGTGGCAGACCGAGAACGCGTTCACCAGGACGACGTCACGGAATCCATGAGTGCCCTACAAACCGGGCTCGACCGTCTGTCGGCGGGCGGCGATGAAGGCCCCATCAAGGTCGCCGTCAGGCTCGGCACGGACCCCGTCCCACTCATACAGCCCGTGCCCTCCAGCGGTGAAATTCAGTACCGCTCAGGATTCAATGTCACGGCGACCTTCAATCAATCGACCTTGTACTTGGTAAGTGGCGACTTGCAGGGGACACCGGACGTCGTCGCCAACGAAACCATCCGCAACGTCACGATGTTGCAGCAGTTGCGCGTGGCGTTCAAGAGCAACAACGTGACCGGCGGCGCCATTACCGACTTTGTCTGGGTGGAAGCGTTTGCCAGTGACGGAACCACCAACGTATCGGCACGCGTGCAGCACATCGGCTACGGTGCAACCTGCCAAGGTCCAGAAGTGCAGGTACTCGTGGACAATGGCCTCATCAGCCGGACCAAGACGTTGCTGTGTCAGCAAAATGTCGGCGAGAATGAACTGAAGAATTTCGAATTTGACGTCATGCGCGACGCCCCCGGCTTCGCGGCGGGCGTTGCTGGCCTTGAGCCCGGCTGGACCTTGACCGTCTATGACAATGCGACCAATGCATTCGGCAACGCCACATTCCAGGCCATTTGGACGGACCTTGACGACCGTCTGCGCGTTCTGGGTGGCGGCCTCGTTGACAACGACTTCGGCGTGACCCGTCGTGGCGGCCACCTTGTGTACGAGCCCTCGAATCAGCGTTACGTGGACCAATGGCTTACGTGGGAAGGGGGCGGCGTCTTGGCACGTCAATCCGATGGCGTCGGCATGGTCGCCGACCCGGCCTTTAGTTTGGACCAGGATGATGACAATCAGACTGGGTTCCTGCGCTGGACGTTGGTGCAGCTCTCAGGCGCTGGCAGCCTTGCAGGACGTGGCACGGCGGCCGTCGAAGTCATCCACGAATCAACCCGGGACATCATCTTGACAACGGACACGGTTACGTTCCAGGTGGATAGCTTCAATGCCCAAGGGTGGCACAAATTCTTCAGTGACCGCGCCCGGAGTAGCGACATGCGAGGCAACGTGACCCTCGCGCCGGCGTGGGACAAGCCCGAGGATGTGGACGGCACCGTCGATTTGACTCTGAACAAGGAAAAGAACAGGACATGGGTGGTTCAACTTCGAATCATTCAGGCCCGCGTCGAAGTGCAATAAGCGGTAAGCAACAAGGCCTACTCATTATAATGGAGCGTCGGCGTGGCCAATTTGATGGTGGCGTTGGAACCCGTACCTACGGCCGACCAAGCCTTAGACGCAGCCCTCGGGGGCGGCCTACTGCCCGGCGGCACACTCCTTGTTTATGGCCCGCCCGGCACCGGCAAGTCAACGCTGGCCGCGCAATTTGCCTGCCATGACGCCAGTAAGAAGGAGCCCGGCCTACTCCTCTTGGCCGGAGAACCCATTGCGACCGTGAGCGCCCGGCTCACCACACAGGGCATCATCTCTGCAGGTGACCTCGCCGAAGGCAAGCTGCACATCGTCGACTTTCGTTCCGTCGCCCACAAGCTCAACGTAGGCGATGTCTGGAGCGACGACGACCGCCTCGCAGTCGTGGACGCCATCGACGCTCTACTGGAGGCAACGTCCGCCAAGCGCCTGGCCATCGACCCGCTGGAGGCACTACTGGAGCGTTGCGATGGCCCGGTCGGCGCGAGGGACTTGGTCGGCCGCCTGGCTCTGGTCTTCATGGACCGCGGAGTCACGTCCTGCATCGCGGCGGAAACTAACACGGCCGCTCACTGGTGCGACGCAGTGGTATCACTTTGCAGCGACGACGCGGGAGTTGTCATGGCGACGGCCGTGAAGTCCCGCGGTCAGGCAAATACGCCGACTCCCATGGTCGCCACCATCAATGACAAAGGCATCCAATTCAAGAGTCCAGACAAAGGAGGTAAGGCATGAGGACCATCCCCACTGGTATCGGACCCCTGGATCACTTCCTTGGCGGGGGCCTGCCGGCCGGTTACACGGCACTGCTGCTCGCGCCGCCTGGATCGGGCGCCGAAATCTTCGCCAAGCAATTTGCCGCCGGCGCTGCTCCGTCGGTTTATCTGAGCACGGACGAGCCCGAAGCAGAGGTACATTCCACGGCCGCATCTGCCGGCTGGGACTTCGACGATGTCCAAGTGGAAGACCTGCACGCCGGCTTTGCCCAGGCCATGCTCGACCAGGACGAACGCGCGGCGCGCCATGCCTTGTCGGGCCGCGCCCGCCTTCCCGGCGCAGACCTTCTTGCCTGTGATGGCAGTGACCTGCTGCCCCGCCGCGGCGCCATCGCCGACACCGACTTTCTGGGTCGTGCGCTTGGATTGTATCGCGACGGAAGCTCGCCCAACCGCCTCGTCATCAACTCACTCGACTTCTTCTTCTCCTTGTACTCCGTTGACCGCGTGCTACGTGCCATGAATGTACTCAAGGCAAACAATAGTACGGCCGACGGCCAAATCCTCTGGGTGCTTGCCAAAGGCGCCCACGGCCCCGAGGTGGAACGCCGCGTCGAATTGCTGTCTGACTGTGTGTTGGAGCTTGAAATGCACCGCAAGGGCACCAGCTTTGAGCGCTACTTCATGGTGCGCAAAATCAAGAACCGCAGTCACGGCATCGGCGTTTCCACTTACGAAATCGGACGCGGCGGCTTCCGCATGGAGACGCTGGAACGCATCGTTTGAGTCCAGCCCCCTAGCCAGGCGGCCTTCCAGCCACCAAAAAGGGGCAACAGTCATATAGGGCACCCCAGTCGGCCGCCTTCCCGGCAGCACCCCACAAGGGTTCTGGCGGACAAACGCCCCGGCCACCTCGGTGGCCGGCGACCGTGGATGCCCTCAGGGGCCAAAGCGGTCATATAGGGGGGCTGGCTCGCCGGCCTTCCCGCCTGCAACCAACAGGAAGCAGGCACCCATGGGCGCCCGCCACTCAGGCGGGACAACGCTCATATAGGCGACCTATCTCGGCCGCCATCCGGGCCACGCACCCTGCGTGACCCGGAAACACGCACGCCCCGGTCCGTTGGACCCCGAGAGCGCCGAACGGCGCCACGATGAAACGGCCCATCCAACCGGTGCGACAACCATGATGGACGTGAAACCCGACGAAAGCGCGACATGCGCTTGAGACGTGACCTCACGTACCTGAGAGACGATGCAGCAAGGTCAAAACCATATCATATTGGTGACATGACCGGGATCGCCTCGGCGATACTCGGTCGGTCCGCTGATTCCAAGGGTCAACAACAAGTGTGTACCCCATGCTCGACATGGGAAAATTCTGGTTGATCCTGCCAGCGGCCACTGCTATTGGGTTGCGCTTAAGCCATGCGAGTCGAGAGTCTTCGGGACTCGGCAGACTGCTCAGTAACACGTGGAGAACTTGCCCTGCGCTGGAGGATAACCTCGGGAAACTGAGAATAATACTCCATAGTCCACCTCTCCTGGAACGGTTGGTGGATGAAAGCTCCGGCGGCGCAGGATAGCTCTGCGGCCTATCAGGTAGAAGGGAGGGTAACGTCCTCCCTTGCCTACGACGGGTACGGGTGTTGGGAGACATCGCCCGGAGATGATCTCTGAGACACGAGATCAGGCCCTACGGGGCGCAGCAGGCGCGAAAACTGCACAATGTGGGA
>JBFJXH010000041.1:0-13841 GCA_041623215.1 Thermoplasmatota archaeon
GCCACCCGAGTCATTTGGCTTGGCGACGGCATCCAAGGAGACGACACCGATGGGCATATCGACACCATCACTCGCTTTACGGGTCCCGGGCGCGTGGTCACAAGCGTTGCTCCGGCCGGCCACCGGGACCACGGTGCCTTGGCCCACAATCGCGCGCTTCTGGTCGCGGCCGGGTTGGACGTCGTGGACTTGCCCGTGCCGGATGTTGACTTGCTAACTGACGATGGCGACATCTTGCCCGCAGGCCATGCCAATTTCCTCGTGACCAACCACCTAGTCCTCGTGCCGACCTTTGGTGGCCACAGCGACGAGGAAGCCGTCCGCATTCTTGCAGCGGAGTTCCCAACCCGGCGCGTCGTCGCCATTGACCACCGCGATCTCATCTGGGGATTCGGCGGCATCCATTGCCTGTCCATGCAAGTGGCCGCGCCGTCTAGCGGGCCGCAGCAGCTGCGGCGCATCCTTCGCGGCTAGCCCACGTGGCCGAATCGGGTCGCTGGAACTCCACCTCCCGAACGTTTCATATTCAGGATGGGGTGAAAGAAGAGCAATGCCCCACTTGTCTGCGTCCTACTCCGTGACAGCACGCCTCGACATCGACAACGTGCCGGGTATGCTTGGAAAGATTGCAACCCGCATTGGGGAAGCGGGAGGCAGCATTGGCGCCATTGACACCGTGCGCCATACCAGCCGTGGAACGCTGGTCCGCGATGTCACCATCAACGCCGCCAGCGAAGCCCATGAAACAGCCATCAAGGCGGCCCTTCGAGGCATCCAGGGCGTGCGCTTGGTCGCCATGAGTGACCGTACCTTCCTCATGCACCTTGGCGGCAAACTGGAAACCGTCAGTCGGCTCCCTCTCAAGACACGCGACGACTTGTCCATCGCCTACACGCCGGGTGTGGCCCGTGTCTGCAAAGCCATTGCCAAGGACAAGGAAACCAGTCACAATCTTACCATTCGAAAGAATACAGTGGCCGTTGTGTCGGATGGCTCAGCGGTGCTGGGCCTGGGCAACATCGGCCCCGAAGCAGCCATGCCGGTGATGGAAGGCAAGTGCCAATTGTTCAAGGAATTCGGCGGCGTTAACGCCTTCCCGCTCTGCATTGATGTGCACACTGCCGACGAAATCGTCGATTTCGTCAAAGCTGTGGCCCCCACCTTTGGCGGCATCAACCTTGAAGATATTGCCGCACCCATCTGCTTCGAGGTGGAACGTCGCCTCAAGGAAGAACTGGACATCCCAGTCTTCCACGACGACCAACACGGCACAGCAGTCGTCATGCTCGCGGGCCTGATTAACGCCCTCAAAGTTGTGGGTAAGGAAATCGCCGACTGCAAGATTGTCTTCAGCGGTGTTGGTGCTTCGGGAACTGCCTGCACCAAGATTCTCCTGGCCGCCGGGGCAACCAACGTGATTGGCTGCGACCAACACGGCGCCGTGCACCGCGGGCGCGACGATTTGAATGACGCTAAGCGGGAATACGCGGAACTCACGAACCCCGATGGCTTCGCGGGAACCCTTCAGGAAGCCTTGGTAGGGGCCGACATCTTCATCGGCTTGTCTGCGCCCGACCTGCTGGTTCGCGCAGACATTGAACGCATGGCCAAAGACCCAATCGTCTTTGCCATGGCCAACCCGGACCCCGAGATTCGGCCGGAAGAAGCAGGCGACGCCGTCGCCGTCATGGCGACTGGGCGCAGCGACTACCCGAACCAAGTCAACAACGTGCTCTGCTTCCCCGGCATCTTTGCGGGCGCCCTCAAGGCGGGTGCAACCGACATCAATGAGCCGATGAAGTTGGCCGCTGCCCAAGCCATTGCAGCCCTCGTGGAGCCAGCTGAACTGGGCCCTGAATACATCATCCCCAGCACCTTCCATCCCCGGGTGGGCAAGGTTGTTGCACGCGCCGTTGCTCAAGCGGCCAAGGACTCTGGCATTTGCCGCCGAGGCAATGCGTTTAGCACCAGCATCGACGACCGCCACCCCGAGCGGGCGATTGTTGGAAGGCAACTGAGGAATTAGTTCCTGGGCGCCGTGGCCGGTTCGCCGAGGTTTAGCTGTTAGACGAGATCGCTTGGTCGCCGTAGCTGCCCCAAATCCCAACCAATCTCGAGCCACGCCCACGCCCACAGGACGCACTCGAACGCTCGCACGAGGTCGCCGATGGCTTCAAAGTGTTCAGAGTCGGCGTCGTAGCTGCGAATATTGGTCAGCATCCGTTCGCCCTCCTTGCCCATCGCGTGGCTATCGGGGAGACGCTCCCGCAGGCGGCCGCGCCAAATGTGGGTCTGCTCAAGCAGTTCGGCTCCGTGGTCACGGTCTTGCTGGGGGGCGGCGGGGGCCACGAACGCTGGCAGACCGGGGTCAGGTTTGACGGTGGCGGCGGGCGAGGACGCCGGCTAGGCCGACGGCGGTGACACCGAGCAAGGCCGGAACGGGCGTCGCTGCGTCCGCTGCACCCTCGGCAGTTGCTGGCTGAGTCAGGCCGTGGCACTCTTGGCCCACGACATCGACGGCGATGACAGGCCCGTGCACGGTACCAGGGCTGGTTGGGTACGGCCAGGCCGTCAGGGTATGCGGGCCGGGGGGAACGTAGAGGTCCCAAGTGATGATGCCGGGGCCGTGGCTGTGCAGCTTGCCGTTCCAAACCAGTGACCCGTCGTCATGGCGGAGCCACGCAAGCACTTCGTCGTGGGCGGCCGGTCGGCCGTCGCCGAGCGTCGCCGTCGCCTTGAAGTGATGGGGGCCACAGGTGTCTGCGGCAGGCGGCTGCGCCTCGACGACCAGGCTGGCGCGGCTGGCCCCGGCGGGGTCTGGGAGCACAGGTAGGACAGTGAAGCCTAGCGTCGCCGCAGCGGTCGCGCCTCCGTGGCTTGCCGTGGCGGCGATGGTGTGGTCGCCGAGGTCTGGGACGCGCAACATGATGTCGTGGACTCCGTCGTAGTCGTGGAGGCGCGGCGAGGCAAGCGCCACGCCGGCCGGTCCGGTCACTTCGAGCGCTACATCCACATGCGGCACCGGCTGGTCTTGTTCATCCAACAGGACGATACCGACCCGGATGGGCTGGTCCGCCCCAACCACGTTGAACGGGTCAACCGTCAGGACGATGCGGAGCCGGCCGTCATTGCTTGTGCCTTCGGCAACCACGTTCTGGGGGGCGGCATTCGTGGCGAGGCCAGGCGTCGGCGCTAGGGGGGAGGTCATCGCGTGGTCCAGGATGAGAGGGGGGCCGGCCGCAAAGTCTGCGTCTGGGCTTGCGGGGTAGGCCTGGTAGGCATCCAAAAGGGCCTGGCCGCTGCCGGCGCGAATGGTCACGGTTGCCGGGTCGTCATGCTGGTGCAGGGGCACCTGCGTCACTGGAGCCCCGGCGGCGTCAACCAGTGTTAGCCATGCATCGCTGTGTGGAATGGACGCGCCCGCCTCGTCAATTATGGTGGGTGACAGGACCCAGGGAGATTGGGTCGCGGGATGGTCCGCGATGGCTGTGCCGGTCCGCATGGGCGCGTCGGCGACGACGCCCGTAAAGGTTGATTCGTGTCCGCCGCTACGGGCGCTAACCGTGTACGCCCCGGGGCCCGGGAATGCGACCATGAACGCATTGTGGCCGTCATAGTCATGGGCGGCATCGCCCTCAGCGTGGAACAGCGTGACGTCATTCCAGGTAATGGTCATCGTGTAATCCTGGTGAAAGGCAGGGGCCCCGGCGTCGTCGAGGATTAGGACCCCATAGCTGGTCGGGTTGCCGGCATAGGTGCGCCCGGAATCAGGAACATCATGCGTCACGGTGACGTGGTCGGCTGAAGCAACTGGCACCGTGAGCAAGGCCAGCGCTGCGAGCAAGGAAAGTCCGGTCATCGCAACCCGGCGCCGGGTGGAGGGTACGCCACGCATGGCCTGGACGTTGCATGCCACCACTTGGCCCTTCTGGCGTCCCGGCAGGTGCCGGCGGCACACTCAAGGGTGCCATGGGTGTGGCCGCCGCATGGCTTGGGACGCCGAGGGCATCCGGTCGCAGTTTCCGATTCTCCAGAAGACCGTGGATACGCTGGATGGGTCGCGCCGTCCGCTGGTGTACCTAGATCATGGGGCCAGTACCCATGCGCCCCGTCCGGTTCTTGATGCCTACACGATCTTCTTGGAGCGGTACTACGCCAACATCCACAGGGGCCACCACACGTTGAGCTTGCAGTCAAGCCAATTGTTTGATGACGTCCACAATGAGATGGCGGCCTTCGTTGGCGCCAAGATTGGCCCGCAATACATGCTCCTGAGCCAAAACACGACGCAGGCCTTGGACATGGCTGCGCACCTCATGGCGGACACACCGGGCAAGACCGCCGTGAGCATGATGGAACACCACTCCAACGACCTGCCGCATCGGCGCGCCGGGGAGGTCGAGCACTTCGGCTTGACGGCCGACGGTCGCATTGACCTAGACGATTTGCAGCGTGTGCTGGATGGCGGCGGTGTCAAACTCGTGGCAGTGACGGGTGCGGCCAACGTGACAGGGGTTCTGCCTCCCGTCGCCAAAATGGCCCGCATGGCGCATGACGCTGGCGCGCGAATCCTGATTGATGCCGCGCAATTGGTGGCGCACGCCCGGGTCAACGTCCGCGAACCGGACCACCCGGAACACATTGACTTCTTGGCCACTGGGAGCCACAAGGCCTACGCACCCTTCGGTTCAGGCTTCCTGCTGGCGCCAGCTGAAATCTGCGACGCTGCCCCGCCGTACATGCCGGGTGGCGGGACGGTTACCTGGGTCACCGATGCTGAGGCTCGCTTCACGGACGGTGCTGACCGCCACCAGGGCGGAACCCCCAACATTGCCGGTGCCATTGGCTACGCAGCGGCCCTTCGCTGGCTCGCGGACATTGGCATTGACAACATTCGGGCGCACGAGCAGGAACTGGCCAGTTATGGGACCAAGCGTTTTGCGGACTTGGAAGGCGTAACGCTGCTTGGGCCCCAAGACGACGCCGACCGCCTTGCGGTCTTCCCCTTCAATGTCGGAGACTTGGACCACGCCGTGGCTTCCAGCGTCCTCAACTTTGAGCACGGGATTGCCACTCGTAATGGCTGCTTCTGCGCGCACCCCTATCTGCATCGACTACTCGGCTTGGGGGACACGACGGAATATACGGCGCCCCTTGACGCGGGCCAAAAGGTGGACCTGCCGGGTGCCGTCCGTGCCAGTTGTGGCATTTACAACACGCGCCAAGACCTTGACATCCTGTTTGCTGCTTTGGAGGACCTGGCGGCGGGTCGAATCCAGGGCGAATACGATGTCCAGAATGGCGAGTACTGCAAGCCGGTGGACTTCACCTTCCCGGCCGCCGAGTTAGCCCAGGTTGGCGCACCCATTACTGTGACAGTCGGCACGGACCGGGCTTAGAACCCCGGCGTAGAAATCGCTAAGAAGCCGGGCACACCCGCGCTGTTTGTGCAGGGTCGTTCGCTGGCCGCAGGCGCCGTACTGGTCTTTTCCATCGCCGCTCTAAGCGGGTGCATCACGGGTGCTCCGGAAGGAACCGCCGACGACGCGCAAGACGAGCCCACGTTGGCGTCTGATTTGGACGGCCACCGATTTGACGAGAACGTGGATACAAGCCACACCCTGCAGGTTGGGCCCTATGCTCCGCGCCCCGTCGAGGCCGTGACCATCACGTCCTTTGATGGCACTGAATTGGCGGCGGGCCTTTGGCGGCCGGATGTGCCTGACTCCGAGCGCGTCCCGGTGATCTTGCAGATTAGTCCGTACTTTGGATTCGGATTGTACGACGAGTCGGGCCGAACCAAGGAGTTCTTCGTGGACGGCTTCGTGCGCCATGGCTACGCCTACGCCCAAGTCGCCATCCGCGGGACGAGTTTCAGCAAGGGCTGCATGGAGTCCATGGGCCCGAACGAGCAACAGGACATTGACGAGATGATTTCCTGGTTCGCCCAGCAACCGTGGAGTAATGGCAACATTGCCGTCATCGGATTGTCATACGTCGGTACGACGCCTTGGGTCGCCGCGGCCTCGGGCAACCCCGCCGTCAAGGCCATCGTGCCAATGGCTGGAATCAGCGACTGGTTCGAGCTAGGCTTTCGCAACGGAACCGCAGAACCGCGAACGCCGTTTCACATGCCGCTTTACTGGGCCGCCTTTGGGGTCGGCACCCAGGGGCCCGAGATGTTCCAAGGTGACGACGCCCAAGGACTCATCGACAACGCTTGCACAGCGCCAGGCGTAGGCACAGCCGCCTCCGCCTATGCCATCGCCACCGGCGAAGCGGGCCCCTACGCCGAGTACTGGGACCAACGCGCCTTCCAACAGCGCGTCCTGGACCACTATCAAGGCGCCGTGTTCATCGTCCATGGCTTCCGGGACTGGAACGTCAACATCGACATGGCCTACCCCTTTGCTCGCGAACTCGAGGACAAAGGACTGGAGGTCAAGATGCTGCTTGGACAATGGCAACACACATGGCCGGACTCCCGCAGCGCCGACGAACATCGACGCCTTGACTTTGCCGAGACACTCCTTCGGTGGTTCGATGTCCACCTCAAGAACCAAACCAAAGACACCGGCCCCGTAGCCGATGTTGAAGACACGCTTGGCGCCTGGCGTGCCGAAGCCACGTGGCCCCCCCTCGACGCCGAGTGGACTGCGCTGCACCTGGGCAATGGGGTGTTGTCGCTGGATGAAACCGCTGTCGGGCAGGCGCTCCTGATGAATCCGGGTGCAGCATTCGATAGCCCGGATTGCGGTTCGGCGACGCCCAGCGTGCCATCGAATGCCGTCTGGTTTGAGCTTCCGCTAGATCAGGAACTTCGCTTTGCCGGCTTGGCGCAACTCGGGCTCACGGTCGTTCCAAGCGCGCCGGCGCAAGAGATTCAGGCAGAGCTCTACCACGTTGCTGATGGCAACTTGGTGAGGCGCGTTGCCCACGCCGTCATGGATTTGCGGTTCCACGAAGGTGGCCGCGCGTCACAGGTAATCGTGCCCGGCGAGCCGCTCCTTGCCCGCATGGAATTCTACCCGGCCGATGTTGCTATCCCGGCAGGAGACCAATTGGCGCTCGCCATCTTCCCGGATGCGCACTCGGACCCGTGCACGCAGGCCTCACGCCCGACATCAGAGGACGCAATTCAGGGCCGATACCTGCCGGGCCAAACACCGGGCCCGCTTGTGGTGCAGTGGGGTAGTGGCGTCAGTATGCTGCGGTTGCCTGTCATCGAGCGTGACGTGGGTGATGGCCGCTACCCTGGCCAACCCTAGTGGAACCCTAGCCCCAAGGTCCCAAATCCCCTTCCCATGTGGGCCAGGACCGTTCGAAGCCTGCCCGACTCCGGTTAAATAGGTCGGGCGGAGAGTGTGGTTTTGCCCCTGGAGGCGAACCATGAAGAGACGCATCCTGACCCTGACCACGACCTTCCTGATGCTGGCTGCAGTTGGCCTGGCAACGCCCGTTGCCGCTGACGCCGGCCATGACCACCGCCCCGATGAACGCTCCTCTGCCGACCGCGCGACGGACCGCCCTGGCCCCCGCGATGTTATGGCCTATTGCACGGACAACCCTGACGACCGCCGCTGTAAGATGGCCGCTAAGGCGTATCAGGCTCGGCAATACTGTGCTGAGCACCCCGACGACCGCCGCTGCCAGCGCGATGCCCCTGACGCTGCTGGGGACGACAACACCACCGCGGAGCACAATCGCCTTCGCGCCATGTGCCACCGTGAACCGGACCGCGATGTCTGCGAAAAGTGGCGCCACCACCAAGCTCATGCCAAGGCTCGCCACCACGCGCACGGCCTCCTGAAGGCCATTGATGCCCTGGAGCACCGCGTGGTCGCCCTTGAATTCCGCGAATCGCGCCTCCGCGCCCACCTCGAAGAAGGTAACCTGACCGAAAACGAAACAGCTGCCGCCGAGGAAGGCCTCGAACGCATCCAGGCTGCCCAGGACAAGGCTCTAACCAAGATTACCGAGCTACGTGAGCGCCTGCGCGCCCTGCACGACCGTTGGCAAGCCTGGAAGGACGGCCACCGCGATGACGCAGGTGATGACAACAGCACCACCAACGCCACCGCCGCGGACGCCAACCCCTACACGGACCCGGAAGACGCAGACTCTGATGATGTCGATTCGGACGCCGGTGCTGATGCGAGCGAAGGCTCTGACACCACCGGCGACTCGGACGAATCGACGGACGCAACCGACGGCGAAACGGACCAGTCTGGCGGCAACGAGACGGCCTCCGACGACGCAACGGCGTAACCATGTCCCCCCGACCTCGACGGGTAGCGGCGGCCTTTCTGGCTGCCGCTGCCCTCTTGTTCTTGCTCCCGTCCGCCCAAGCCCAGCCAGTCGGTGCTTGCACACAAGCTGACCCCTGCATCCTGGTCTTTGATCTTGATGCCAATGGCTTCGTCGGTAGCAGTGACGGTACCGGCGGTGCCCAGGCGGCCACAGGCGATTGGGTGACCTTGTCCATCTACAACGACGACGCCGTTGCGCATGATCTGTACCTAGAGGGCTATGATCTGGCCTTCAGCGCTGGGTCGTACGATGTCACGGACGTGGGCCCCTTCGAGCTGAACCAGGCAGGCCTGTTTGCGCTGACGGATCTCACCACGGACGACTGGATTCCGATTCACGTTGACGCCCCTGATGATCCGGCTAGCCAAAGTGGCGCAACCAGTGCTGACGGCGATGCATCGGGCGATGCCGACGCAGAGGCAGGCGGGGGCAAGAACGGCAAATCAGACCAGGGTGCGCCAGGGCTTGGCGTGCTCGCGGCGGTAGCTGCCTTGGGCGCCGTGGCTGCCTTCGTTCGGCGTCGCTAACCACAGGCTCCAGTGGTTCCACTCACCTCTTCCCCCTTACCTTAACCAAGGAGCACCAATCGCTGGTTTGCAGCACCCCCATGGATGCTGCGGAGGAACCCCTCCATGCAAGCAACACACGAAGTGGCGCCCCACCTCGAGACACTCAAACGGGCGCTTGGAGACAAGATTGGAACGCAGGTCACAGAGGAAGACCTGCAAAGTGAACTGGCAAAATACCTGGACTACGGCGTACCGCCGGACCAGGCTGTGCGCACCATTCTGCGCCACCATGGCGCCGGGACCCCGGCCCCTGGCGGCGCCGGTGCGGCGACTGCCCCATCCCCGCCCCCTGGCGTGGACACATCGGAACGACTACCCCTCACGCAAGTGGTGGGTGGCCTCCCGTTCGTTCGCCTCAAGGTGCGCTTCTTGACCATCAACACGAAGCTGGTCAATGCGCGCGGCGAACAGAAGGAAATCTTCTGGGGCCTTTTGGGCGACGAGTCGGGAACCGCCGAATATACCTCGTGGCGCCCTCTCGAAGGGCTGGCCAAAGGCGACGTTGTAGAGGTCGAAGGTGCCTACACCAAGGAGTGGAATGGCCGCCTGCAAATCAACTTCGGCGACCGGACCCGGCTGGAAAAGCGCGCGGCCGACGACCTGCCGGAAACGCCCGTCACGTACGAAGATGTGGCCATCGGCGACCTTCGGCAAGGCCTCCGCGGCCTGCGCGTAAAAGGGCGCCTGCTTGATGTTTCGCCGCGCGAGATTACCGTCCAGGGTGAGCCACGAACCATCTACGGCGGCACGCTGGCAGATGCGAGTGGACGCGTAGAATTCACGGCCTGGCATGACCACGGCCTCCAAGCGGACACGGTCGTTACCATCGAAGGCGGCTACGTGCGAGAATTTCGTGGCATGCCGCAACTGAACTTCGACGCTGAAGCAAGCATTACGGTGCACGCCGACGAAGCCGAAGCGGGCGTGCCTGCGGCGGATGAATTGGCCGCTACAAGCACCATGACGCTTGGCGACTTGGCCGAGCGCGGCGCCGGTGAAGGCGCCTTCGTAGGCACCCTGCTGGAAGTACGACCCGGCAGCGGCCTGATTTACCGCGACCCGGAAACCAAACGAGTCGTGCAGCCCAACGACCCTGGTGCCGTCCCGGACCTACGCATCAAGGGCATTCTGGATGATGGCACGGGCGCCGTCAACTTTGTGGCCACGACGGCCATCACGCAGGAACTCCTGGGCAAGACCGTGGACCAATGCATCGAAGAGGCCCGCAACGCCATGCGGACCGAAGTCATTCACGACCAATTGGCTGCCAAACTCACCGGCTTCCAATACGTCATCGAAGGCTTTGCACGCACGGATGACTACGGTTTGATGCTCATCGCGCGCAGCATGAAGCGCCGCGAACTGGATGCCGAAGGGGCTGCCAAGGACCTGTTGGCCACCATGGCCGAGAAGGAGGGTGCCTGATGGATGTCATGGCCGGCAATGTCGAAGCCGCGGGGGTGCCAACGCCCGGTGCCCCAGCTCACGGTGGCTTCAAGCGGGAAACCGCGCACCGCGTGTTTGCCGCCGAATTCAACGCGAGTGACATGACCATCGAAGGCCAAGGTGAAATGGAACCCAGTTACTTGGTGACCCCCTTAGGCGGCCGGTTGAATCGTGTTCACATAGTCGGCGTCTGCACGGACGTAGAGCAAGTGGGTGAAGCTGGCGACGTGCTGCGGGCCCGCATTAGCGACCCGACGGGCGTTTACATGGTCTATGCCGGGCAATACCAGCCAGAGGCCGCCCAGGCACTGTCGGACCTCGAGGTGCCTAGCTTTGTCGCCGTCACTGGCAAGGCGCGCACGTTCGAACCCGAGGATGGCAAGCTCTTCTGCTCCATTCGACCCGAGGTAGTCTCAGTCGTCGATCGCGAGACACGCGATGCATGGATCCTTGACGCCGCCAAGTGCACGCTCGCACGCGCCGACGACGTCGATGCCATGGACCCCGCCACCGTGCCGGCCCAGGAGCACTACGGCCCTGGCCAAACCCTGCGGTTCCGCGACGTGACGCGAGACGCGCTGGGCGCCCTGGTTGGTGGCGACGTACCTGTCCACCACGTCGGCCCCGAGGACCTCGGCGACGACCTTGGACGCGGCGATGTCGAAGCGCCCGCGTGGACGCCCAATACGCCCGCGGCCAGCAGCCCGGCATCTCCCGTCACGGCCACCGACCCGGCGGCCGAAGCGGCCGAACAGGAACTCGATGACCAAGTACTCGCCGTCGTGCAAAAGTTGGAAGGCGACAAAGGCGCCCAATGGGACGACATCCTACAGGAAGCAGCCCAAGGCACCGTTTCGGACAACGATGTTGACGAGGCCCTGAATCGGCTCATGGACAAGGGGCTGGTCTACGAGCCAACACTAGGCGTCCTGCGCTCCACGTAGGCACGGGGGCAGCTATTCTTCCTCTTCTTCCTGCATTGCTTGGCCCAGCGCTGCGTCTTGGTCAAACACCGGCATTCCCATGGACAAGTGTCCTGCTTCTTCAGGGCTAAGCGTGACGACGGAAGCTGCCTTGGAGACAATGGCAGAATTTCCTAATGGGTCTTCGATGATGAGCGTCATCGGCTCGGCGGCCCCGTTTCGGGCGGCCTCAAATGTGTCCATGAGCGCGTCAATGGCGTCACGTTTGGCGGCATCGCCGTGGGCCTCTGCGTCCCGCCGCAATTGCATGAGAATCGCTTCCACGCGGACGATGATTCCTTCCACATTGCTGATGAAGGCCTCCGACGCGGTTCCCGGTTCTATTGAAATGCCATGCTCTGGGATCCGAATCGTCCCGCTTGACGCCCGCACCACACGCACCGACATGTCTGCCTCGGTGGATACTGTCAGCGTCGAGCGTGTCGGGTCCTTGCTTTCGACCAGGATAAAGTCAGTGTGCCGGTAGCCGCAGGCCGGGCACCGCATCATGGTCTCCATGGATTCGCCCAAGTAGGGCAAGTCAATCTGCTCCGCGTTGTAATCGAGGCCCTGATGACTGCACACGGGGCATGTGGCATCGGCGAGGCGGGTGTGGGGCACGGCAACCGCCACCCCGGGGGCCACAAAAGAGCCACGCCCGCCGGCGACACCTGCGCGCCAGCCCGCAGCCCAGGGCTCCTCGCTGCATCAGCGTTATATGACCCCCCCAGGTCGGCGGCCTGCGCGCCACCCAGGCGTGCCAACCGCTGCGGCGATCGCATAGCCTGGTATTGCGGGGGCCTGCTAAGCCTCTGGAGTCTTCTCCACGGGTGTTCAAATCACCCTCGCCGCGCTTCCTTCTTCCCATCCGCACTCACATCGCGAGGATAGTCAAGTGGCCAACGACGCCAGCTTGAGGGGCTGGTCCTTAGTGGTTCGCAGGTTCAAATCCTGCTCCTCGCACTCGCTGCATTCCTGCGTGAAGCAGGATTGGCGCATGTTTGGTTTCCTACAGGCAGGACCAACCTTCTTGTGTTACCTGGTGCCCGCCTAAGGGAACCTTGGGCCCCCGCAGGGGGGTCGACCGGTGTCGCAACTTCGCTTGCCACCCAAGTGGTCATATAGGGCCCCCCTGTCGCCGCTCCCAACCCCCTGTGGGACCACTGGAGGACACCGGTTTGAAGAGCACGCTCTTGCTGAAGATTCGTGACGCCGAGACGGCCGTCGCTGACCGGGTGGCTACCGCCCGCGACGAAGCCGCCAACATCGTGTCCGCCGCCCGCAAGGAGGCCGAGGCGCTCCTATCCGACGGCCGTGACCAGGCGGACCACGGCTACGCCGCCGCTCTTGATGCTGCCCGCGCCGAAGGTGACGAGGCTGCCAAGAAGGTGCTGGCCAACGGCAAGCGCCAAGCCACCAACCTGCAGAAGCGCTTTGACGAAGGGGCTGACGCCGCTGTCGAGCGCATCGTAGCGGCCTTTGAGGAGTCCCTGTAAAATGTTCTTCCCGTCCCGGATGACACGCGTCCTTCTGGGCGGTCACACCGACCACATGGCGAAGGCCATCGAGGTCGTTCACAATCACGGCGGCGTCCACCTTGAGGACTATGCCGACGCCGACGGCGTCACCCGCATGGGTACGCCTCTCGAAGCTGGTGACGTGGCCAGTGCCCGGCTAGTCAAGACGCGCGGTTTGCTCAAAGCGCTGGGTGCCGAGGACACGCAACCGAAGGACATCGCGGTCGCCGACATTGACCGCCTCCTAGACGAAGCGCAAGAGGCCATCGTGCCGGTTGAGGACCGCCTGGCTGCGGCGCGAACGCGCATCGCTGCGTTGGACCACGAATCCACGGCCCTGACACCTTTCACCGGCATGGATGTCGAGCTGTCCCTGGTGGACGGCTTGACGAGCCTGCGCTCCTTCCTGGGCATTGCGCGCGAAGACCCGCGCGCCGCGTTCCAGGCTGAAGGCGTCGAGGGCGAGTGGGAAGTCCGGCCAACCGGTGCCGGATTTGCGCTCGTTGCCTTCGTAACGCCTGGTACCGCCGCGCAGGCGGACCGCGTCCTTGCAACCTGTGGATTCCAAGCAACAGCCGTGGCCGCCGACATCACGGGCACGCCGTCTGACCGTCTCCGCGTCGTGGCCGGTAACCGCGACGCCGCTACGCAGGAATTGTCCAAGGCCGAGCAAGAACTGGCCAATTTGCGCGAATCTTGGGCCAGTCGCTTGGCCAGCCTCGAAGCAAGCTTGACGGCCGAGGTGGCCCGGACGCAGGCGCCGCTTCGCTTTGGCGTCACTGCCAACACGTTCCACGTCGAAGGCTGGGTCCCGAGCCGCAGCCTAGCTGCCTTGGGAACCGCCCTCGACGGGCAGTTCGGCGACCGCATCTACCTCGAACAACTTGGGGACGGACCCAGCGTCGCAGGTCACGGGGACGGTCATGGTGAAGGCCACGACGACCACCACGACGACCCTGCTGACGAGCCCCCGGTTCATCTGGACCACAAGGGCATGGCGAGTCCGTTCATCTTCTTGCTCCAACTGCTGGCGCGCC
>JBFJXH010000042.1:0-13826 GCA_041623215.1 Thermoplasmatota archaeon
CCGTGGCCAAGCTCTCATGAAGGTCAAGCAGGATGGCTGCGATGGCTTTGCCCTCGACCTCGTAGACTACAATCCGCGCTACCAGAACGCCTTCTGGTACGTCTTTGGCGACACGCTCATCGCACGAGACATGAATGCCGGACGCCGCCTCATGGGTGGCGTGCGAATCGTCACCAAGGACGGTGAATTGTTCGAAGCCAGTGGAGCCATGGTTGGTGGCAGTCGCGGCAAGAAAGGTGACCAGCCCGGCTTTGGCAGCGGCGACCGAGCGCGCGTGGACACCCTCATTGAGGAGGTCAGCACGGCTGAGAACCTCCAAAACGAAGTGCTCGAGCGACTGGGCACGGTCCGGCAGGAACTCGTCAAAGCCAAGGACGCCGTTTCCGATGCTAGCCGGGCCGATGCCGATGTAGGCGACCGACTCAAAACCAAGCAACGCGAACACGATGAACTCAAACTACGACTCGAGCGGATTACGTCGGCCCGTGACGAAGCCGTCAGGAAGGCCGAAGCGGCCGCTGCTGCGCTGGAAGAAAATGACTCCGCACGCCAAGAACTAGCGGAACAGCTAGAGGCGCTTGAACAGGAGCGCGACGAGAAAGGCAAGCTGCTTCTGAAAGGGACCAAGAAGGAACTTCGCGAGCAAGTCGAGGGCCTCGAGCGCGAGGTGCTCCAACTCAAGGAAGCGGTCGTTGACGCTGAGAAGCGCGCCGAAGTTGCGACCACCCAGGCAGGCCTAGTTGCAGACCGTCTCAAAGAGCTAGACAAGCAAATCGAGGACCTAACCGGAGGGCGCGAAAAGCACGAACTTGATGTCAAGCGCTACTCCGAAGCCTACCACAAGGCCAAGGTGGAAATGGATGCCCTTCTGAAGATGGAAAAGAAGGCCACGGGTGCCCTGCGAAAGCTGCAAGAAAAGCGCGATGCCCTCTACAAGGCCCTAACGGACACCAAGGCCCGCATGGACAAGATTGGTGACCGCATGGAGACCCATTATGGGCTCATCAGCAACGCCAAGGCCAAGCTGCCGGTCATGGAAGAAAGCCTCGGCGACGCACTCGTGGACCTGCAAGAACACCCGGTAACCATCGAGGACGAAAACGGCGTCCCTGCGCTCGATGAACTCAAGCGCCGCGTCCGCGACCTGGAGGCGCGGCTGTCTCGCCTTGGTCCGGTCAACATGCGCGCCCTCGAAGATTTCGAGACCGAATCTGCACGCCACGATGGCCTGAAGGAAGAAGTAGAGCGACTGGAGGCACAGCGCAAAGAATTGATGGAACTCGTGGATGAGATTACGGCCAAGAAGAAGGGCGCACTCATGACGGTCTTCACCGCCATCAACGAGAACTTCGCCGAAATCTACGCACGGCTCAGTCTAGGTGGCAAGGCGCTCATGGAACTGGAAGATCCTGAGAATCCCTTCGAGGGCGGCCTCATCTTGAAGGCACAACCCATGGGTAAGCGAGTCACGCGCCTCGATGCCTTGTCGGGCGGTGAAAAATCACTCACCAGCATGGCCTTCATTTTCGCCATCCAACGCTACGAACCCAGTCCGTTCTACTACCTCGACGAAGTGGATCAAAACTTGGACGCAGTGAACTCGGAACTGTTGGCAAAATTGATTCGAGACAATTCGCCGTTCGCCCAATTCATCATCGTGAGCTTACGCAAGGTAACGCTCAAGGAAGCCTCGTTCATTTACGGCGTAACCCAGCAGGTGCCGGGACAATCGGAGATTGTGGCCAACTTCGACCTCGACCACCTGCGTGACGAGGATGGCTCGGACGACGAAGGCGAGGGGGGAAAGGACGCTCCGTCCACTCCGGGAGGCCAAGGCGGTCGGGGCCGCAACGGAGCCCAACAACAGCGGGCCAGCGGAGAGGGCGAAGCGGCCGTGGCCGTGACCATGACGGACGATGGCAAAGAGAAAGAGCCCAGTAAAGAGGGCCTTTCGGACGCCATCAAGGACATGATGGGGGTCGAGATTGGCCAGTGAAGACCGCCGCGCAGCCAGCCTGGGGGGTCGCCAAGTGGCGTTCATGGTCACCGAGGAGCGGCCTGCCGTGGACCCGCAAACGACACTCCAAACAAGTCAACTGGTGCGTCACTTGCTATGGCACAAGGCGCTAGCTGACTTCGACGACGACACGGGCCGCATCTCGCAATACATCGAATTGGTCCATGCGACGGGTGAAGGCGAGCACGTCAGCATGCGCGACGATTTCCACCGTGATGTAGCGATTGCGCTCGAGCTGGTCATGCAGGAGCACCTCGACCCTTGGGACCTGGATTTATCCAAATTTGCCGAGCTGTACCTGAAAGAATCGAGGGCGCGTGGGGTGGACATCGTCACAGCAGGTCGTATCATTCTCATGGCGTGGACGGTGCTAAAACTCCAATCGGACCACGTCGCCGAGCGCGCCACCACGCTGCAGGACGCCGGCGAAGAGCACTTTGACTGGGATGACGTTCCCGATTGGGGATTCACTGACGATGAATGGGACTACACGGATCGAATCAAGGCCCTACCTCGGGCGCCCATTGACGAAAAAATCCGTCACAAAGGGGACCGAAAGGTGACCCTCATGGAATTGCTGGGTGCCTTTGAGGAGGTACACGAGGAGGCCGCCGAACGCGCCAAGCTCCAGGCCAACAAACAAGCGGCTCGCTTGACCTTGAAACGTCGCATGCGCGGGCGGGTCGGCGGCATGGTCCACAAGGAGGACTTGGAGGCCGAAATTGCCGAAACGTGGCGTCGCATTCTTGAGCATCCGACGCAGCCGATTCCCTTCAGTGACCTGCACGAGCCCGAAATCATGGATTTGGTGCAGAGCTTCACCAGCATTCTCTTTCTGGCCAAAGACGGCCGCATCACCCTCAACCAGGAGGACTTTCCGCGTGGCGAAATTTGGCTCACGCCCAACCTGGAAGCGGCCGCCAAGGCGCTGGGCATCGAGGCAAGCCCCCCGCCAGCGAATGGCAACGAAGCGGGTGCGCCGGATGGCGCGGAAAGCGAGGCCGAAGGCGATAGTGCGCCCGTCGAACCGGATGCGGGCATTTCTGCAGTTCATTCATCCAAGGAGGTAGAAGCATGAAACCAGACCATGTCGTGGAAGCTGCGCTCTTTAGCGCGGGGCGCGCCTTGTCCATCGAAGAAATTGCCGAGGAGACCGGTATGGCAAAGCCCGCCATCCGGCAAGCAATCGACCGCCTTGCCAAGGTGTACCAAGGTCGCGACACGGTCTTGGAAGTAGCCAAGGCCGGTACCAAGTGGGCGATGCAGGTGCGAACCCAGGCAGCCGACGATGCGGCGAAGTTTGCCCAAATGGAGATTCCGGCCAAGGTGCTCAAGACGCTGGCTTTGATTGCTTATCATCAGCCCATCAAGCAATCCGAACTGTCGGACATGATTGGCAGTCGTGTCTATGACCATGTGCCGGAGCTGAAGGAGCGCGGATTGGTCAAGACGCGTCGCGAAGGCCAAACCAAGATTCTGACGGTGACGCAAGCGTTCCCGGAGTACTTTGGCCTTGATGCCAAGAATCCCGAAGAGATCCGCAAGGCAATGGGCAAACTAGTGGGTATCGAGGCAGACCCGAAGAAGGAGGTCCAACGTACGCTGGCAGCCCCGCCAAGCGATCCTGAAGAAGCGGCCAAGTCACCCAATGATGCCGCCGCCTCCGAGCTTCCGGAGGGATTGCCGCGAAGCGACCCGGATGCCATCGACGTAGAAGCTCAGGAAGCGCCGAACACCGTCGCGGCGAGCAGTTGAGCCATCCCCCGGACGAAAATGCGCCGAGATGGCGTTTCTGCCCGTCCAGCGGGCAAACACAACCCCTTATACGCGCGCGCGCGTGCGCGCACGCGTGAGCGGCGACGGAGATTACGGCGCGGGCAGCATCCAGGTCCTAGAAGGGCTGGAAGCGGTTCGCAAGCGACCGGCCATGTACATCGGTTCCACTGATGGGCGAGGCCTGCACCACCTTGTGTACGAAGTGGTGGACAACAGCATTGACGAGGCCTTGGCCGGCCACTGCACCAACATTACCGTCAGCTTGCTCGCCGATGGCGGATGTCGAGTCGAAGACGACGGTCGCGGCATTCCGATTGACGAGCACCCCAAGTACCACAAGCCCGCCCTGGAAGTGGTTCTAACCATCCTGCACGCCGGTGGCAAGTTCGACGAATCCAGTTACAAGGTAAGCGGCGGTTTGCACGGCGTCGGCGTGAGCTGCGTTAACGCCCTGAGCGAACGCTTGTCCGCCCGCGTGAAGCGCCAGGGGAAATGGGTCCAAATGGACTTCGAGCGCGGCGTTCCATCCACTGGCTTGGAACTCTTGGGCGATGCCGGGGACGAGACCGGAACGGAGGTAACCTTCTACCCCGATCCCCAGATTTTCGAAACGTTGGAATGGGACTTTGACACCCTGCAAAACCGCTTGCGCGAACTGGCGTTTCTTAACGCCGGCGTCCACATTACCTTCAAGGACGAACGAGACGAAACCGAACCCCGGACCGAGCGCTACCATTACGAAGGTGGCGTGTCGGAATTTGCGGCCTGGATTAACCGCAACCGCAATCCGCTGCACCCTGAGGTGCTTCACTTTGAGGGAACCAAAGATAAGGTTAGCATTGAAGTGGCGCTCCAATACACGGACGGCTACAACGAGAATGTGTTCACGTTTGCCAACAACATCAACACGCACGAGGGCGGGACGCACCTGGTGGGCTTCCGAGCAGCGCTGACGCGGACCCTCAATGATTACGCGCGCAAAAACGACTTTTTGAAAGGCATGGAAGGCGGCCTTTCTGGGGATGATTGCCGGGAGGGCCTAACCGCCATTGTATCGGTGAAGATTCCTCAACCCCAGTTCGAAGGCCAAACGAAGACGAAGCTGGGCAATTCAGAGGTCAGGGGCATTGTGGAAACACTTCTCAACGAGCGCCTTGGCGACTTTCTAGAAGAGCATCCGGCGCCAGCCAAGATTATCATCGACAAGGCGCTCATGGCGCAGCGGGCGCGTGAAGCTGCCCGCAAGGCACGGGACTTGACCCGCCGAAAGAACGTCTTGGAAGGGGGTGGCTTGCCCGGCAAATTAGCCGATTGCCAAACGCGCGACCCCGCCGCCAGTGAAATCTACATTGTGGAGGGTGACTCGGCCGGTGGCTCAGCCAAACAGGGCCGCGACCGGGCCACGCAGGCAATTCTTCCTCTTCGCGGTAAGATTCTCAACACAGAGCGCGCCAGACTGGACAAAATTCTTCAAAACAAAGAAATTCAGGCCTTGATTCAAGCCATCGGCACCAGTATCGGAGAAGACTTCGATCCCGAAAAGGCCCGCTATCACAAGATCGTGATTATGACCGATGCTGACGTTGACGGCGCTCACATTCGGACCCTACTTCTGACGTTCTTCTACCGCTACATGGGCGCCCTCATCGAGAAGGGCTTCATCTACATCGCTCAGCCACCTCTCTACAAACTCAAGAAGGGCAGCCAAGAGCGCTACGTCTACAACGATGCTGCCAAGGAGCAGGCACTCATTGAGATGGGTGTGGAGGACGGCAAGAAGATTAGCGTCCAACGCTTCAAAGGGTTGGGCGAAATGAACCCGACCCAACTATGGGAAACCACAATGGACCCCGAATCGCGCACCTTGCTACAAGTCACGATTGACGACGCCGTGTTGGCCGACGAGTTGTTCACCATTCTGATGGGCGACCAAGTGGAACCACGCCGCGAATTCATTGAACGCCACGCCCTGGAAGCGGAGGTGGACGTATGAGCACGCCCACGACGCGGCCGAGCGAAGATCCCAACCGACGGGACTGCCGCGAGTGCGGTCGAGAATTACCGCGCTGGCGCGCGTCGTCCCGCTGTGAATACTGCGTGGGCGAATCAAAGGGGCGCGACCTGGACGAGGAGGGCGAAGACTGATGGTGGACGACGTCAACGTGGCACCTGGCCCGGACGACAGTGGCTCATCCGTGGCGGACGTCGGCGGTGACCCAGAAGGAGTGCCGGTTGCCACGCTGGTCGATGGCAGCGATAAGGTAGCTCCGCGGACCATTGAGTCCGAAATGCGCCAATCCTTCGTGGACTACGCGATGAGCGTCATCGTGAGTCGGGCCCTACCCGACGCGCGCGATGGGCTCAAGCCCGTCCATCGTCGCATTTTGTACGCCATGAAGGAGCTCGGCATGAGCCACACGCAGGGCTACAAGAAGAGCGCCTACGTGGTCGGTGAGGTTCTGGGTAAGTATCACCCCCACGGCGATTCGGCCATCTATGACGCCATGGTGCGAATGGCCCAGGACTGGAGCCTTCGGTACCCCTTGGTCGATGGTCAAGGTAACTTCGGCAGTGTCGATGGCGATGGGGCAGCCGCCATGCGGTACACGGAAGCGCGGATGGCGAAAATTACGGCAGCCATGCTCGAGGATTTGGACAAGGATACCGTTGATTGGCAACCGAACTATGACGGCCGGTTGAAGGAGCCGCTGGCCCTCCCCGCAGCGCTTCCCAACATGCTCGTCAATGGCGCCGACGGGATTGCCGTGGGCATGGCAACCAAGATGCCGCCGCACAATGTCGGCGAGGTCATTGATGCTGCCGTGCGGCTCATCGATGACCCTGATGCGGGCCCGCTGGACCTCATGGACCACGTCCAAGGCCCCGACTTCCCCACGGGGGGCATCATCTATGGCCGGAGCGGCATTGTTAGTGCCATCGCGGGCGGACGCGGACGCATTGTCGTTCGAGGGCGGCACGAAATTGAATCCATGGGCAACGACCGGGACCGCATTGTCTTCCTTGAGTTGCCCTATCAAGTCAACAAGGCAAACCTGCTGATGCACATCGCCGACCTGGCGAAAGACAAGGTCATCGAAGGCATCAGCGACCTTCGCGACGAGTCGGACCGGCGCGGCATGCGCATGGTCATTGAGCTCAAGCGGGACGCCATCACCGATGTGGTTCTCAACCAGCTGTGGAAGCACACGCCGCTGCAATCCGCCTTCTCGGTCAACAACCTGGCATTGGTGGATGGGCGGCCTCGCACCATGGGTCTCAAGGACCTGCTTGAGGTATTCATCAAGCACCGCTTCGACGTCGTGACGCGGCGCACGCAATTCGACCTTGACAAAGCGGAAGCACGGGACCACATCGTGCAGGGTTTGCTGACCGCGTTGGACCACATTGACGCGGTCGTCGAACTCATTCGAGCAAGCTCGGACGCAGACACGGCCCGCGTGGGTCTGATGGAGAAGTTTGGCCTGTCGGAATTGCAAGCGAAGGCCATCTTGGACATGCGCTTGCAAAAGCTCACCGGCCTCGAATCGCAGGCGCTCCGGGACGAGCACGACGAACTCCTGACATTCATCAACCACTGCAAAGGAATTCTGGCTGACGACGCGAAAGTCAACGCCATCATTCGGGATGAGTTGCTCAAGCTTCGGGAAGACTTTGCTGACGCTCGCCGAACTGCGATTGAAGAAGGCGAGATTGACATCGACGACGAATCTCTGATTCCAGAGGAGGAATCCATCTACTTGTGGACGAACGAGGGCTACCTCAAGCGCATGCCCCTGGATACGTACCGCGAGCAGAACCGAGGTGGCAAAGGCCTACGGGGCATGAAGGCCAAGGACGAAGACCACATCGTCGGCACCCTCGTCGGCTCGACGCATGATTACCTCTGCTTCTTCACCAACCTTGGCCGCATCCATTGGCTCAAAGGTTACCGTGTTCCTGCTGGGACGCGCCAGGCGCGCGGCAAGCCGGTCGTCAACCTCGTCAACCTGGACGAGGGGGAACAGATTGAGAATATCATTGCCGTCCGGGACTTCGACGAAGAAGGGCAATTCCTGTTCTTTGCCACGCGTCGTGGCTTGGTCAAGCGAACGCCCTTGTCCGCCTACCGCAACGTCCGCCAGACTGGCATCAAGGCCATTGAGCTTCGAGATGGCGACGAGTTGCTGGCGGTACGTCGCACCGATGGCAATGCGGACATTATTCTAGCTACAGCCAAGGGTCAGGCGTGCCGCTTCGACGAAGCGGAAGTGCGCAGCATGGGTCGTGTCGCCGCAGGTGTCCGAGGTGTCACGCTCAACGATGAAGACGAAGTTGTGTCCGTCGCTGTTGCCGACCCATCCGCCCAAATCTTGTCCGTGACGGCAAACGGTTACGGCAAACGCACGCCGCTTGAAGATTACCGCAAGACCCACCGCGGGGGCAAGGGCGTGCGGACAATCAAGGTCAACGACCGCAACGGCCGCGTCAAAGCCATTCGCACCGTGACGGGAGAAGAATCCATCCTCGTCACGACTCGCGAAGGCATGGTGGTGCGGCTGCCGGTGGGCCAAGTGTCCGAGCAAGGCCGCGACACCCAAGGTGTCATCGTGGTTCGGCTCAACGACGAGGATACGGTCACGCAGGTGGCCGTGCTCCCTCCGGGAGAGGCCGTTGATGACGACGACGTTGAGGATGCGGGCACGGATGGCGATTCGCCGCCGCGTGCCCATGATGCAGGTCAGGGACAAGCACCTACAGAATCTGCTGCCGTCGTGGATCCGAGCCCCGGCGCCGAGGGCGACGGCTCCGACTAGGAGCCCTGAGCCACGAAGTAAGCCGTCCGCAGCCGGTGCTTAACAACGCCCGCGAGGGCCCCCGCCGCCACGGCCCAGCGGTAGCCCTTTCAAGCGCCAACCGGGTGTGGACCCATGTTGCCCGTGGCGAGAGAAGGGGTGTTCCTGGTCGTGCTGCTAGCGCTTCTTGGTGCTGGTTTTGGCGCGGCGGCACCGGAGCAAAGTCATGATGCCGAACCGACGGCGGTGCACTTGCTAAACCAAGTCACGGACCTGACGGGGCTGCAAGGCGGTGAACTTGTGCAAACGGGCGACGCTTGGATGTCATTGGCGGACGCCGTTGCGCTGCATGGCGCGCGGTTGGACGTCCGGCCCGAGGAAGCAGCCACTTACGAAATGGTCCCGGCAACGGACCCTGCCCCTCTCGTGGGCTCCATCACGACCACCGAAGTGGGCCTTCTGGTCCGTTGCAACGAGGCGTGGCACCATACCGGCGTCGGGCCGGGCATTGCTGGACTGGCGGAAGTCCACAGCAGCCTGGCCACCTATACTGGATCGGGAGCGGCGGTGTCGCGCCTACCCGGAGAACCGCCCGTGGGTTACCAGTGGGTTGGATACCAGATGGCAAGCAACTTCCTGGGTCACGTCGAAGGGGCCGACTGCCTCACGACCTACACGACTCAGGGGGACCCGGTGATTTCAAGCGGCCAATTATCTGGCACGGGCGTGCTGACGTTTGAGGAGCCCTAGCGGCCGCCGAGCGCCTTTTCAGCAACAAGGAGGTGCCCTCGCCATGAGCAGCCCTCCGATTCGTGTCCTTGTCGCCAAGCCCGGCCTTGCCGGGCACGACCGTGGCGCCAAGGTGGTGGCTCGCGCCTTGCGGGACGCCGGCTTCGAAGTCATTTACACCGGCCTGCGCCAGACGCCGCAACAAATCGTCGACGCGGCCATCCAAGAGGATGTGGACTTGGTCGGACTGTCATGCCTGTCCGGGGCCCACAACACCCTGTTTCCCAAGATCAAGGACCTTCTGGTGGCCGAGGGCGCCGACGACGTTGTCGTTTTCGGCGGCGGCATCATCCCGGACGACGACGCGAAGAGTCTCAAGGCAAAGGGCATCGAAGCGGTCTTTGGTCCGGGCACGGACACCCGCGAAATCAGCCGTTTCATCCGCGCACACCCGCGCTTCAAAGACCGATTTACCGAACTAAGCCACTAGTCTGGGCTGCTGCAGAACTTCAGACGTCACGCGCTTTGCTTCCGTGTCAGACAATCCCAGTTGGGACCGCAGCCGCGCTAGCATGCGCGACTCGTCAAGGTCGACGCCGCCGTCCTCCCAGGCGCCCTCAAGTGCCGCCCGGTACACGAGCAGGCGTTGTGCGTCCAGGTCTTTGGCCGGAACGGCCCGATGCGCAAGGCGGTCCGCCAACGTGCGCACGGGTTTGACCACGAAGGCAAGTCCCACGGCGGTCGCGAGGCTAATGGCTTGCCCGGCTACGTCTTGGACTACGTTCTCCAGGAGCTCTCCTAGGACGAGGAACACGACCGTCGCAACGCCGACCAACGTGCTTTGCTTAATGACGAACCGGAGCTTAACATCAATATCAAACACCTGATACTTGAGCAGACCAAATCCAAGGAGGACCGGGTAGATGGAATACGTGATTGGAATCAGGAGCATAATGGCTGGGACAAGCGAGGATGTGGGCCCTGCGATGAGCAACGCTGCCGTGGTGGCAGCGAACATGGTGTCGCGGAAACCAAAGCTGATGACGAATGCCTTGGCGACTTGACGCGTCGTTTCCGTCGCGGCGCGCCGGAGGGCGGCAATGCTGAATCCAATGGCAGCAAGGAAGACGATGCTCCAGAAGATCATGCCAATCATGAGGCCGGCGCCTGGCATGGCCGCCCAGCCGATGTTGTTCGGGCCCGGTACGACGCTTCCCACGTAGAAGGTTGGCCAGATGAACCATGTTGCCACAGCGAACACTGTGAAGCCGGCGAGGATGATGCGTGGCAGGGGTCTTGCCATGCGCCTTGCCATCGGAACCGGTAGCGAACTCAGGAAATGGTAATACGCCCAAGTTTTGATCCAAACTGCGACGTAGCCGACGCCTGCGAGCGCCCAAGCGGCTTGGGCAGATTCCACTAGGAAGGTTCCTCCGTTCAGGGTAAGCGTCACGGTTCCTTCCAGGAACAGCAGCATGGCCAAGCGGCGATTAATCGCCGAATCGGGCCGATTCAACCAAAGGACCAGGCACAATCCAATCAATAGCGTGGCGCCAATGAGTCCCGGCACGGCAGCGCTGTTCCACACCAACGACACGGCTTGGCAATGCCGCCGCCGCTTATGAACTTCCCCCGAGGCTTCGGCCCGAAGAATCCTTTAGGCAGCCAGCGACGCCGCCTTCGTGGACGCCGACGAACTCGAACAAGGCGTGAAGTCGTTCCAGCGCCGCGCCGTGGCTCGCCTGATCAGCCTCGTCGAGCGGGAAGACCCCGTTGGCCAGGAAGTGTTGAAGCGCCTCCACGGTCGCACAGGACGTGCCCACGTGGTTGGGGTGACCGGCAGCCCAGGCACCGGCAAATCAACGCTGACCGACCAGCTCATTCGCACCTATCGCCGTGAAGGCAAGCGCGTTGCCGTGGTCGCCGTGGACCCGTCGAGCCCGTTTAGCGGCGGAGCCATCCTTGGCGACAGAATTCGCATGAATCGCCACAGCGGCGACAAGGATGTATTCATTCGGTCGATGGGGACACGAGGTGCGCTGGGTGGCTTGGCGGGCCATACGACCGATGTGGTGCGGGTGCTGGATGCCGCCGGCTTTGATGTGGTCATCGTGGAGACTGTAGGCGTCGGGCAAGCGGAAGTGGATATCATTCGTCTCGCCGACACGGTGATTGTGGTCTTGGTGCCGAACTTGGGCGACGACGTCCAAGCGGTCAAGGCTGGCGTCATGGAAATTGCGGACGTGTTCGTCATCAACAAGTCGGACCTAGACGGCGCTGACAAGGTGCATGGCGAAGTGGAATCCGCCATGGCATTGGCCCCTCATCCGGAACCTGGCCAGGAAGTTTGGTGGCCTCCTCTCGTGAGAACCGTTGCCGAACGCGGCGATGGCGTGGCCGACGTGGTCGAGAAAGTGAACGAGCATGCGGCATGGTCCAGGGAGCACGGCACGTGGCACCAACGCCGCCATCGCAGGCTGTTAACGCAGATTCACAGCATCATTGTCAAGGACGTAACGCGCTTCGCCTTCACGGACCCACAAATCGTTCGAGATCCATTTGACACGTTGGTGGCTGAGGCGCAGGCGGGGCGGTTGTCGCCGCAAGAGGTCGCCGCGCAGATTTTGGCAGCCTACCGAGCTCCGAATGACTGAGAGGTTTCCGCCCTTGCTGGGGTGCCAGGTCGTCCGCGCGCTGGAGTCGCACATGCGCGTAGGCGAGCATGGCTCGCGCCAGACGTTTAAGGCGCCCCTTCGCCTGGCGCCAACATGGCCATCTTGGGCGTAGATCAAGTCGCGGTGGCGGTCGCGAGCAAGGATGATGCAAGCCGCATTTACGAGACGATTCTGGGCTTGCCTGCGGGCCACGATGAAACCGTTGAGGACCAGGGCGTCACGACGCGATTTTTCCCCGTAGCAGACACCATGACCGTGGTCGAGGCCCTTGAGCCGCTCGGGGAGGATACGGCCGTGGGCAAATTCCTCGCCAAGCGGGGCCCGGGGGTACATCACATCGCGTTTCGTGTTGACGACGTGGATGCCGAGCTTGACCGGCTCAAAGGCATGGGCATTCGACTCATTGATGAGGTGGCGCGGCTCGGTGCGGAAGGCAAGCGCATCGCCTTCATCCACCCCAAGGAAACAGGTGGCGTCCTGATTGAGCTTTGTGAGTGTCCCCCGGAGACGGCATGATTCCTTGGTCCGTTGAGCGCCTGGCATCGTGCAGCAGCACCATGGACGAGGCGCGCTTGCGGCTGCATCAAGGAAGTGCGACCCACGGCACGGTGGTGATAGCAGACCAGATGACTTCGGGTCGCGGTCAACACGGGAACGCATGGCACGCACCCAACGGTGGCCTGTACCTGTCGTTGGTGCTCACGGAGTTGCCAGAACGGCTTGAGTTGCTGACCTTGGCCATCGGCAATGCGGTGGCGGACACGCTTGAGGTATGTGGCGTGGAACCGCAGACCAAGTGGGTCAACGACATCCTCGTCCACGGTCGCAAAGTGGCCGGCGTTCTTGCGGAAGCGCAGTCGCAGGGTGACCGCGCCGAGGCCGTCGTGGTTGGTATTGGCATCAATGCCAACGGCACATGCGCCGACTGGCCGGATCGGTTGGCAGACACAGCAACTACGCTGGAGCAGGAGCTTGGCTGCGAATTATGCATCGAGGACTTGGAATCGACACTTCTTGACTGCGTGGCCGAGAACTTGCGGCAGGTTGCCGAGGATCCCCAGCACGTCATTCAGGCGTTTGAACGGCGACACAGCCTGACGGGGCAAACGGCGACGGTGGATGATGTGACCGGGACGGTTGAGGGTCTTGGGCCTGATGGGGCCATCCGGATTCGAGATGGAGCCGGTGTGCTGCATGAGAAGCGGCACGGGCTGGCCGTGCTTGCCGACGCATCTTAGCCGCCCGTTCCGAGATGACCTCGCCGACAATCGGCGGCCGCGGCTTCGGGTCGTCGTCAACTCGCTACGACGCGGAGATCGTTGCGTACACGTGCCCGTCAGTGGGGCCCACAACCGACGGAACTGGTGCCTGGAAGACTGGCACTCGATCCGCGCACGTGGCAACCGCTAACGGTGCGGGCAACAACGTGACATAGACGACTGAGTCGGCCTGGTCCCAACCGCGAAGCACGTATTCGGTTGAACCGCAGATGTAGTGTTCCCCGCCACGACACTGGGGTCGAGTTTGCTGTGGGAAGGTCCAGTAGGGGAGGCCCAGGGTTCGGCCACATTGGCCATTGTCTGCCAGTGGCCCGTAGGCCGGGTCATCGACCGCCCCCTGTCGAAAGTGAACATACGCTGCGATGCCAGTCAAGACCGGCGGGGTGCCCAACCCGTCGTCAACAATGCTAAGCGAAACCACGCCATTTTGTGGCACCGCAAAGCATGTGGTGTCGGCGTGAACGCAGCGCGCTTCTAGGACGAATTCGCCGGCATAGTAGTCCGACGTGTGCCAAGTCGTGGCCTGGGCGCCGGCAAGGCCGACGATGAGGGCCAC
>JBFJXH010000043.1:0-13541 GCA_041623215.1 Thermoplasmatota archaeon
CATGGTGACGCCCGAACATGCGCGTGCCGCCAAGGCGGAAACCTACTCAGTCGTCACAGAAAGTAAGCTTCGCAATCTGCCCCCGCATCCGCTCATGGCGTTGCTGGCAGTCGGCCGACGCCTGCGGCGCGATGGTGGCGCTTACACCACGACCGGCGCAGCGGAGGAAGCGTACCACTTGGTTTGCGAGGAGTACAACGAACCACCACGCGGCCACACCCAGTACTGGAAGTACCTCAAGCAGTTGCAGGATGCAGGCTTCATTTATGCTAAGCTGAGCGGCTCCGGCCAAGCGGGCACGACGCAACTGCTGTCGGTGCCAGACATTCCGGTTGCTGTGATGGAAAAGAAAATTCTCGACATCTTGGCCCAGGCGTAACAGGCGTAAGCAGCCGGTGCGGCGGGTCAGGTCCCATCGCCCCCTGGCCCCTGGCCAAAAGGGCTAATGCCCTTCGCGCCACAACAAAACCGATGCTCGACGTATCCGTCCGACGCAGTGAGCGGGAGGCTATGCTGGCCGACTTGGAGGCCGGCGGAGCGTTGACGGATCCGCGCGTCGAGGATGCCATGGCGGCCGTTCCCCGCCACCTGTTCGTTCCCGCCGAGTTAACCCAACATGCCTACGAGGACCGGCCGCTGCCCGTGGGGCTTGGCCAGACGATTAGTGCACCCCACATGGTTGCCATGATGACTGCTGCCGCTATGGTCGAGCCTGGCGATAACGTCCTTGAAATCGGCACCGGGCGTGGCTACCACGCAGCCATTTTGGCGCACATGGTCGGCCCGGAAGGGCATGTAACGAGTGTTGAGTTCATGCCGGAACTTGCCGAGGCCGCGAGGAGCAACTTGGCCGCTGCAGAAGCCGACGTTACGGTCGTGGTCGGGGACGGCGCAGACGGTTACGAGGCCAATGCGCCGTATGACGTGATTGTGGTTACCTGTGCCATGCCCAGGGTGCCTGATGCTTTGCTGTGGCAGGTTCGCGATGGTGGCCACATGGTCATACCGGTGGGCCGCACGCAGTGCAAGCTATTGGCCGGCAAGGTTCACGACGGTGATTTTCGCTTCGACGAGTTGCTGGACTGCCTCTTCGTCAATGCGCAGGGGCGTCTTGCCCATGACCCCGATGTGCCAGCCGCAGACGGTACCGATGATGACGACGGGCCGCACGACGGAGCAGATTCAGCGGGCGATGACGCAGGCTCGGATGACGACTCGGATGACGACTCGGACGAGGATGGCGGGCGCCCCATCGACATTGCCACGTAGCCGGGCATAGCACGCTTTGCTGCCCGAGCGGTCGGATTTATGAAAGACGGTCCTACCAAGGCTTCGTGGCCAAGCAACCGGTGACCATTGGTTGGAGGGAGTGGGTAAGCCTCCCAGACCTTGGCATTGCCGCTGTCAAGGCCAAATTGGATACGGGGGCCCGAACCAGTAGTTTGCATGCCGTTGACATCGAGCCGTTTCGCAAGCGGAAGTCAAAATGGGTGCGCTTCAATGTGCATCCGGACCAGCGTGACACGTCTGCAACGGTGACCTGTGAGGCTCCGCTTCTGCATCAGCGCGTTGTGCGCTCCAGCAGCGGCAACGAGATGCTTCGGCCAGTTATTGAGACGCACGTGACGTTGTTAGGCCAACGTTGGCCCATTGAGGTGACCTTGGCCAGCCGTGACGCCATGGGCTTTCGCATGCTCCTTGGCAGAAACGGCCTGCCGCCAGGTTTTGTCGTCGACCCACACCGCAGTTTCTACGCCGGGGACCTGCAACGATAGGTGCCGGGCTCGCCGGCTCAGGAGGAGCCCGCAGCCTTGTCGTCCTCTTCATTCCGGTGCAGCTTACTACGCCAAAACTGCACCAATTCATCGTTGGGCGGGCTTTCGGCGTCCAGCAGGAGCACCGGGACCTTCGTATTGCGGCGGGCGGCCGTGACTTCGTTTCGCAACCAACCGGTGAGCCTGCCTTGGTTTCGCCCCATGATGATCAAGCTGGCACCGGTCTCATTGACGGCGTGGCGAAACACGGTCATGAAGTCACCGTGGCGCAGCATGGGCTTGGCTGGAACACCGACGCGCGCTGCCCGGCGCATATAGAAGTCGAGTGCGCCCTCGGCGTCTCGGTCATTCATGTCCCCCGAGGCTCGAACCACCAGCACCGCCAAGCGGGCCTCGGCTTTGACCGCAAACGACACCACCAAGTCGGCGAGGTCCCGGGCCGCTTGCGCACCACGCGTGCACACCATGACGGTGGGCAGGTCGCGGTCTTGGGCCAGATCAGGCGGCGTTGGGGATGGCGCCGGCAAGTCGGTGGCATAATGCACGGTCCGTTGCGGGTAGGGGATAGCCACGCCTTCGCGGTCAAAGGCATCCTTAATGCGGCGTAGCAGCCGGTCCTGGATCGCCGCCTTGTCGGGGGCTGCCTCGACCCAAACTCGGAGCTCTAGTTCTAGGGAGTCAGCGCCAAAGTTTCGCAGCCGTACGTGGGGCTCTGGGTAATTGAGAATGCCTGGCGTCGCCTTAGCGGCGTCCAGCATCAGTTTCTCGGCCAACCGGTAGCTGGACTCGTAACTGATGGCAACCGGAAGTTCCAGGCGCATGTGCGTGTTATCCGCGTGCGTAAAGTTCCACACTTCTTGCGTGTCCAGCAAGGCATTGGGGACGACGACGTGTTCGCCGCTGGTGGTCCGGATGCTTGTGGAGCGAAGGCCAATGGTTAGGACGTCGCCCCAGGTTTGGCCGACGCGAATGCGATCGCCCACATCGAAGGGCCGGTCAAATGTCAAGCCAACGCCCGCGGCTAGATTGGCGACTGTGTTCTGGAGACCAAAGCCAAGCGCCAGGGAAATGATGCCCAACGTGGCAAATAGGCTGAACAAGTCAAGATCATAGATGCCTGATACGCCGAGGCCAAGTGCCGTACCGGTGGCCAGGACGATGATGAGTTTTCCGAGCAGCAGGTCCCGGCTTGTGGGTGGGTGTCGGATCGACCATCGGAGGACCTTACCGAGCAGGCGGCCACCTGCGTAGCCCAGAATCACAACCAACACGAGAAGGCCGATGTCTGCTATGGCATCCACGAAGCTGCCAAAGCCGCGAGCAATCACGTCAGCGAGTCGGTCACGGACTACGGCCCCGGCTTCCGCTCCCGGCACCGTGCCATTGGGTGCAACGTTGCCACTGCCGGTAGCCGTGTGGTTGGCCACGACTACACAATGGGCGGCCGGCCCCTATAAGGCCGGTCCCTGGATGCCACAGCGTCGTGCTTCTGAACGTGAGCAACAGTCACCTGTGGTTTCAAGGCGAAGAGCCGCGCCCCATCGAACCCGTGCATCGACCTAATCTCCTGGTATTCCCGGGTGCCAACGAGTCCATCGAAGCCGCGCACGAGCGCCTCGGTGGCTTGCTGGCGGACGCCCATGACCGCAGCACGGACGAAGACCCCCTGGCCAAGGCGCACGGCATGGGGGATCCGTTGGAGTACAAGTCCTTCTGGAACCACGGACAACAGCGTCCCGTAATCCCGGTCGCCGCCAAGCGCAGCTATTGGGTGCCGGACATCTCGGATTGCCTGTTTCGTGAGCACGGCTTCTACACAGCTGAACACGACATCCCGTACGTTGAGCGCGCCTTGGCCGACCTCGCGGCCGAAAAGGATTGGTGGCTCCTCGATTCCGGCGGGCGGCCAGCAGAGCTCCGGGTCCTCACGTACGACATTGAGACCACCCAGTATCAGTCGGGCCGCACAGATGTGCCCGTGGATGTCATTGGGTGGAGTGACTTTCCTGTAAGCTTCGAAAGTCACAAGGACCTAGAGACGGAGGAGATGGATTTCAGGTTCCGCGATCTTCCTAACGATTGGGCAGATCGCGAGGTCCTTCAATCCGTCGCGCGTAATCTGGATGAGGAGATTGACCACCTCTACACGTTCACTAAGATGGCTGTCGGCTATGACCTCACGGCAGGCCATAACGTCCTGGGCTTCGACAATAAGCAAATCAATGACCGCATCCGGAGCATGCTGGCCGACAACCGACGTAAGGAGAATTTGGAACCCAGCGTTCACGCGTGGTTCGAAACCTTCACCGGCACCTACAGTCGGCCCGATGCGTCGTTCCACTTTGGCAGCCGCCAAGACACCTGCGTCTGGCACCCGGCCACATTGGATACCTATCATGCGGCCCGCAAATTCTACTTCTTCCACGATGATTTCACCCTGAAGGGGCTGGCGCCGTGGCTTGGCATCAACGTGCCCGACCGCCTCCAATTGGACGCGGACGACATGAAATTGGATGACCCGCGCACCCTGCTCTACAACAAGCAGGATATCCAGGAGCAAATGGGCATAACGCAACAACTGATTGCCCAGGCGTTGCCACTTTGTTTCACGGTCAACCTGCCACTGCATGAACTCCTGACCGGTGGCAACACGAAGATGTGGGACCACATGGCCTTCATCCGGGCGCGGCGGGACCGGCGCATCATGCCGGCGACGTGCCGAGCCCAAGGAATCGCCCACGGCGTTCAGCGACTCATGGGCGGCGAGCGTTTCCCGAGTCGCGAGGCCATTGCTGAAACGGCGCGCAACATGCCGGCCGCTGAATGGGAAGCTTCGGGCAACAAGGAATTGGCACGCGTCGTCAAGCAAGGTCCCGAAATGCCGTTCTGGGTCGAACATCCCACAGTCATTGCCCGGCGCGACCCGCCCCCGGGCGCGGACACGCACGGCTATGCCATTCCGGGCGGCATGACGCTCAAGCCCGACAGTGATCTTGCGTCGCACTTTGTGCCTTGGTTCCATGTGGTCGCGGCTGACGTTGGCGCCATGTATCCGACGATTCTGAAGGCACGCAACTTGACGGCGGACACAGTGCGGCCCGCTCGTGCCGATGCGGGCGAAGCGCCCGATGATTGGCTTTGGCTCTTCGAACTGGACGACGACTTTCGCGAATCCGGACTCTACCACGTCCGAAAGCCCGACCCGGAGCGAGAGCCTTTTGCCAAGGACAGAGGCTGGATGATTGGCGTCAAGCGTGCCCCGCATACTGGCATGGTCAACCTCGCCATGACTGGCGTGCTGGACATGATTCAGAAGGTCAAAGATGCGCGCGCCGCCGCCAAAGAGCGCGATGCGTCCCCCGATGAAATTCGGCTGCACGACATGACCTATGCTAGCCTCAAGGCGGCTCGTAACGCGGGGACGCACGGCATCTTGGTGGCGGTCAACGTTTCGTGCCGCCAATTCAACGTCTGGGGTGGCGCCAACATTACAACCGTTGGCCAACAAATTCTCCACGATGCCCTTCTTGACTTCAAGAAGCAAGGTATCCGCGTGGTTTACGGCGACACGGATGGCATCTATCTCGCGTGCAGTAAGTCAGCGGGCAACCTGCCGCACTTCGCGGCCGGCCTCGAAGCGGACGTCCTGCCCGAGGCGGACAAATGGATTACCATGCCCGACCAAGCAATCGCCGCGGTCGAGGCTGCCAACAAGAAGTGGCGTCGGCTGTTGGACTACGAGGGCTTCGAGCTGGAACCCGAACTCCATGATGCCATGGTGTTTGTCGTGCACAAGAATTACCTCATCTTTGATGCACGAGACGGCGTCATTCGGATGGAGACGAAGGGCAATAATTTCAAGGGCAGCGACAAGGCCCCCATTGCCCAGAAGATTTTGTCTTCCATCATGACGGAAGCGCTTCGCGACGTGGTCGCCTGGGACGACGAAGAGGACGCTCGGGAGCGCATGAAGACTGCCATCAAGCGAGCTACCACCAACGCGGTCAAGGGGCTCGACATTACCAAGACGGAGTGGAATGATTTGGTGCTGCGGCAGAATGTCCGCCCCGCGAAGGCCTACAAGCCGAACCCCGACGGTTCGCTGCGAAGCCAAGCCGTTCGCGCTGTTGCGCTTGAACAAGTCTTGGGCGAATCGATTACGGCCGGCCGGAAAATGCGCTTCGTCGTTTGCCGCGACCCGCTGCCGCTGTACCAGGATGCCGGTGCCCAACAAGAGGCGAAAGACCGCTTGGCTCGGCAAGGCATGCGGCTGGAAGTCAAATTGCCCAAGAAAGCAGGCATCAAACCAATCGAGTGGATGTGGCCGGCGGACCAAGTCAAGCCCGGCGACGTGGATTGGTTGTGGTATCGGGAGTTGGTGGAAAACTACGTCAAAGGCGCGTTCGGGTTTGATTCTCTCGAGCTGGCCGTGCAGCGGGATTTGTCGAGTTGGTTCTAATGTGGCCGTGTCCGGTTTGCGGCTCCCAGTTCAAGAACAAGAATCAGTGGCACTCGTGTGGCAAGTTCACCGTCGAGCAATTCCTGGAGGGCTGTCCCGACGGTGGCGTGGCGCTGTATCGTGCCCTGGAAGCCAGTCTCTTGGCCATGCCGGGCGTCGATGTCCGACCGGTCAAGACTCGGATTCTCTTTCGTTGCCAGGCGTCCTTCGCCAGTGTCGAGAAGGTGGCGGATGGCTGGCTTAGCTTCACGTTTGGGCTAAGGCGCCAAGCTGACCACGCGTTGGTGCGCAAGGCATTCCTGGAGGACGGTACCATTTGGAGCCATACGGCACGAATCGCGTCGCCCACCGAACTGGATTCCTTGCTGGGCTTGCTGGATGAGGCCCGCACCACGGTCGGTGGCGGCCAAGCTGCGTAGCAGAAACCGCTTGGGGGGCAACGCCGGGCCGGTGCCCTCAAGGCGCGCTCCTGGCTGCCACGATTATGCGCTACTGGCTCATGAAGTCGGAACCGAACGTCTACAGTATCCACGATTTGGAGCGTGACCAAAGCACGCATTGGGATGGTGTTCGAAATTACCAGGCACGAAACTTCATGCGCGACGACATGAAGGTGGGCGACCGCGTGTTGTATTACCACAGCAACGCCGACCCGCCGGGCGTGGCGGGGATTGCTGAAGTCGCCCGGGAGGGCTACGCTGACCACACGGCATTTGACCCTACAGACAAGCACTTCGATGCCAAGAGTGACCCTGACAATCCGCGTTGGATGATGGTGGACATTCGCCATGTTGAGACCTTTGGGCAAATCGTGTCCCTTGCGGCACTCAAGGATGACTCGGAGCTCGAGGACATGCTGGTGGTGCAGCGAGGCCAACGGCTCTCGGTGCAGCCCGTGGAGGCGGCGCATTTTGAGCGCGTCGTGGCCCTGGGCCGGCGGACCGTGGTTCCGTAGTACCCGTGGTCTCTTGGTGGCCGGCGCGGCGCTAGCCGACTTAGGCCATCAAGCCGACACGGTCGTTGATCGCCTCAACGCGGTCCAAGCGCTCCCATGGCAAATCGACGTCGCTGCGCCCAAAGTGGCCGTACGCTGCCGTTGGCTTGAAGATGGGCTGGCGTAGGCCCAATTGTTCGATGATGTCTCCGGGTGCGAAGCTGAAGTCGGTCCGCAGCAATTCCACGATGGCATCATCGGCGATGCGGCCAGTGCCAAACGCATTGACACTGATACTGACGGGCTCTAGGCTCCCGATGCTGTAGGCGACTTGAATCTGGAGGCGCTCGGCGACATTGGCTGCGACCAAATTCTTGGCCGCGTAACGCGCGTAGTAGGCAGCGCTTCGGTCCACCTTTGTGCAGTCCTTGCCGCTGAAGGCGCCGCCGCCATGCGGGGCCCACCCGCCATAGGTGTCAACGATAATCTTTCGGCCGGTGAGGCCGGTGTCAGCGGCCGGACCACCCTTGACGAATTTGCCGGTGTGATTGATGTAGTAATCCGTGTCGTCGTGCAGCAAGTCAGCCGGCAGAACCGGGCTAATCACGTGTTCGTGGAGGTCTTCCCGAATGGTTTGCGTGGGCACCCCCTCCTCATGCTGGGCGGCCAAAACGACTGCATCAATGGCCACCGGGGCATCCTGTTCGAAGCGCACGGACACCTGGCTCTTGGTGTCGGGTCGCAGCCATGAGATGGTGCCGTCGCGGCGGACCTCGGTCATGCGGCGCGTCAGGCCATGGGCCAAGTGAATGGGTAGCGGCATGTGGTTGGTTTCCGGCGTCGCTTGCGCGTACCCGAACATCATGCCTTGGTCGCCAGCGCCAATCTTGTGATCAGCGCGCACGGCTGTGCCCATGGCAATATCGGGCGACTGCTCCACGAGCCGCTGCATGAGCTGACAAGTGGCTCCGTCCATGCCGATATCTTGGCTGGTGTAGCCGATGTCTTGGATGGTCTGGCGCACGATTCCCTCTACGTCCACCTGCTCGAATCCCGCGCTGGTGATTTCGCCGGCCACGACGGCCAAGTCGGTTGCCACGAAAGTCTCGCACGCCACGCGGCTGGCAGGGTCCTTGGCTAACATGGCGTCAAGGACGGCGTCGCTCACGTTGTCCGCCACCTTATCCGGGTGGCCTTCGCTGACTGATTCGCTACTAAACACGAAGGAGCCGGGCATTAGGGCGGCGAGTCGGCAACGTCATAAAAGTGGTCGGGGCAATCTCCCTTCTGTTGTTGATTGGGGCGGCTTGCAGCCCGCGCCCAACGCTTTTTATGGGGCCCCAAGTGGGCCCGTCTGCTCCCTTTATGGGGAGGTGCCGCGCCATGACCGATGAGGCGAGTCAAACCACGCAGACCAGCGATGAGAAGCACCAGCCGGATGTCCGCAATTTGCAGGACAAATTCCACGGCCTGCTTGACCAACGAAATCACTTCAACGACCTGGCGCGCGAGTCCCACGATGCGCGCAACCTGTTGAATCAGCAACGTAACGAGAAGCGCACGGAGCTGAATCAGCACAAAGAGAAGCGCGACGCCGCCAACCAAGTCATGCGCGAGCATGTCGAAAAGCGCAACGCGTACCAGGACCAAGCCAAGGCACTGATTGCCGACAAGCGTGGCAAGCAAGGCAGCATCGAACGCTCCTTGCCGCTCAAGGTCCGGAGCCTCAAAGCGGATATCCAGCGCCTGCTAGAGAAGCAAGAAACCTCGGTCATGGACCCAGGCAAGGAAAATGAGTTGGTGGACAACGTCCGCCGCATGCGCAAGGAGCTCAAGGAACTGGAGGGCAAGCTCCAGGGCCAGAAGCTGGCGGAAGTGGACCTGACGGACACCGACAAGGCCATCGACGACCTATTTGGCAAGGCGGACGAGGAGCACGCCAACGTGGTGGAGCTTCGCAACCAATCCAACGAAGCGCACGCGAAGTTTGTTGACTGCATCAAGGAGTTGAAGATCCTCCAGGCAGAAGCGGACGAGAAGCACGCCGGCTTCATTGCTTACAAGACCAAGGCTGACGAGATGCACAACAAGGCCATGGAACTACGTGAGCAAGTGTCCTCGATTCGCGGCGAGCAGGCGGCCGACCGTCGGGCCCGCCGCAAGGAAATCACCGACCTCAACCGTGCGGTGAACCAACGCGTCAACGACCCCAAGGCAATTGAGAAGGCCAAGGAAGAGCAGCTTGAAGCGCTCAAGTCCGGCGGCAAGATTAGCCTCGGGTTCTAGGCGCGTAACCTGCGGGGCAGGCCCTGCGTGGCCAAGTCACTCCGGCACACCACCCATAACGGTTAAATCAAAGCACGTCGCGTGTAGGATTGGAACCGGCACATCTCCGGTACCTGGCACCCGTGTGAGAGGCGGGTGATCCTCACGTTCAACCCTTACAGCGGCTTTGCCGCCATCCGAACCCGGCGCAGGCAGCGCCACAGCAGACTTGGTGACAGTGGGTCTGCAACCACCGGAAGGGTCGGTTCCAGGAAGTGACCTTATGGTCGTCGATCCAGCAACCACCAAGTACCTCATCAAAGCCAACATCAATGCCGACGGTGTCATCGAGAAACCAGACATCATTGGCGCCATCTTCGGGCAAACGGAAGGCCTCATGGGCAACGAACTAGACCTCCGGGACCTCCAGAAGTCTGCCCGCATCGGCCGCATCGAAGTGGATATCAGCCAAGCCAAAGGCAAGACTTCGGGCACCATTCTGTTGCCCTCTGCCATGGACAAGGTCGAATCCGCCATTCTGGCAGCCGGCATTGAGTCCATTGACCGCATCGGCCCCTGCAAGGCCACCATCAAGGTGGAGAAGGTCGAAGACACGCGCGTTGCCAAGCGCCGACAAGTCATCGACCGCGCCAAGCAACTCTTGGCCAAGATGAACCAGGACGTAGGCCAAGACTCGAGCCGCATTTCAGACGAAGTGCACGCCGCCGTGCAAGTGGCTGAGGTCCAGAAATACCCTGGCACCAACCTGTGGGCCGGACCCAACGTTGACTCCAGCGAATCCATCATCCTTGTCGAAGGTCGCAATGACGTCATCAACATGCTCAAGCACGGCATCAAGAACGCCATTGGCGTCGAAGGTACCAATGTGCCTGATGCCATCAAGCAGTTGACTCGGGAGAAGAACACCACGGCCTTCGTCGACGGCGATCGTGGTGGCGAACTCATCGCCCGCGAACTCCTTCAGACTTGCGACCTCGACTTCGTTGCACGCGCCCCCCCGACGCGTGAAGTGGAGGAAATCCCCCACAAACTGGTCATGAAGTGCCTCAAGAACAAGCTGACTGCGGAACAATTCGCCAGCCAGTTCAACATCACTCTGACCAAGAAGGACGACGACGAGGCCCCCGCGCCCGCCAAGAAGGAGCAACCTAAGCGAGGCCGTGGTGGCCGAGGTCGTGGCCGCAAGGCAGACGACGCCCCCGCCGAGCAAGCAGAGGATGCGGGCAAGGACGATGCAGCGCCTGCCGAGGAGAAATCCCCGCGCGGCGGCCGGGCGGCGACCAAGAAGGCAACTCCGAAGAAGGCCGGTGGCGACCCGCGCGCAGTGCTTCGTGAGCAATTGACTGAACTTTCTGGCAGCCTGAAGGCGGTACTGCTCGATGACACGGGCAAGCCCATGAAGGAAGGTCTGGCGGTTCGCGAACTAGCTGACACCTTGAAGTCGAGCAAGGATAAGATTGCCAGCGTTGTCTTCGACGGCGTGATTACGCAACGCCTGCTCGACATCGCCGCCGACAAGGCGATTCCCACCGTCGTAGGTGTCAAGATGGGCAATGTCACCAAGATGCCGGACACGGTCGAAATCTTGACGCGCGACGACCTCGAATAGTCTGCGTCCTGCGCGAGCCACCAGCTTTTGCTGGGTGGAAATTTATTCCCCTTCTCCTTCTCCCTCTCGACTTGAAACGGCAAACCCGTTAGCGATTTCGTACCCGAAATTGGGTATTCCTTCCTGTGGAGGTTGCCCAAGCGTCTAAATGATGCGGATTGATTCTTCCCAACGGGATGCACAAAGACGAGCTCTTGCAGCTTCACAGCCTACTGTGTCAGATGAAACGCTTCTTTGAAGACGCGGGCGTGGAAAGCGGCGACGCCTTCGAAGATTATGTGGAAATGGAGGTCAGTCCTCAACATATCCACAAGTCCAAGACCGACCACAAGCGAGCCGTGTTCCTGTTGGCACAAGGCTTCAGCCAAGTGGTCATGTCTGGCGACCCCGACCATCGGGATCGCCTGGTGGACCGGTTCTCCAAGTTGGCTGAGCAGCACGATGAATCGAACCGACCCACCAGCAGCAACGAACCTCGCATGAGCGCGACGGACGAAGGCTTGCCTGCCTTCGCCATTGCTGCCCTGCGCCGATAGCACTCCGGCCTGGGCAGACGCGTTTACGCCATCAAACGGGGCGACCTAGCCGAACGGCTGGCGTGCCGTCCTCATAGGGTTCATCGGGGCAGCCTTCAGGCTGGAAACCGAAGCGCCCGTACCAGGAGCGAATGGAGGGGTCGTCCATGCGGGCTTCCAAGCTCACATGTTTTGCTCCTTCCTTGGTCAGCCGGTCGCAGGCAAGTCCTAGCAGAGCTCCTCCGATGCCCTGGTGGCGGCGTTCTTCGGCTACTGCCAAGGCGCCGATGTGGCCCTCCAAGTTATCTCGCCTCTCCGCCTGCACAAAGCCAACAATCCGCCCGGCTACAATGTCGCGTGCGACGAGGATGTCGGCCTGATGCCAGCGGTCGGGCGCGTCGGCCAACCCTAATTCTTGCCGCGCCATGCGATCCACTTCAGCCAAGTCTTCCGCCTCGGCTGGACGCACACTAAGCATAGCTTGATGTCCGCGCTCAGGGGTCTTGAACGTTTTCCTGGCTCCGGGCTGGGCCGCAACCCGGGCTGGCCGTCCGGGCCCCCGGCAGCGGCGGCAGCCGGGTCTTTAGGGCAACGGGCGAGTTGGCCTCGGGCATCTTGCACACTTGGCCACTGGAGAAAATCGAGCTCCAGGGGGGGCGCCAAGGCTGGGGCGGGCTAGGCGGAGGGAGTAGGGGCGACAGAGGCCCTATGGCTCGAAACGCTCGGCGCGTCCTCCACGCCCAGGCACGCCTGGTTAACGAAGAAGTAACACGTGCGGCAGTCACGTAGGCTACAGCGCTCATCGAGCAGGTGCGCGTCCTTGAGCGCCCGTACGGCAAATCGGACCGTCCGGCCCGGCATGCCAGTTTTTTGCTGCAGGGCGGTGGTGGTCAATGGCCCGTCGTCCCGTACCGCCTCGAAGACCCGGCGCGCCGACGGCGGCAAGGTTAGCCACACACGGGGCTCAACGTGGACCGCCTCGGCCGGAAAATGCAGGTAGTCGTACTCCCGCATGATGCATCCTGGGCGCCCGGTATCTTTAGGGTTTGGGCTGTGAGCTGGTGGATCGGCCCGCGGGCTGGTGCTAGGCGCCACCGAAGCGCCTAACACGCAGTGCCAACGTCGTCGGTCGTGGAAAGTCGCCGCGTCTACACGAGCTTTCAGCAGTTTGGGGGCCAGCCGATGCCCGTGTGGAAGCCGCTTGGTACCTACGGCCTGCTTGGCGCCATGGCGGGCGTCTTCATTTTGCAATGGGTGACGATTCTCGCTGCCGGGGGCGATGTTCGCTGGCACTCATTCCTGTGGACCGTGGCGCCCGACTGGCCGTTTCGCCCTTGGTCTCCTTTCACCAGCACCCTCGCGCATTCGCCGGCAAACTTCACGCACATCCTGTTCAATGGCTTGATGCTGTACTTCTTTGGCCCCATCCTTGAGCAATTGGTTGGTACGCGACGGTTTGTGGTCACCTTCATGATTGCCGGCGCGGTATCGGGCGTGGGTCAGGTCATGATTACGGGAGGCGGGGCCCTTGGCGCCTCGGGTGCCATCATGATGGTCATGGGCGCCCTCGCAGTTGTTATGCCGAAGCAGCAGCTACTGTTGTTTGGCATCATTCCCATGCCGTTTTGGCTTGCCACCGCAGGCTACGCCGCCATGGATTTGATTGGCGCCCTCGGTCCCGCGGACGGCATTGGACACATTGCTCACTTGGCCGGGCTTGCCATTGGGCTGTGGATTGGCAGCCGCATTCGGGCACAGCGTCAAAGCACAGCGTCGAACCAGGGGCGGCGCCCGCCCATCTGGTGAGGCCGGCGTCCAGGGGTGGACCCGGGCCACCCTGGTTCTGGTGGCCTTTTTAGCAGGTTCATCGGTGGAACGTCGTGGCGTGGACCAGCATCGTCCATGCATTGTGGCTGTTCCTGCCGGTCTATGTGGCCAACATGAGTCCCGTGTTCACGGCCAA
>JBFJXH010000044.1:0-13498 GCA_041623215.1 Thermoplasmatota archaeon
GGGCGGGTTCCACGAGGCCTTCCACAGTTGCCAGGATGCCTTGCATGTCCGCAGGCCAATTCATTGAGCGTTCACGAAAGGGTCGAAGGATGAGTCGAAGGAGCGCCTGAGCCAACCATGCCGGGTGAACGTCGCCGTAACCGTCCAAGAATGCATTCGCGTGTTCGTTGCCGTGGGTTTCTTGGCCGTTCAGTTGACGGCAAGCCAGGTGCGCCCACCAACTGCCGACGTCCAAGCCGGCTGGCCCCATGCCCTGCTGGTCCAAGTCCAGCAGGTGGAGACCGTTGTCGCCAACGAGCACTTGGTCTGCGTGCAGGTCGCCGTGCAGGTTTACCTGGGGGTCAGCCGGAAGCGCCGCAAGCACTCCAGCAACGGCGGCGGCAGCCCGATGCCCCAACGATGGGGCAAGGGCCCCAACTTGCTCCGCGATGGCGAGGAGTGCAGGGGCAACCGGCGGTACAGGTGGCGCGTTGGGCCGAGGGGCAAGCCCGTGCATCTTGGCCACCTGCTCCCCCAAGAAACGATGGTCATCGCTGCTGGCCGGCCGCTTCCCGTCAACCCATGGATAGCAAAAGGCGGCCCGCTTTCGGCTGGTCTTTTGCTGACGAAGCGCCTCGAACGGGCCGCCATCGAAGCGCGGTGCGCGATGGATGCGCAGGAATTGGCTTCGACTGTGGGCCTTGACCAGGTGGTCTACTCCATGTCGGTCGGTGACCTGTAGTACTGCGCGACGCCCCGGCTTGTAACGCAAGACCTTGACCCCGCCTTCGGCCGACTCTAGGTCCAGGTGGTCCAGCAACGCTTGCGGTGACGTGCGTCGATGCCACGATTTCAATCCGGGGACTCTCCGGTCACTGGGAAACCAGGCCCAGACAACGCCATCCTGTTGCCACGCGGCATCGGGCCCGCCCCTGCGGCCCGGCTCGGCAAGCTGCGATTTCACGTTGCCTGCCTCCATCGTCTTGGCGCGCTTATCCGGATCACGGTGGGTTTGCCCCGTCAGAATGCGCCCATCAAATTCGCCGCCAAGTACCCGGAAGGCTGCCGTCGCGCCGGTTTTCGGTTTGAAACGCAAGTAGGTCAACTCAAGCGAGGGAACCTCCCAGCCAGCGCTTCGCACCGAGGAAGCCGCAAGCTTAGAATCAAACAGCACGCGAAGTGCCGGGGCGTTGACCTCCCCCCTCAACAGCTCCTCATCAGCCCGGTTCATGGGATGGTGCCGCCTTCACGAATTTGGCCTGCCTCCAGGTGGACAACCCGACCCGCCAATTCGGCTAGCCGCTCATCGTGTGTGACAATCAGCGTGGTCCGTCCCTGCATGAGGTGACGCAGGCCGGCCCTGACTTCGCCTTCACTGGCTGCATCAAGCCCAGTCGTGGGTTCATCCAGCAGGAGGATCCGTGCATCGCGCACATAGGCACGGGCCATCGCGATGCGTTGACGTTGGCCGTGGCTGAGCGTGGCACCTCGCTCGCCCGGAATTGTATCGTAACCTTCTGGGAAAGCCATGATGAAATCGTGCGCCTGGGCCCGGCGGGCAGCGTCTTCGATTTGCTCCTGGGTTACGCCCGTCATGCCGAAGGAAATGTTCTCGGCAAGGGTTGTGGTAAAGAGCATCAGGTCCTGCTGGACGATGCCGAGGCTTGCTCGCAGACTATCTTGTTGGAACTCACGGATGTCGTGGCCATCAATCGTCACCACACCTTGGTCGGGGTCCTGGAACCGAAGCAGCATGGACACCATGGTGGATTTGCCGGTCCCACTTGGCCCAAGCACGGCAATGCTCGACCCCGCCGGCACTTGGAGATTTACGCCTTGGAGTACGGGTTGCTCGCCGTAGGCAAAATGCACGTCCGAAAATTGCAGGTCACCGCGAAACGGCGGGGCGGGTTTGGCATCGGGTGCATCCGCCACGGTCACATCCGTTTCAAGAATCTCAAGAACGCGCTCTCCCGCGGCGGTTGCCTTGGCAAGGCGGGCCGTGTACTTGGCCGAGTCCCGCATCGGCCGGAAGGAGGTCTTGAGGTAGGCCAAGAAGACCAGCAAGTCACCGGGGCTCATTTGGCCATCCAACACCAGCCTTGCACCATACACCAAGACCAAGCCCGTGCTGAGGGCCACCAGGACATCGACCGTGCGTTCCAGCCGCGCTGCCAGCCGCTTGCCTTTGACCCCTTCCTTGAGGCTTCGCTCATTTGCGTCGGCAAACTTCGCCGCGAACGTATCCTTGGCGTTCAGGGCCTGGACTTCGTGAATCGCTGCCATCGACTCAGCCGTGGTACTGGCAAGCGCGCCTTCGCGCTGGCGCTGCTCGCGGGCAACTTGGTGGATGCGGCCCCCGAGTTGTAGACTGGTGGCAAGAAAGAGCGGGAGTACGGAGAACGCGACGAGGGCGAGGCGCCAATCAATCCAGAGCATGACACTCAGCATGCCAACCAGCACCAGCGTATTCGCGGCCATGGGTAAGGCCGCCGTCACAGCGACCTCCTTGAGCATGCCAATGTCCCCCACGACGCGAACCGTCAAGTCGCCACCCCGGGCGTTGCGGTGGTACGCCATGCTCAGGCGCTGCAAGTGAGCATACAGATCCTGCCGCACGGCGGTCACCACCCTGTTGCCGACAAGGGCAAAGGCCACCGTTGCCAGGTACTTGGCCAAGGCTGTTAGGCCAACAAATGTCACCAACGCCAGGGCCGCCAGCCCGAGTACTTGGTTCACGGGGCGCCCATCAACGAACGGCACGGCGATGCCGCCCGCTCCGTCGGTCAGCACGTAGTCAAAGACGACCTTGAGCGGCCAAGGCTCCAAGATGCGCAAGAACACCTGCGCCAGCACCGCCGCAATTCCGCCCGCCACGAGGCCCTTGTGCGGCCCCATGTAGGGGCTGAAGCGCGCCACGACGCGGCCAAACCCGACCAGTGTTTCTTTGAGCTTGGTTGGTCGCCGCGCCATCAGTTGACCTCCACCCGTCCGACAAGGGTCAGGACCTTGTTGGCCACGTGACTCCACGTGTGATGGTCCAGCACATGCTGGCGGCCGGCGGCACCCATCGCCTGGCGCTCGGCCGCAGGCATGCGAGCAACGGCAAGAAGCGCGGCCGCCAACGAAGGAGCGTCTGGGGCGGCCACAAACCCGGCCGCTTCAGGCACCATACTTCGTAAGTCGCCAACGTCCGTGGCAACAACGGGCACCCCGGCCATCATGTAGTCAAGAATTTTGAGCGGACTGAAGTAGAAGGGTCCGCCCGGATACGGCGCAACCCCTACGTCCATGCGTGCCACATAATGGGCTACTTGCTGCGGCTCAACAGTACCGACGTGCTCAACATCTGGGACCCCGTCCAGTTCCACTGCTGCCGGCCCGTCGCCCACAATTAAGAGCCGGGCGGGAAGATGTTGCCGCAAGAGTTGCATGGCTTCGACCAAGAGGTCGATACCATGCCACGGGCGTAGGGTTCCCACGAATCCCACCGTGAACGTTGCATCCGGTGCGCGGTCCGCCGCGACTGGCTGCGCCGTGGCGGCGAATCGGTCTGGGTCCACGCCATTGCCAATGACGTGAACGTCCGCTGGCTGTGCCCCGAGCGCGACACAGGCCTCGGCAACGGCCGCGCTGACGGCGACGACGACGCTTGCCACCTCGTGGGCTTCCCGCGCCACGCCCCTAGCTGCGGCTGCCTCGTGCGCGTCCAGGCCACGATGCTTGGCAGCCTCCTCCACCAAGGGAGCATTGACCTCCAGCACTCCCGGAACCCCCGCGCCGTTGGCCCAACGCATGGCACTACTAGACCACAATGCATGACGCTCGTAGACCAAGTCAGGTTGCAAGTCGTTCAAGAGGCCCGGCAACGCCTCGTCGGCGGTCGAAGGGGCCTCGGCCGAGGGCACGGGCAACGCGTGGACATGAACACCGGCAAGCGGTTTTCCTGGGCCTTGCCGCGTGGTAATGAGATGCACCTCGTGCCCGTCGGCGCAAAACGCCTTGAGCATGCCTTGCACGTGAATACTCGCCCCCTTCGTCCCAAAGGCTGGGACGCCCCGGTCCGTGTTCACGTAGACGATTCGGATGTTTGCACCCCCAGGAGTTGACGCAGTTTTGCTGCATTGCGATGAATATCGAAATCTGCCTCGATGCGGCGGCGCGCAGCAAGGGCGATGCGGTCGCAAAGTTCGGCATCGTCTAGCAACTTGGCCAGCGCCTTGGCCAAAGCGACGGCGTCGTTTTCTGGCACCAGCAGACCGGTGTCGCCATCCGTGATGGCCTCGGGAATGCCGGTCACCGGTGTGGCAATGCATGGGGTCCCAAGCGCCATGGATTCCAATAGCACGGTTGGCAATCCGTCGCGGTTGCCATCCTCACCGACGATGCAGGGGGCGGCAAAGCAGGTGGCGTTGCAAAGGGCGCCACGCAGCTGTTCGTCAGGGAGGGCCCCCGTAAGGTGCACAACGCTCTGTAGGCCTGCGGCCGCGATGCGGTTTGCGAGGAGTTTTTCCTGGTCTCCGGTGCCAATGATTTGGCACGTGAAGTTGCGCCCCTCGGAGGCCAACAACTCGCACGCGTCAATGAGAACCCCAAAGCCCTTCTTTTCCACAAGCCGGCCAACCGCAACGATGGCCGGCGGGCCGTTCGAGTTGGCCGTCAAAGCAGGCTGGAAGGGGAACCGTTCGAGGTCGAGTCCATTGTAGAGGCGCACGAGATTGTCGCGTGCGCCGAGGCGCCGCGTCAGGTCCTGCACGTTGTAGTCGCTGACCGTAATTACCTGGGATGCGGCCGCAAATAGATTGGCCAGGTTTTCGTCATCAACAGACTCATGAAAGATGTCCTTGGCGTGGCAGGTAAGACTGAAGGGGATGCCGGCCAGGGCTGCGGCAACGCGCGCTACCGTGGCGGCGCTGGTGGCAAAGTGGGCATGCAAATGCGTGATGCCGCGTGCAGCCACCTCCTGGGCAAGATGGACGGCTTGGGCAATGTCCCGGGCAGGTGCATCGCGCACCGGCTCCAGGGCACGCCACTGGTCGCCACTAAGGGCGGCCAACCGAGGCCAGATTTGGCTCGCTTTGAGCGCCTCATCGAGGTACGTGACTGGCGCCCGAACACGGCCGATGGCCGCCTGGAAATGGCTGTCGATGCTTGGTCGAAGCGCAAAAATGGCAACTTCTTGCCCTGCATCCTCATGGGCAAGGATTTCGTTGACGATGAAGGTTTCACTGAAGCGAGGGTAGCGCTTGACCACGTAGCCAAGTGTCATAGTTTCTCCAGGATGGCGGCCGTTCGATCCGCCCCACCGATGTCGATGGGTGAAGTACCATTGGATTTCTTGAGCAGCGCCGCCTCAATACTAGCTCGAAGCTGGTTGACATCCCCATCACAGACCGCAATGAATCCCCGGTCGGCAAAGGTGTTGGCTCGAATGGCTTGCTCCTTGCGCGGCGTCGTGCGCGGAACGCAAATGGTGGGCGTGCCGGCAGACACCGATTCCACGAGTGTATTGTAACCGCCCATGCAAACGACGACGTCCGCTTCAGAAATCCTACGGCGCATGTTGGGTTCAAACGTCGCAAGCGTGGCCCCCACCTCGCGAGCGGCAGCGTCAATGGCTTCATCCGTGGGTGCGAGCGGACCCGTAATGGCATGGACTTGCCATGGGGCTCCGCGACTGGCCTCCAGCGCAGCCGCAATGACCGGCAAGCCATCTTCGCCGCCACCGGTGGTTACAAGCACCTGCGGCCGAGATTGCTGCTCCAATCCTTCCGACTCCGTCCCACCGGACGCCTTCGCCGGGTCCTCGCGCGCCTCATCATGCAGGACGTAGCCCGTGAACTCAAGGCGGCCTGGAATCTCCGCGTGCGAAGCGAACGCCGCACTCGTGTCAAAGACATCCCGGTCGCCGTAGACAAGGAGGCAGTCGTAGGCGGCCAAGGCTTCCCGATTCTCGGGCGTGCCGTATTCGCGCAGGACTGCGGCCGCATCGTCAAGGACGTCCCGAAGGCCCAAGGCAGTTCGCCCGCCCCTTGCACGTTGCACCGCCAGCGCCTCCGCCAATTCTGCGTGCAGACCAAGAGGATGTTTGTCCGCAAGAAGCACATCTGGCTCGAAGGCATCCACTTCCTTGGCCAAGAGCTTAGCTCGAAGCCGCAGGACCTCATCCAGACTGAAGCCCGACGCGCGGCTTTGGTAGCTAGCACCATCCTTGCGAATGGGTGGCAGGTGAACCATCCGGACCCCTGGTGGCACGCCGAGGTCGTCGGCCATGGCAATGCCGCTTGCCACGACCACATCGGCGCTTGGGTCCCGGCTCCGAAGCGCCCCTGCAATGGCAAGGTTCCGCCGGGTATGCCCGAGCCCCGCCCCATCGTGGCTATACAGGAAGTAGCGGCGCCTGGCATCCGTTGCGGAACTCACGGTAGCGTAGGACGGCGACCCGACCCACTTGAAGGTAGCGCAGTCGGCAAGTCGTGCCAGCGCCACCTCATCGGGCGTCCGTCGTCGTGCAGCCTAAGAGCCACCGGCGGGTGCGCCCGGTTGTGACGACGGCACCGCCAGCAGCGCACACCTCGGCCAGCGGCATCCCCATGCCCGAGCATCCCGGTGGCGCGGGCGCCCCTGGCTCCTACCCCTTCACCGGCGGGTTGTATGCCACAGGCTACACCGAACGCCTGTGGACCATGCGCCAATACGCCGGCGAGGCCACAGCGCAAGAAACCAATGAGCGATTCCGCTTCTTGCTGGCATCGGGGCAGACCGGCTTGTCGGTTGCCTTTGACTTACCCACCCAGATTGGCTTGGACCCGGATGACCCCATGGCAGAGGACGATGTTGGCAAGGTGGGGGTGTCCGTGGCAACGGTGCACGACATGGAAGTAATGTTTGACCGCATCCCCCTGGACTCCGTCTCCACCAGCATGACCATCAACGCAACAGCCCCGGTGATGCTGGCAATGTATCTTGCGGTCGCAAAGAAACAAGGGGTGCCTTGGGAGGCACTGCGGGGCACCCTGCAAAATGATCTTCTGAAGGAATTCGTGGCGCGCGGCACCTATCGCTTTCCCATCGAACACTCCATGCGCTTGGCGACAGACCTGATTACATTCTGTGCCAAGGAAGTGCCGCGCTTCAACGCCATTAGCGTGTCCGGCTACCACATGCGAGAGGCAGGGTGCGATGCCATAGAAGAAGCGGCCTTTGCCGTGGCATTCGGCAAGGCGTACCTCGACCGGTGCATAGAGCGTGGCCTCTCCGTCGACGACGTTGCCCCACGGATGAGTTGGATTTTCAATACACACAATGACATTTTGGAGGAAGTGGCCAAGTACCGGGCGCTACGAACCATTTGGGCCACGACAGTCAAGGAAGAATACGGCGCCCAGAATCCAAAGTCTTGGATGCTGCGAACCCACACTCAAACAGGCGGCAGCACGTTGCCGGCCCAACAGCCCGAAAACAACATCGCGCGCGCCGCGCTGCAGGCCTTAGCGGCGGCGCTAGGTGGCGTTCAATCCATGGCCTTGTCCTGCTACGATGAGGCCATCGCCATCCCGACGCGCAAGGCGCAGCAGATTGCCTTGCGAACGCAACAAATCATTGCCCACGAGTCTGGCATCACGGCCGCGCCCGACCCCCTGGCAGGCTCCTACGTGGTCGAGCACCTGACCCAAGCCATCATTGCTGGCGCGACGGGGCTCTTGGCAGAAGTCAAAGCCCAGGGTGGGGCAGAAGCGGCGGTGGCAAGTGAATGGATGCAGGCACGCATTGCAGCCGCCGCCGACCGGCACCGGCAAGCCCAGGAAGCGGGTGAGGAGGTCATCGTAGGCGTCAATCGCTTCACGGAGGACGTGTCGTCCGACCCGCCGCCCCGGTTCGAGTTGGCCACCGACGCCCACATTGAGGCCAGCAAGCGCTTGGCAGCGATTCGTGCAGCCCGCGATGAAGCGGCGTGCCAGGAAGCCTTAGCCAGCCTTCAAGAAGCGGCCAAAGGGACGAACAACTTGGTCCCCCTGATTTTGGCTGCGGTGGAAGCGGAGGCCAGCGTAGGAGAAGTGATGGGTGCCCTCGAAGCGGTCTGGGGCCAGGCAACAGCGAGCACGCTGGTTTGAGGCGCCCAGCCAACAGCACGGGTAGCATCCGACAAGCGTCAAATAACGGGTTTACGACACGAAAGCGTGTACGGCCGTAGGGTGCCTGCTGCCATCCTAGCAATCCTTGCCCTTGCCGCGCTAGCGCCGCACGGGGTAACTGGCGTGCCGGCACCCGAAGAGGTGGGCTGGACCCGCCTCCTGCACGACTGCGACGCCGACCACCAAGGAATTAACGACGACGGGTACGACCTAGTTGCTTTGGACCTGGCCGAGGACACGCGGCTCGGCAAAGCGATGCTGTTGTTCCGCGTGACCCTCGACGGGCGGACCCTGCTCGAAACCGGTACCTGGGGATTCAACCTTCGATTCGAAGCGGACGGCACCCCGTACTCGACGGTGATTGCCAGTTCGGATGATATCGACTTCATTCGGACAAGCGGATCCGCCATCGACCATATTGATGCCCAGGAGCGCCCCATCGAGGGCGCCGAGGAGCGGCTGACCGTTGAAGTCGGCTACGAATACGCGACCCTCGACCGGCTGCGCGACCATGAGCCCTTGAGCGGTTTCCGCGTATCCGGTTGGACCGGGGATTCAACCAATGTGGGCGACCACCTGCATGGCTGCGACGCCGGCGAGGACACCACCGCGCGATTCGCGCTAAGCGAATACAAAGTGCAATCCAGCAACATTCCAAACCGGGCTCCCCAGCCGGTCATATCGTGGGCCCCGGCCCTCGCGACGACGCGCGACCTCGTAGTGTTGAATGGCACGGCGACCGACCCCGATGAGGATGCCGTGACTTCATGGGAGTGGGCCATCGGCGATGTGGATGGCGGGTCCACCAGCGACCGCCAGCAGGCATTCTACAAATGGCGACAGCCCGGCGACTACCGCATCACACTCACCGTGCGCGACGCTCTGGGCGCTGAAGGCGTGGCCGAACAAACCATTTCCGTGGGCAACGGGGCCCCGACGGCCCGCATCGCAGCTCCGACCGTAGCCAACCTGCGAGAAACCGTGCAGTTCCGTCACGCCAGCTTCGACGAAGACGGACGGATTGTTTCCTTCCACTGGGATTTTGGCGACGGCGGCGTCAGTGACGCGCCAGACCCTACCCACGCTTTTGGTGAGGCAGGAAACAAAACGGTCAGCCTACGCGTCATTGACGATGACGGCGGCCACGCGACCGCCACGCATGTCATTCGCATTCTGGCCGAAGACGAAGTGCCCGACGCCGCGCCAACCGCCTTCTTCCGGTTGTCGCCCCCCGAACCTGTCGCAGGCCAACGCGTGTTCTTCTATGACCAAAGCACGGATGACCGCGGCATCACCAGCTGGCTATGGGATTTCGGCGACCAGCGATTCAGCAACCAACAACACCCCAATCACACGTATTCGTCCCCTGGCAGGTATCAGGTGAACCTCACGGTCACCGACGCTGGCGGCTCCTTCTCCCACCTGCGCCAGGAAGTGGTTGTGCTGGACCCCTCAACGTTGCCGCGCGGTCCCGAGAATCGCTTGCCAATTGCGAGCTTCCTCGTGGTCCCAACCACCGGCATCGTCGGGCAGCCGCTACGGTTCTCCGACACAAGTCACGACCCCGACGGGACCATTGTTGACCGATTCTGGGACTTTGGCGACGGCACGGGTGCCGTGGCAGCACGCGAAACGACGCACGTGTTCCAGGAACCCGGGGACCACACGGTGACGCTCACCGTGGTAGATGATGCGGGCGGCATCGGGACGGTTGCGTCGCTTGTCATCGTCGATGGCATTCCCAACGACAAGGCGTTCGACGGCGACCGCGGTGGCGCAGAAGACGCAGGAATCCCTGGTCCCAAACCGCTGAGTTTACTGTTGGTGGTAGCTGCAAGCGGCATGGTCGCGTTCAAGTGCCGCCGGTGGATGTCGTGACGTGCAGGCCCTTGTTGCCCTAGAATGGCTCGCGGCGGTGGCGCATCACGCCGGTCTCGCGCTCATCTTGGGCGTACTCGCTTTCATCCTGCACGTCTTCGCCCCCGATCAATTGGAAGACTTGCTGGCCGGATGGCGACGGACGCTACGACTCGGGGCCACACTCCACGCCTCGGGCCTCAGCCTGAATGTCGCCTTGGCCTGGGCGATGCACGGGCAAGGCATCGTTGACACCTTGCGAGGGCGCGCCTTGTTGCTCCTGTGGCTGCTTGCCGGCGTCCTGTTGGCCCAGACGATGCGCGCCGAGCGATTCACGTGGCCATGGCAACGGGTCCTCAAGTGGGCCCTCCCGCTAGTGGCGGCTCCTGTCGCCCTGGCAGGTCTGTATGGCAATACAGTGCGCGCCGGCATCCCGTTCCCCGTGGCCTGGGCCGCGCGTTCGTTGCACCTTGGCGCATCTTTGACCTGGATTGGCGCCTTGTTTCTGCTGCTCGCCGTTTTGGCGAAGCTGCGTGCCTGGAACCCGCACGCACACGGGGCGCTGGGTGGCGTCAGCGAGCGTTTCAGCCAACTCAGCTTCACGGCCATCAGCCTACTCGCGGTCACAGGCGCCCTCATGGCAAACCTGCTGGCCGGACCCATGACAACCTGGGCGGGAACCTCGTACGGGACGATCCTCCTGGTAAAACTGGGACTATCAGCGGCTATGGTGGCCCTAGCGTTTGCCAACCGGTTTGGCCATGTGCTTGCGTATCGGCGCGGCCACGGTCGCGATCGGGTCCCCAAGTATGCCCGCAACGTGGCCTACGAGGTTCTACTCGGTTTAGCCGTGGTTGCGCTGGCTGCCTGGATGGCACGCCTCGGCCCAGGCTAAATCGGCTGACCCCACCTGAGCGCGTTCGACAAAGGCTAAGTCGAGCCTAGGTGGCTGGAAGCCCGTGACGCGTGCGGGCCCCAAGCACCTGGCCGCCATCTTGCTGCTCCTCATGGCGACGCCCTCAGCCTGGGCCTATGACGCCGCCGCGCCAGACGGAGGCCGTGGCTACGGCGCTGACAGCCGCGTCTTGCATGACTGTAGTGATGATTACGACGGCATCGGGCACGACCTGGTGGCGCTCGACATTAAGGAGGCGGGCGGAGCCGTCTACTTCTACCTCACGTACGGCCGTGGCCCAGAAAGCACGGAGGACCGCAATCCGGGCAATCTTCCCAATCCCAACGTGCCGTATCGCTTGTACCAAATCTCGTTCGACACCCCGCACGGGACCCACGAAACGGGCGCTTGGATTCACTACGACCAGTACCAAGATATCGTGGGTTATGCAAGCCATGACGGCATCCGTCGCACGCCTTTCCAGCCACCTGCGCCGGCCGGTGGGCTCGATACCTCGCGCCGGGTGCTGGAAGTGTGGTTCGAACACGACAATCTTGGCGTCCGCGACGGCGAACAATTGACCAACATCCAAGTCAAGAGTCGCATGAAGGCCGCCGACAACCAGCCCCCGGAAGGCGACCCCGACCTTGACACTCGGTGGTCCCTGGAGGACATCATGCCCCCCAGCGGCGCCACCGATGCAGCCTCAGCCGGTTGCACCGGCCCGCCCGAGTCCGAAGGCTTCCTCGTTCGAAACCACACCATTGCCGCCAGCACGGTGCTGAACCAAGCCCCAACCGTTGGCCTGCCAGTTGTCCCCTCCACCACCACCTACACTGGCGACCCCGTGACCTTTTCCGCCACGGCCAGCGACCCAGATGGGGACGCTCTGACGGCGTGGGAATGGGACCTGGGCGATGGTCCGATTCGGCGCGAGCAATCCCCCACCCATTCGTATCAGGAAAGCGGGTCCTACACGGTGACGGTTCGCGTGCGAGACGCACTCGGCGCCTGGAGCCCCCCGGCATCAACCCAGTTTACCGTGGAGAACCAACTTCCCGTAGCCGCCGTCCTCATTGAGCCACGTTCGCCCGTCGTCGGCGAAGTCGTCAACTTCACCGACTTATCATCCGACCCCGATGGGACAATCGTCTCGTCTGTATGGAATTTTGGCGATGGTGCGACTAGCGGCGATCGTCAAGCGATTCACGCATACAGCATCGCCGGGACGTTCACCGCGACCCTCACCGTGCGTGACGATGACGGCGCCACATCGCAGATTAGTCGCGACATCGTCGTGCGTCCTCGAGATGGCAGCGGGCCGGCAGACCTTCCCCCCGGAGCGGACTTCGACTACGCGCCAAGCGCGCCCCTGCAAGGCAACCCCGTCCAGTTTACCGACCGCAGCATTGACCCCGAAGGCCGCATGGCTAGTTACCAGTGGGACTTCGGGGATGGTGCCCGATCCCACGAAACCAACCCCGTCCACATCTTCGAAGCACCCGGCACGTTCACTGTGCTTCTCACAGTGACCGATGCAGCCGGACAAAGTGCGACGCGCCAGCGGCCCCTTACCGTGACCGGCGTCGAAACACGCACCGCCTCCGTCGTGCCGGACTTCGGGTTCTCACCGGAAACGATTCGCATCGGCAGCAACGTGGCCTTTTTCGACCAAAGCTCGGCCGACGGTACCACCATTGTTGCATACCAATGGAACTTCGGCGACGGCAGCCCGCCGAAATCCGAAGCCAACCCGGTGCACGTGTTCCAACACGCCGGCACCTACACGGTCACCCTCACATTGACCGATGCCAGCGGCCAACAGCACCGCGTCACTAACCTGTTGGAAGTACGCTCCAACGACAGCGACCAACAGCAAAGTAGCAATGGCGCGGATGGCGGCGGACGTGGCATCCCTGGCATCTCCTTGGCGACGCTCGTCGCGCTGTCGCTAGCCCTCGTGGGCCTCCGCCGACGGCATCCATAGGCGTCCGTCGCATCCATCCGACAAAGTGCCGATGCGACAATTAGAACTGGTCCCGGTCAAACGAAACGGTCACGGCCGTCGCCTGACCCAGGTCATCCAGGAACGTCGCCGACGAAAACACTTGACGGCCGTTTGGGCTCACAATCACCTGTGGTCGAATGGCCAGATACGCAGGATTCCAGGACATGGTGTCAATTTGCATGGTTTGCTGGCCCGGTTCGCGGCGATGCCGGACATCGCCTTGTACGATGCCGGACAAACCGTCCACGGCCACCACGGCCAAATCGTCGCCGCCGGTTAGGACGCTCGCGCTGACACCCGCCACATAGACCCGCTGCGAACTTGGGTCGAGTGCAATCGAGAAGGGCACATCGTCACCCGCCCCTTGGCCGGGATAGAATGCGTTGCGGGTAATCCAATCAGGGCTTCCCGTGTTCGCTTGGTACGCAGCCACGAGGTAATCTTGGCCAATGGCACCTCGCTCCAAGCCCGCGCCCTCCTCTGGCAGGTCCTTCAGCGCTTGCGGACAGGCGCCCGCCGATTCCGCTGCCATGGCCAACACCACTTGGGACGTTCGCACTTGCAAGTCCATCAGGCCTTCAAAGCACTCGCCAAGCGGTTCGCCACTGACACTGCCTGGCTCAC
>JBFJXH010000045.1:0-13370 GCA_041623215.1 Thermoplasmatota archaeon
CATCCGAGTTCTTGAAGCCGCTGAAGGTAAAGCCGTCCACGACGACGCTGTCCGCCACAATGGCCATGATTTTGTTCTTCTCGTCCGGCTTGGCGGGACCCACGAGGATGGCCTCGGAGGCAGCGTCGCTTGCACTTCGCAGCGAACCCGCGGAGGGCCTCGGGTCAACACCCATTTGGGGACCTACGAGCGCAACCGATTCATCCACTAGCAGCGTGTCAGTCAGGACGTAGGTTCCGGGGCGCACTTCAATGGTCCAACCGGGTGCTGCCGCGTCAATGGCAGCCTGAAGGTCAGTGTAGTTGCAGCCCGACATGACGGTGGGACAAACCACCGCATCAGGCGCCGCTTGGCCGTTCAGGCCGGGGGCGATGGTAAACGCGAGCAGAAGCGCCGCGCTGGCGATGACGAGACGTCGAAGGTTTAGCATATAGACTACCTACCGCGTTTTCGAGCCATGCTGCCCGTCTTAATCTTTTTGAACTGTAAAAGAGGCGGCGCAGGGCCCACTGCCAAGACGCCAGGCGACGCCTGGAAGCAGGTACACGGCCTACCCGCCACGGCACTTTCACTCACCCGGTGCATCTTGCTATGCCTACCAGGTCCATGGACCGGCATGGCCCGCACTACGCTAACCACCGGCGCTTGCCCCGTCTGCAACGAATCCGTCGCCCGCACGGTCACCCTGCACCACGGTCTCCAGCGAGAAACCTTCCACTGCCAACAGCATGGCTCACTGACCTACGGAGCCCATGACGTACCCTTGGCCGCCTTGTCCGCTGCCCGCACCACTACCTACGGGAGCCCCGGTGCGCCAGCCATCCTCTCAAGCGCCGAAACCTACGGCCACCTTGGCCTTGACTGGGTCCAATAAGCCTTAACAGGAAGTCTTGACCCAAAGCACTCGTGACCCACCCTCTAGGCGGTCTTCCGCGCCTACCAACCGCGCAACGTTACGCGGGCAGTCAACATACGGGCGTTCTGCCCACCGGCTGCATGCAATGCCGCGAAGGTGCCAAGCTCGTGCTGTTTGTCACTGGGCTTTGCGACAAGGAGTGCTTCTACTGCCCTGTGAGTCGCGACCGCATGTACCGCGACGTGGTCTTCGCCAACGAACGGGCAGTGCCCATCGGCGACTGGGATGCCATTACGGAAGAGGCCCGCCTCATCGATGCCAAGGGGGCAGGCATTACCGGCGGCGACCCCATGGTGGTGCCGCAGCGCGTAGTGGACTTGTGCACACAACTCAAGGCCACGTTTGGCCCACAATTCCATCTACATCTCTACACCAGTTGTTCCTTCGACATAGCATGGATTGCCAAACTGAAAGAGGCAGGCCTTGATGAGATTCGCTTCCACCCGGAAGTGGACGAGTATAGTGCTATGGCCGATTCTTGGCACGACGAAGCCATTCGGGAAGCCATCCGCGTCGGCCTCACCACCCTCTGTGAGGTCCCTTGCGTGCCCGATGCAGGCGACGATTTACTGGCCCTGGCCCGCTATTTGGAGTCGGTTGGCGCCCATGGCCTGAACATGAATGAGCTGGAGTTCAGCCCACCCAACATGAAGGCACTCCAAGGCCGCGGCTACGTCACCGCCGACGATGAGTCCCAATGCGTCGCGGGCAGCCGGGACACCGCCGAAGCAGTCCTCTCGGCTTGGAAGAGTCACCGCCGCGACACGGGGAGCAGCTTCGCCGTCCATTTTTGTTCCTCCCCCTACAAGGACGCGATTCAACTCACACAGCGTTTCCGGCGCCGAGCCGGCAACACAGCTCGGCCGTTCGAAGAGCAGACGGAAGAGGGCACCCTGGTCTTCGGCGTGCTCGTGCCCCAGGACGGTTTGCCGGGCGAATTGGCAGAGCGCCTGCGTTCTGACTACGAAGTGCCGGCCGAGTGGTTAACCGTCGTTGAAGGCCACGTGGAGCTTGCACCTTGGGTCGCCGAGGAGCTCGCCGAGGCGGGCCAGCTGCGGGACCTTGGCGCGTCTGGCTGGATTTCGGAAGTTCACCCCACGGCGGTTCGCGTTGAAGTGGAACGGACGCCACTGGGCCATGGAATGCCCGGCGCAGCGGCCTGAAGCCGGCACAAAAGGAAGGGGAAGGGGAGAAGGGATTCGGAGGCGTTTATGCTTCCGGTTCGTAGAAGATGACCTGCATGTTCTTGAGGCCGTCGTTGGTCACTTCCCAGAAGTAGCCCTCGAACATGGCATCGAACACGGAGACATCGGTTTCATCAGCCTGAATGACACCGTCTTGGTCGAAGTCACCGGTGGCGCGGAAGATGTCGCTGACGTCGATCTTGTCCGGGCTGCCGGTCTTGCGGTTGGCGTGAATGGTGCCGGTCCAGTAGAAGCATTCTACGAGGTTGCCCTCTTCATCGAGGCACTCGTCCTTGACGATGCCATCGAAGTCAGCGCAGGCACCGGGCTTGCCGAGCATGCGCACGGCGACCTTCATGTCGGCGGTGCCCACGGGGACCTGAATGGTAGCGCCGTCGCGGTCGGTGGCGTCGCGGTCCAACATGGCAAAGCCATCGTTTTCGGCATCCGTGACGAAGTAGATGCGCTCCTTGTCATCAAGGACCGTGTAGAAGGGGTCGCTGCTGCCAGACTCGTAGCTGGGGTCGCTTTCGCAGACGAAGGGCTCGCCGTTGGACTTACCCTTGTTTTCCGAGTGGAGGCTGATGAACATCGAGCGACCATTGCTGTCGTCGCCGGAGCCCTGGTAGTCGTTAGGGCGTCCGATGACGTTGAACTTGTAGAGGTGTTTGCCGACGCCGTTTTGTTCGTCGGGGCTGGGCTTTCCGGCCATGGCTCCACTGGGCATGCTGGCAACAACCAGACCGAGCACCACGAGGCCAATGGCGACTTTCGTCGTTTTGCTGATCATAACGATCGGATTCGACGAGAAACCGACCCTACTTGAGTGGCACGGATTGGCCTAGCGGCCAGACCCCAGGAGACAACGGCCGCCGGGACCGCGTGCAGCCTGCCACCGCTTGGCGCCCCTTATGTGCCGGACCCGACTGCCCGGCGCGTCGCCATGGTCCGCGCCATTGTTACCGATCCGCTTGCTCCCGAAGGCCTCGCATTGATTGAGGCGGCGGGCCATGACGTGGCCACGTTCCCAGAACCAGACGCGGCTCGGCAGGCCGGAGCCCTTGCGGACGCAGAATTGTGGGTGGTGCGAAGCGGCACGACGGTCACGGCCGCCGACCTAGACGCCGCTTCCCAGCTGCGAGCCATCGCCCGAGCCGGCGTCGGGGTGGACAACGTTGACTTGGAGGCCGCCACCGCCCGCGGCGTCGCCGTCTTCAATGCGCCCACAGGCAACATCACCAGCGCCGCCGAGCAAGCATGGGCCCTCATGCTGAGTGCGGCGCGACGAACGCCGGAGGGCGACGCTGCCATGAAGCAGGAGGATTGGGCACGCAAGCGCCTCAAAGGCGTCGAGCTCGCCGGCAAGACACTCTTCGTGGTTGGGCTTGGACGCATCGGACGCATGATGGCCGCCCGCGCGCAAGCCTTCGAGATGACAGTGACCGGCTACGACCCCTTCGTAACCCCAGAGGCCGCGCGGGGCTTTGGGGTCGAATGGTTGGAAATCGACGACGCCTTGCCGCAAGCAGACGTGGTCAGCCTGCACACGCCTCTGCTGCCCCATACACGCCACACGTTGGACGAGCGCCGCCTGGCCCTGGTCAAGAAAGGAGCGATTATCGTAAACGCCGCCCGCGGCGGCCTCATCGACGAAGAGGCCCTGCTGGCATCGCTCGAATCGGGGCACGTCCACGCAGCGGGCATCGACGTCTGGGAAGAGGAGCCTCCGACCGATTGGCGCCTTGCCAAGCATGCCCGAGTTGTGGCAGCCCCGCATCTGGGTGCCTCTACCTCCGAGGCTCAAGTCAAGGCGGCTACGCAGGCGGTCGGCCGCGCCCTCGATTTCCTGGCATCCGGGGACGCCGGCCTAGCCGTCAATGCGCAAGCCAGCCTCGATGGGGCAGCCAAGCCGTGGGCCTTGCTGGCCGAGCGCCTGTCCGGCTTTGCGACGCAGTGCTTGCCCCAGACGATGGACCGCCTGACGGTTGCCACCACGGAAGGGCTTCCCCAGGAGGCCATCTGCACGCATGCCTTGGTTGGGGCCGTACGGGCCACGACCGATGATGCGGTGAATGCCATCAATGCGCCCAGCATGGCCAAGCAGCGTGGTTGGTCCGTCGCCACGCAAAACCTGCCGGAAGACTCCCCCGGCTTTATTCGCATCACCGCCGAAGGAGGCGGCCATAGTGTGACCCTGGAGGGCACCCACACGCCCCATTATGGTTCGCGCGTCACAAGCCTCGACAATTACGATGTGGAATTCCGGCCGCAGGGCCGCTTCCTCATGACGCGCCACAGGGACGTGCCGGGCGTTTTGGCACGCCTGCTAGCACCCCTGGCAGGCGCCGGCGTCAATGTCGCCAATGTCTCACTCGCGCGGCATCAATCCGATGGGTCAGCGGTGGCCGTTATTCGGGTAGATGGCGGCATTCCCCGGGAAGCTCGAGATGGCCTTCGTGGCTTGGATGATGTCTTCGAAGCGCACCGGATTCGGCTGTAAACACGAGGGCCGGGCTAGCCCGTCAGGTGGGCGAACAGGTCATAGAAGGGGCCGCGCGCATCCTGACCGCCATCAACCGGCACCACGATGCCGGTGACGTAGCTGGCGGCTGAACTCGACAAAAAGAGGCACGCGTTGCCAATCTCATCCACTGTGCCGTGCCGGCCTAAGGGAACCGATGCATCCACAGCATCGCCAAGGCCAAAGTCTTCCGCCAGGCGCTTCATGCCCTCCGTGCCGCCAATGGGTCCGGGGCTTACGGCGTTGACGCGGACCTGGGGAGCCCATTCGACCGCCAGGCTTTTTGTCAAGTTCAGCACGCCCGCTTTGGCTGCGCCGGAGTGGCTCACCATGGGGGCGCCCGTCCATGCATAGCCAGCCAAGATGTTGACGACGTCCCCGGGTTTTCCCGATTCCAACATGCGTAGCCCGATGGACCGACTTGTGTTGGCAGTGCCGTTGAGAACAATGTCAATGACCGATTCCCAGGCGTTGGCACTCATGCCGGCAAAGGGCGTTGGAAAGTTGCCCGCGGCACAGTTGACGAGTGTGTCCACGCCGCCGGCTTCGAACGCTGCCTTGGCTGCCGCTTCCACGGCGTCCTTGTCGCGCACATCCATCACGTGGTAGCTCGTGCCGGCCGCGCCAGCCGCATCCAGTTTCGCGCATGCCGCCTGCAGGCGCTCCTCGTTACGACTGGCGATGGTGACGTGAGCCCCGTGCCGCGCGTAGGCTGTGGCAATGCCAAAGCCAATGCCCGTGGCCCCTCCGGTGACAAAAACGCGGCGATTGGCCATGGCGTCGGGGCGAAACGGTGAGGTGTCAGGTTGTTGCTCAGTCACAAGCTGGCAGGACGGTGCGCCCGGATAAGAGCCCCGGCCCAAACCAGGCCGCAGGCAAGGACGAATACCAGTGTCAGCGCAGGCAGACGCACGAATGCGAGCCACGACCGCCGGCCAATGGGGTTTTTGAAGTGCCCACCATCCGGCTCTTGTTGTCCGAACTCAACCCGGCCCAACACCGCTTGTTGGAACGCCACATTGAACGCGCCATCGAAACCCTCGAGGAAGCGGACCGCCTTCTGAAAGGAGCCGTCGCATCAGAAGTGGCAGCCTGCATTCGGGAGATCAGGGCCGTTACCAGCAAGGTCCAGAAGCAGGAGGCGCCCACCGTCGCCTTCGCGCTCGGCCAAGTGCCGGAGCATGTGGTGCCCTACCTGGAAGATCCCTTCGCGCAGGGCCTAGCCTTCAATCTATTCTGTGACCGCAAAGGACTCAGCCACACGCGCGGCGGCAAGCAGTGGACGGGCGGGACCGTTGCCGTCTCGGCACGCAACTTGCCATTTCTGCCGCCCATTTTCCACGACTTGTGGCACGAGGGGCTGGTGGAGAAGACGCGCCTTGTGGCCATCGGTAACCGCAACCTAACGCCCGACGGCTACGAGGAGGTGGCCGACTGGATTCGCGAGCGGCGCAAGGAAGACCTAGACCAGTTGCTCCTGAAGATACCGGTCCAGTACCTCGCTACCGGTCGCCGCGGGCCCACGCAGGCGCTTGATGCCGCCAAAGAGCATGGCTGGATGGAGCGCTTTGCCACCGTCGATGTCCCTGAAGACCTGGTCCGCGAGGCGGAAGCCCACCATGAAGAGGACGGCGACGATTACGAAATCACGCCGGCCGAGGCTGCCATGCAGGACCTACGAGCCGGTGTGGGCGGCGTCCCCGTGGATGAGGCCGTCATGGAAGTGCTGGAGCAATCGCCGCAGCCCTCGGCCCTGGTGGAGAAGTTCCTGACGGGGCACCGCGCCAGCAATGACGCCGAACCCTCTAGCATCAGCAAGACCCTCTTCTTTGCCCACGCCGGGCCCATGCAGCGGTTGGTGGCCGACGACAAGTTGTTGCTGCGCCACTTTCGTCAAGTAAAGACGCAAAAGCGTGGACAACTCTTCTACAACCTGCTGGAAGTTCTGGAGGAGGCCATTCTGGAGCGCCAGCACTTGGCGAACCCGGACGAGCGATGCGTCCGCGAGGAGCAGGGGGCGGAGTCGGTGCGCGAGGCGATTCACACGCTGAACAAGGACCCTAATCGCCACCTCGTCATTCCAGAGGAATGGCTAGGCGAGGTCACCAGGCGACACCTGTACTTTGGCAGCCGGACACGGAAGGAAGGCGCCGCCTACAAGTGGTTCCGCAAGCTTCCCGGTGGCTACTTCCTTGGCTCCTTCAAGACGGAGGAAGAGCGGGCCGAGAAGGAAGCCCGCAAAGCGGCCAAGGCTGCCGCTGCGGCAGACGCCGCCTAGCCTAGGCTTTGGCCCCGCCAAACCATGCGGTGGTGCGGGCCACCGGCCCTGCGTTGGTGAAGCGCGGTGAGCCTACGACGAGGGCAGGAACGGATTTACGTCGCCCGCCACGAAGGACCACCCCTCAGGTGCGGGCAAGTAGTAGAACACCGAGACGAACAGTTCGAAGTCCTGCTCCAGCGTCACGGCCACCGTGTCCACGTCGAAGTCGCCGCCCGCCCACGTGAACGTGCTGAACGTGGTCTCGTGGTCAATGGTTTGATTCACGACCGTTTCGTTGTCGCCGTCCACTTGGAGTCGGATTGGGCTGTAGCCCTCTGGCTCGCGCGCCAGCTCGAGGCCACCGCACACAGGGTCACAGCTCCAGTTGAGTGCCACGCGGGTGTCAAAACTGCCCTGTGTGCCAGCACTGACTTCGGTAGTAGGCTCCCACACTTGCTCAACAACGATGGTTCGGAAGAAGTCACCATCCACGGTGAAGTCCACCTGGACGGCACTGTTATCCTGCTTCAGGATGCGTTCCCCCGGGAAGACGGGGTTGTCCACACACGGTAGAACCGTCGTGAGGTCACAGGTTTGTCGGGGACTGCCAACTCCTTCGCCACACTCTTCGGACTTGATGACAATGACGTTGATTGAACAACTGATGAAACCGTTGAACTTGTCCGTTAGCATGTACGGTTCCTCAAGGATGACGCGGACCAGTTGGAACTTGAGAAGTTCCGGACGCTCCACGCCGGCCTCCACCACCGTCGGCTGGACGGCACTGTCGTAGAGTGGGTGCGAAGCTTCAACCTCGTAGGCCGCTGGCGCTAGGCCGCTAATGACGAAGGCACCAGTTGCATCAGTCTCCGCAGTCTTTTGCGTACCAATAACAGAAATCAAAGCCCCCGCAATGGGGCGAATGGAATCATCCACGACCACGCCGCGAATGCCGCCGGTGGACGAGGTTACATCCACCTCCCCTACGTCTGAACCGTCATCAACGACCGCAGGGCCGTCGTCCGTGCAACCGGCGAGAAACGTGCCAAGTAGTAGGAAGGCAACAAGGGCAATTCTGGCGTGCATACGTGTTGACTAGTATCGGCCCTTATGAGTGCTTGCGGCGACGCCTCGAGGATTGCGGCCGCAGGCCATCTACGGATGCCCGCCAAATACCCCGCAATGAAGGTCGTGACGACTCACCCGGGTCCAAAGGAAGAAAGAAGGGAAAAGGGAGCGTCGCCGAGGTTACTCGTACGGCGACGCGTCGACGATGAGGTCCTTGTGGGCCAGCACCATGCGGCGGCAGCAGAAGCGCTCGAGGCCACTGGCGTCGAGGGCTTCTTTGCCTTCTTTGCCTTCGGCGATGGCCGCCTGGTAGTCTTCCCAGGCGCTGCCGACGACGCGACCACAAGTGAAGCAACGGACAGGAATGATCACGAGATCACCTGTACGACTTCTGGCGCTTCTTGCGGGCACCACGGCCGAGGGGTTTCTTGGACTCCTTGACACGGGTGTCGTTGACAAGCAACGTGCGGTCGTAGGCAAGGTATTGCGCCTTCAGCTCGTCGTCGTTGGTGTACTCCACGATGCCACGGGCAATCGCCGTGCGAACGGCGTCGGCTTGACCCATGACACCGCCGCCTTGGACGGTGACCTTGATGTCGAGCTTGGCAGCCTTCTTGCCGGCAATGAACAGGGGCTCCTCCATCTTGAGGCGGGCCAGTTCGCTGCCGTAAACGGCGAGGGGGACCTTGTTGACGCGGACGCGGCCTTCGCCGCGCATGACGGCGGCACGAGCCACGGCGGTCTTGCGCTTTCCACTTGTGTTGATGACCTTCTTCGCCATGGTTATTCCTCCTCCTCATTCGCGGCTGCCGCTGCGGGGGCGGCTTCCGTTGCGGCCGGCGCTGCCTTCGCGGCGGCGGGGCGTGCGTCGCGGTCTCGCGGGGTGCGGGCCGGGTGCTGCGTCACGGTGACGGGGCGGCCGAGCCGGCTGGAGAGTTCGGCGACGGTCATGAAGACGCGGGGGTCGCGCTGGGCGTCCGCCACGACTTGCGTGGATTCGTTGGCCAATTCCTTGGGAACGCCAATGTGGGCTTGGATGCGCCGGTAGGCGTCGCGGCCGCGAGGCGTTTGGTACTTCAGCATCCCGCGCACGGTGCGCTTGACGATGAGGTGGGGCTCACGGGGGAAGAACGGACCCTTACGCATGGTGCCCACGGTGCGCTTGAACTCGTAGCGCTCCTGGATGGCCTTCTTGCTGCTGCCGGAAAGGATGGCCTTCTCGGCGTTCACGATGTGCACGGTTTCCCCGTCCAAGGCACGCTTGGCGACGTTGGTGGCCAGGCGGCCGAGAATGTGGCCGCTGGCGTCAATCACGGTGGTGGTCATTTGGTTCACCCGAGAATCCTGCACTTCTCACCCTTCGGGAAGGCGTTGGCGCCTTCGCTCATGGTGAGGACTTTGCCACCGGCGGCCTCAATTTTGGCGCGCGCGGTGGAACTGGCGTTGTAGCAGACGACGGTCACGGCGCGGCCGATGTCGCCGGCCCCGAGCAACTTGCCGGGGATGAGCGCATTTTCGCCGTCGCGAACGTGTTCGTCTACCTTGCTGACGTTTACCTGTGCCCAGTTGCGAGATGGCTTTGCTAGGCGCAAAGCGACATCTCGCCAGATGGGGGCCTCATTGTCACGACCGGCGTTGGCGAGGTCGTTGATGAGGCCGACGAGCACAGGATTCGACTTGTTGTCGATTCCTTTCAGTGCCATATGTCTGACTCCTTCGATATCGCGTCCCTGGGAGGGGACTTGGCGGCCGACTTGCATCGCCTATAAGACTGATTGGGTCGTTTCTAGGGGTTGGCGCGTGGCAAGGGCGCCGGACCGGTCAGGTCGCCCGCCGCTGCATCGGCATCCGCGTCGGCAAGCGCGCCAGGGCGATCTGGCTCGGGTGGCGTGGTCAGAGGCAGTTCCACGTGGAACGTGCAGCCGTGCCCGTGCCCTTCACTACGAACTTCAATGGATCCGCCGTGGGCAGTCACAATGCCGCGGCTGATGTAAAGTCCCAAGCCGGTGCCGGTGGGCGCATCGGGGTCACTTGCATCATGCACCTGGCTAAACGGCTTGAAGAGACGCGCGATCTGCTCTGCGGTCAGGCCCGGACCCTGGTCAACCACGTCCAGCGTTGCAACGCCATCGCCTTCTGACACTACAATTTGAATGGCGGAGCCCTGCGGGCTGAACTTGATACCGTTGCTGACCAAATTGTACAGCACCTGGCTGATTCGGTTGGGATCAGCTTGCATCATGAGTCGGTTTGGCCCGGCCAGGTCAAGCTGAATTTTGCGCTGGGCAGCTTGTGCCTCGAAGGACTCGATGGCTTCCCTCGTCACTCGTGCCAGGTCCATGGTTTCCGGCACAATCCGCAGGCGGCCAGCTTCTAGGCGGGCAACATCAAGAATGTCTCCAACCAGCCGGGCGAGCCGCTTCACGTTACGGTCGAGGATGTCGGCGGCGCGGCGCTGCCGTTCGTTGAGGTCGCCCAGCAGGCCACTCGTCAGCAGGTGCAGTTGCAGCTGGATGGGGGTAATGGGGGTGTTTAATTCGTGGCTGGTGGCGTTGAGAAGCCGGGTTCGAAACGCGTCCACCTCCTTGAGCTTCTCCACTTCCAGCAAGCGCTCGAAGGCCAAGCGTTCTGACTCTTCCGCTTGCTTGCGATTGGTGATGTCACGTATGGCCGCCACGACGAGGCGCCCTTCCGGGTCGTCAATCGGGCTCAGGCTAATCTCAACGGGAAACTCACTGCCGTCCTTTCGCGTGGCCTTGAGATCCAGGCCGGACCCCATCGGCCTGGCATGTGGGTCTTGCGTGTAGGTGTGGCGGTGCCCGCGATGCTTCGCGTGTAACGTCTTGGGAATCAGCGTTTCGACGGGCAGGCCCTGCAATTCGCCGGCGGTATAACCAAAGAGGTCGTGGACGCGCGGATTGCAGTGGACAATGATTCCCTGCTGGTCCACAATCACCATGGCATCCGGAGCCGACTCGAGGACAGCTTCGAAGCGTCGCTCCTGACTGGCTTGGTCTGTGGTGTCAATCATGACGCCAAAGAATACGAGGGGGCGGCCGTCTTCGTCGTCCTCGGTGGCACCAAATGTCCGGACATCGCGGACTTGGCCGTTGGGCCAGCATACGCGGTGGTCAAGGACAAAGGGTTCGCCCTCCTCCACGCAAGCTTGCAAGGCTTTGGCCACCGCCGGCCGGTCCTCTTCGTGCACCGGGGCCATAAGATTGCGCTCTGACGGCCGCGAATTCTTGGCGTCAAGACCCAAGATGGTGTACAGGCTGGCGCTCCAGGTTTCACGACCTTCTATGAGGTCTCGTTCCCAGCTTCCCATGCGCGCCAGGTCCTGTGCCTTCTCAAGTTGCCTGCGCGTGCGGCGCATGGTGGCTTGCGCCCGATCTCGGGCTGCCATTTGGGTGCGTAAGTCCTCGACGACGCCGGCTAGGGCTTTGGTGCGTTCCTCCACGGTTCGCTCCAGCAGAGCGGCCGTCACGCGCCGTTCGTAGGCGGCAGTTCCAAGGCTGATGGTCGAGACTGCTGCCGCCGCCAGATACGTTTGGAGTAGCAACAGCCCCTGGTCCAGGGAATGCCCCGCAAAAGGACCTAGGCCATTGAAGGTGGCAGCAATCGACACAACGGATAGCGCGAGCAGACTGGCCGTGGCGGCTCGCCGATCCATCCATTGGCCGATTGCTACCAGAATCGGAATGACTAGGAATGCTACGGGGAAGGCCTGTGACCCAAAACCGCCAGGGCCGGCAAAAACGAGCCAGGCTACAACGACCGTCGCCGTTACGGCCAACAGCATGGCCGGCCAGGCAATTGGATGCGATCGGCCCGTAATCCACGTCACCAAAAGGGGCGTGAAAAGCAGCGCCCCCGTCGCATCCCCCCACCACCAATGTAGCCACAAGCGCGGCACGGCGTCGGCGCCGGCTATGCCCCACACGGCCAGCGACCCCACGCCCACTGTCGCACTCACCAAGCTCGCCACGACCGCGCCGCCAAGCACGAAGCGAAGGTAGGCATCCCCTGTTTTGAAAGCGTCAATGCCACGGGCGAACCTTTCTGTTAGCCACGTGCCGGTTACGGCCGCCAACGTATTGCCGGCGGCAATGGTCAGGCTTGCGCCAGCACCCGCGCCGGATACGAGATTGGCGAAGAAGGCACCCACTGCGATGGCAGGCCAATAGGGGCGACCCCACAGCAGGAGCGCTGCAATGGCTAGACCCATCGGCGGCCAAACCGGACTCACCTGGGCATGCACGGTGGCAAAGAGGGCGAGGCTGGCGACGGCCAAGACGAAGTAGGCCGCGGCCACCATTGCCGCTCTAGCCAGGAAGCGCCAATTGGACGGGCGTCGGACCACCAAATCCATCATCCATCGGACCTCGTTGGTTTAGCGCGCGCTTCCACCGACTTGACGTGAAACGTTTCGCGAATCCAGCGAGGAGGACGGTAGGCAACCAGGACGGTCGTGGCAGCAGCCAGTGCGATGAAGCGGCTTGCAATCTGCCACCAATCTTGGTCGCCAAGTGTCGAGAAAGACGCCACCAAGGAACTGCTGAACCAGAAGATAATGCTCCAACTGACAAGGGCCACACGGTAGCGACTGGTGCGGTCATCGACGCGGAAAAAGAGCGTGAAGTACGCCAAGGCGCCCACGATTTGGGGCCCAATCAATAGGAGGATTACGATGGCGAACAACAGGGACCCAGCCGTGTCAGTTGCATAGTCGATGCTTACTTGCCAACGCTCCACAAGGACCCCGACTGGGTCGCCTGCGAGGATGAAGTCGGCCAGCAGTCCGAAGTACACGAGGTAGAAAATGGTCAGCGGCACCCAGAGGCTCCGGCGCCCTGTGAACAGGTAGCCCAAGTAATACAGGAGGCCACCTAAGGCAATGCAAATCAGGAGCAGATTGACGAATGTGGTTGCAAGCCAAAGGCGCAGCGAGGTGTAACCGGCCGCCGCAGTCAAGGTTAGCCCAGCACCAATCAGTGTGGACGCCGCCAGGCCCCACCACCAGGCGACGAATCCGGCGTTGGGCAGCTCCTCATCGTCGTTGACCACGCGGTTTCGCACGACGGCACCCACCACGAAGTACAGCATCGCACTGGCGACCGCGAAGGCTGCGGACGCGGCCAGGGTCGCCGAGCTCATCAGATGAGCCTCCGGGCACGTTTTTCGATGCTGGAATGCCGCGCGCTGCCGCTGCTGATGCCCTCCACGCCCTCGAAGGTGCCGTGAACGGAGAACCCGCCTTCATCTAGCGTCAGACGACGGTACGACCGGTCGTGAGAACCGCCACGAAACTTCAGGATGTTGACCGCCTTTTCGAGGCTGGCATCCAGTTCCACGTACCGGAGCAAAATCACAGCATCGACCAGAAACTCCAGGCCATACTCGCTGATGTGGACCGCCGGG